>NZ_JBQQCA010000015.1:0-123920 GCF_052246635.1 Streptomyces sp. 6N223 | reverse complement strand
GTGCTGTTGCGGCATCTGCTGTGGCGTGCCGCCGAGACCGGGCTGCCGCTGCAGATACACACCGGCTTCGGCGACAGCGACCTCCGCCTCGACCGCGCCGACCCGGCCCTTCTCATCGCGTTCGTCCAGGCCGTCCAGCCCACCGGCTGCCGCCTCGTCCTGCTGCACGGCTACCCCTACCACCGGCAGGCCGGATACCTCGCCGCCGTCTACCCGCACGTCTACGCCGACGTGGGCCTGACGCTGACCCACACCGGCGCCCGCGCGCAGGCCGTGCTCGGCGAGATGCTGGAGCTGACGCCCTTCGGCAAGCTGCTGTTCTCCACCGACGCCTACGGGCTGCCCGAGCTGTACCTCGTCGGCGCCGAGGCGTTCCGTCAGGCCCTGGGCGGGCTGCTCGGCCAGTGGACCCGCGAGGGCGCCTGGTCCCGGGCCGACGCCGAGCGGGTGGCCGCGCTCGTCGCCGCGGACAACGCCCGCCGCCTGTACACCCTCCAGGGCTTGTCCTAGGGCTTGTCCCAGGGCTTGTCGAGAACCAGGGCCGTGTAGCCGGTGTACCGGCTCACGGTCTCGTGCGCGTGGATCGACGCCGTCACCTCGCGCCAGTCCCGCTCGGTGAGGTCACGCAGTCCGCGCCACCGCAGGCACAGCGCGCTTCTGCCGGCGCGGGAGGCGGCCACGCGGGACAGCGCCGTGCCGAGCCGGGCGAAGGGGTCGCTGACGTTCCGCGTCCAGTCGAGGACGCGGGTCGGGAGGAAGCCGGCGGAGCGGGCGAGGGCCAGGTAGCGCTCCCTCGGCTCCAGCTCCTCGAAACGCCACGCGTCGCGCACGCGCCGCTCGGGGTCGAGCCGGGCGATGGCGCCGGGGTCGGGGGTGCGCCAGGTGAAGTCCACCAGGACCAGCCGCCCGCCGGGCCGCAGCACCCGGAACGCTTCGGCCAGGAAGGCGCGTCGGCCCTCAGAGCCGAAGTGGAAGGCGGCCTCCAGGCAGTGCGCCCGGTCGAAGGAGCCGTCGGTGACGGTGGCACCCTCCGCCTCCGGGGGCAGCGCGGTCACGTCGCCGACGGCGAAGGCCGCGCGCGGACGGCCGCCGAAGCGCTCGCGCGCCTCGCGGATCTGCGACGTGCTGATGTCCACCCCGAGCGCGCGGCAGCCGGCGCCGGCCAGGCGGGCCGTGGTGTAGCCGCGTCCGCAGCAGGCGTCGAGCACCCGGTCGCCGGGGCCGGCGTTCAGCAGCGCGAGGGAGCGCGCGACGAGGCGCCGCTGGAAGAACGCCAGGCCACCCAGCAGCGCGGGCGCGGTCGGCACCGTGTAGTAGCCGCAGTTGACCAGGTCGCTCCAGCCCAGGCGGCGGAAGACGCGGAAGAGGACGTTGGTGGTGGAGTCGTCGCGGTAGGCGTCGCTGATGGGGCTCTCGGCGTCCATGCCCCACACCTACCCCTCCGCTCCCCCTCCGCTGCCCTCCGCCCGTGTCTAGCTCGCGCCGAACAGGTCGAGCAGCTCCGTACGCCCGAACATCCGCGCCGTGTCGATCGCGGACGGCTGGCCCGCCGCCGGGTCGGCCCCGGCCTCCAGGAGCACCCGGACCACGTCCGCCTCGCCCTTGAAGACCGCGCCCGCGATCGGCGTCTGCCCCTGGTCGTTCGGCCGCGTCGCGTCCGCGCCGCGCGCCAGCAGCACGCGCACCGTGTCCGCGTGCCCGTGGTAGGCGGCCAGCATCAGCAGCGTGTCGCCCCGGTCGTTGCTGAGGTTCGGGGGCACGCCCGCGTCCACGTACGCCGCCACCGTGTCGGTGTCGCCCTGCCTGGCCAGGTCGAACACCTTCGCCGCCAGCTGGAGCACCTCGGGGTCGTGCGCGGGCTCCTCGCTTGGGCCGGTCATGGGGGACTGCCTCCTTCACACGCCAAAGATGCTCATAACGACACAGCGCGGGCGGTAGTGAGCGGTATTGAGCGGAACCGCGCTGCCGCACCCCAGCCTACGTACTCTGGGCGACATGTCCGCCCCCTCCGTGCCCGCTCTGCGAGCCGCCGCGCGCGACCGCGTGATGCAGCTGACCGGCATCGCCCTGCTCGTCGACACCGGACTCGCGCTGTTCAAGGACATCGACGGCGGCCGGGCGCCCGCCGCGGTCGGCTGGCTCCTCGCCCTCGCCGCCTGGCTCGCGCTCGCCTTCGCCCGCCGCTGGCCCATGGCCGTCTCCGTGGTCACGCTGCTCCTGGCCTGCGCGTACTACCCGCTCTCGTTGGCCGACGGGCCCACGGTGATGGTGGCGTTCATCGTCTCCCTCTACTTCGTCGCCCGCTCCGGGCAGCTCGCCGCCGCCCTCACCATCGCCGCCCTGACGACGCTGCTGCTGGCGTACACCGAGCTCATGGTCTTCGAGGACGACCAGCACGTGGAACCCGCGTCCATCGCGCTGCTCAGCGGCTGGCTGCTCAGCGTCATCGCCTTCGGCCACGCCATGCTGATCCGCCACGCCTACCAGCACGAGGCCGAGCAGCGCGCGCTGGCCGCCGAGCGGGAACGCGATGTCCGCGCCCGCCAGTCCGCCACCGAGGAACGCCTGCGCATCGCCCGCGAGCTGCACGACGTCCTCGGCCACAACATCTCCCTGATCAACGTGCAGGCCTCCGCCGCCGTGCACCGCAGCGCCAAGCGCCCCGGCGAGACCGCCGAGCTGGTGCAGGCCCTGGAGTCGGTGCGCGAGACCAGCAGGGAGGCGCTGCGCGAGCTGCGCGCCACCCTCGGCGTGCTGCGGCAGGTCGACGAGGCCGCGCCCACCGCCCCGGCCGCCGGGCTCGACCGGCTGGGCGAGCTGGCCGAACGCGCGGGCGCGGCCGGGCTCGACGTCACGGTCGAGACCACCGGGGAGCCGCCCGTGGTGCCGCCGCAGATCTCGCTCGCGGCGTACCGCATCGTGCAGGAGTCGCTCACCAACGTCACCCGCCACGCCCGGGCCGCCCACGCCGTGGTGCGCGTCGAGTACGAGCCGGGGGAGCTGCGCGTGCGGATCGAGGACGACGGGCGGGGCTCGGTCGGCGGCGACACCAGCGGCAGCGGCATACGCGGCATGGCGGAGCGGGCACGGGCGCTGGGCGGCGAGCTCGCGGCCGTCGATACTGGCTCCGGCTTCCGGGTGGCCGCCCGGCTGCCGTTGCCTGCGGAGTCTGCGGAAGGGGAGGGCTTGTGATCAGCGTGGTGCTGGCCGAGGAGGGAGTGAACCCTTGCCCACGTAGGGTCCGTGACCTGCGGGTTTCCGGTCTGGAAGCCGTTGGGCTCCCGGTGCGGTGAGGGGAATCACCGACGACCGGGCGGCATTCCTGCCAGCCTCGCAGGGCGACCACGGGCACACCTTCAGAACGATGCCTGACGACCAATAAGATGCAACGCCCCATCCCGCGCTGTGACTGGCGCCAGAGCGGGCTTTCTGCTGTCGAGTTGCTGGCGGATCAGCAGCGCCATGCACCATCAATTAGTTCGGCTCTGCGGAAACTACCATCGGCGACACGGCGGGAAACCTCTTCCCACTCTCGGATCACCCTCCGCTTGCCATCGGGGATACCAGGCCAATCAACCCTGGTCACTGACCGTCCCGCATAAATGGGCTCCCACGAGATAGCGTAGAAGGGAGTGATATCCGGAAGTAGGCTCGCAAGAGAATGCAGTGTGCGACGGTGGTACCACTTGCTGATGGCCGTGATCGTCAATCCAGAATCCAGGGCTTCACGCAGGAAGGGGAGGGCAAATTCTACGTTCTGCCAAGTGTTGGCTGATTGATCCTCGTATCGGATAACCGAGTCGGGAACGCCGCGCTCAATCAGCAGCTTGCGAAACTCGCTGCCTTCTACAATGCCATTGTGGCGATTAGTGCCACCCGTGGCGATGATCAGGGGAGCTAGCCCCTGGTGATATCTCTTTGCGGCGATCTCAACAGGCTGGATTTGATTGGTTCCAAAGATGAGGTGAGCGGTCGGCTTTTCCCCAGGCGGCGGAGCTTCGATGTCTACGAACTCAGTGATTTCACCGATCTGATCGACAGTCAGGTTTTCGCTGTTCATTCACGACCCTCACAAGGTGTGGGCGGTTGGGCTTGGCTACTCATACGTCCAGTCGTTTCCAGATAGCGAGCGTTGTATTCGGCGGTCTGTCGTGCACTGGAGAAGTCGCGTTTCAGAACTTCATTCAGCTTGCCAGCGAGTACAACAGTCGGCCATGCTGGACGACTTCCAGTGAGGGCCGCGTGCCCCGCCGAAACTGCTTCATCCAAGTCTCCGGTTCCAGCTTTCGCAAGCCCCATGATGAGGAGTGCGCGGGCGTAACCTGACGGATTCTCTCCATGCTGGCGGGTTTCAGCTCGGTAGTGTGTCTGAATAACTCGGTCGGTCGCCGAAACAGCTTCCGGGTATCGACCTAGAAGCATAAGAGATGTTGCGGTGTATGGCGGGTCGTCCGCCAGAGCAATAGAAAAGGAGCCTGTTAGCTTAACGCGAGATGGGGGAATCCTCTTCATGGCCTTCGCGGCGTAGCGCATGGAATTATCCATTCCCTCTGCATCGCCAGCCATTGCCGCCGCTCTCATTTCTTGGGCAGCCAACTTCGCATGAACGACCATGCCGATTGAAGTGGCATTGTGCCCCTGGGACGCAAGCGCCGCCGACTGGCGTGGTCGTCCCTGGTAATAGGCAACCATGGATTTTGTCAGCATAGCCCAGCCCGCTAGTTCGGGATGTCCTGCTTCACGGCTCCGCCGTTCAGCATCGGCACACCAGAGATTCGCTGCCGCATGTGCCCCCATATCGCAAGCGGCGATCGCGAGCAGACATGATAGCCAGCCGGTTGCAAGGTTCATGTCTTTGTATCGCCGCATCGCTCCTGGATTCTTGAGATATCCATTCACGTATGACCTCACTACAACAAGTTCGTCGTAGACTTCCACGGGCGCCATACTGGACATCGTCAATGAATAATGATCAACTAGCTCGCCGACACTATCCGCGATTTCGCCGGAGCTATCGTTGCCCATCACATCCAGTGCTTGAATAACACGTCGGCCACGGTCAAGTTGCGCAGGCGGCATCTGGCCAACTGTCAGCGCGGCAGCACTCGCGGAGACGAAAGCGCGTCGGTCCACTGATGCCACCTCCGAATCATGCGGCATTTCAGAGTCAGAATATTCGGCACGCTCTTGCTTATCGACGAGCGCAGTCGGGACTCTATTGTGATCGCTGTCCGGATCGTCAATGCTTTCTGGAGAACCCTCCCACGAGCGAGGAGGTAAATCGAGCATTTGTCCCGGGATGCCGAAGCCATCGGCAATGCGTTCGATGACCTCCTTTCCTCGGATGCCTCGAACTCCCCTGATTACGTCACTGATACGCGAACTCGTCATCTTGCCGATGGCGGCTGCCATGACGGCGTAACTGGACCCGGTGCGCCTGTTCACCAGTCGGAAGACTTCTGCGAAGTTGCGGGTTGCACACGCCGTCCGCATCGGTTCGCTGTTCAGGAGGGCGTCAGGGATCGTCAGCGGGTAGCCGGTGCGCTTGGCTGCGCGGTCGTCCATGGCTCACCTAGCAGGCTCGGCAGCGATGTACCCCAAGGGTAGCTCTGGCGCGGTCAGCGGGGTTCCCCAAAACCCCTTGCGGGGTTCCCCGTTCCCTGTGTCCATGCCTGCCCGCCCTGGCGAAGCTCGTAGGGCGCGCATATGCCGCACCCCCGCGACCGTGGCTAGACGGCCCGGGGGCATGGACCACCTGAAAGGCCAGGCAGCCATGAGCAAGACTAACCACGATCACCCGAAGGTGGGCGAGCTGGTGAGAGACGCGGCCGGCCGCGTGGGCGTCTACATGGGCCAGGCGGGCCCGTACGCGATGCTCCGACCGCAGGGCGGCGGTCAGGAGTGGCAGGCCCGGCGCAGCGACTTGCGACCGTTCTCGCCGGAGGGTTGTCATGCCTGAACGCGAAGTCTCCGCATTTCCGAAGTCCGCCGATGTGCAGCAACTTCATTCCGCCGCCGAGATGCACGATGAAGAGTGCGGCGACTGCTCGGCCGGTTCCCGGTGCGTCATAGGGGAACGGCTGAGTGCGGCGGTCGAGATCGCCGACGCTGAGCTTGCCGGGTGAGCATATCCAGGGAGCCGAGGCAGAGCCGCAGCAGTGATCCCCCCTCCTTCTACTGCGGTACCTGCTTCGGTCACCGGAAGATTTGGTGCCCGCATTGCTACGGCTTCTTCGGCTGCGACACCTGCACAGGCACATGGAAGGTCCCATGCCCGCAATGCGCGGGCGGGACACTCGAACCGATCACCAGCTACCGCTTTTGACCGAAGAGAAACCGCACCCCAAGGTTTCCGATTCTGCGGAGAAGTTCCCGTAGCGGCCTCTGCGGGATCGGGATTTCAACCCCGTCCCTGTCGGCGGAAAGAGGACAGCACTACGGCAGGGGCGGGAACTGCAAGGCACAACCCGACCCGAAACGCGAAGGAGTTCGGTAGTGACCGTAACCATCGCCCTGCCGTCGCCCGACCGGGTGGCGGAAAGGGCACATCAAATCCTGGTCGCCATTCAGGCCGACCGGGAATACGGCGCCTTCGAGGCGGCCACCCTCGAATACTCCGAGGACTGGCAGTGCTTCACCGGCTTTCCGGTCATCAGTGAATGGCACCTTGAGAACGACGCCCCCGCCCTCCTCATCGAGGGGCTTCGGGCCCTGTCGCTCAAGGCGGTCGTCTACGAGCTGACCGGCGACGAGAACGCGGCGGAAATCCCGATCGCCGTTCCCGTGGACGAGATGACGCACGCGATGATCGCTCAGCCGCAGCTCCTGTCGCGCATCGCGCAGCGCGTCGGCGTGCACATCATTCACCAGACGGACCAGGAGCACATCGACTACACCCGGGGCGACTTCACGCACTCCGCCTACGTCGCCGCCTGGGGCGAGCCGCCGTCCCGCTACTGGCAGGACCACAGCAAGGTGGTCCGGCGCCGGGTGCTGCTGGCCGAGCGATACGACAGCATCGGCCTGGCCCGCTCCGGACGCGAACACCGCATCACCTTCGAGGCCCCGGCCGCCTAATTGAGCGCGCGGCGCAGCGTCTCAGTCACATTGACTTCCGGGAAACGGCGACCCGATCTCGGAAGCGGCCTTCTCAACAAGCGCGTCGAGAACGCCGGGCGCTGCGCCGTGCAACACCTCGCGCAAGTACTCGGCAAGCTCATCCGCACTGTCGGGCAACGCCAATTCGGCGGTCAGCGAAATGCCGTCCGACTTGTAGCGGGCTGCGGGAACTCCCACCTTGTCCGGATGGACACAGACGGGAGCGCCGTCCGCTGTGTACCGGTGGCCGTCCTCGGGATTGAACGGGAAATCTCGGGATGGCCGCTCGGCAACGTCGAATTCCTCCAGCGGAAATCGCCTTGCCGGACACACCCCGCAAGCCGGATGCCGTTCATACGGAACGAAGGCGTCAACCATGACGGGAGTCTAGCCAGCAAGAGCAGACCAGTTAGCCAATTCGAACATCGAGCGAGGGCCCCGGCGGGTGCGCGAACACCCCCGGGGCATGGCCAACAGATCGGAGCTGTTGACGTGCAGAACCTTACCGCCCGCTTCATTGCGTGGCTCGGGTTGCTCATCCACCCTTCGGGCCGCCACCGTGCTGACGCGGGACGTAGCGGGGCCGTACCCCCCATTCCGGCCACCAATCCCCACGATCCGCCGACCATGAAATTGCCACCGGCTGAGCCACCCACCATCCGCAACGGCGCGCCCCCACACGCTGAATACGCCGACCTTGAAGGGCTGGACGAAGTCAGCGACGAAGAACGGGCGTACTGGCTCACAGTGCTTGAGCAGTCCGCCCAGGTCAGGGAGCGCGCCGCAGCACGACGCGGCTGACCCAAGGGCGGCAGCCGCCCCGAGCCGCCCCGTCCGTGCGTTGCCCCCGTGGCGCATGGGCGGGGCTTCCAAGTGGGTGCACGCCTACCCTGGTTGCCATGACCGCGACGCGCCCCGGGGACCCCAACGCAAGATGTGTAAGAGTCCTCCTCGCCGACGACCAGCGGCTGGTGCGGGCCGGGTTCCGGTCGATCATCGACGACGAGGACGACATCGAGGTCGTCGGCGAGGCGGCCGACGGGGACGAGGCCGTGCGCCTGGCGCGCGAACTGCGGCCCGACGTGGTGCTGATGGACATCCGGATGCCGCAGACGGACGGGCTGGCCGCCACCGAGCGGATCGCCGGCGACGAACGCCTGGCGGGCGTGCGCGTCGTCATCCTCACCACCTTCGATGTGGACGACTACGTCTTCGGCGCGCTGCGCGCGGGCGCCTCCGGCTTCCTCGTCAAGGACACCGACCCGGAGGAGCTGCTGCGCGGCATCCGCGTCTGCGCGCGCGGCGACGCGCTGATCGCGCCGACGGTGACGCGGCGGCTGATCGCCGAGTTCGCGGGCAGGGCCAGGCAGCCGGACCCGGCGCCGCGGCTGAACGCCCTCACCGAGCGCGAGCGGGAGGTGATGGGCCTGGTGGGCGCGGGGTTGAGCAACGACGAGATCGCGCAGCGCCTGGTGCTCAGCCCGGCGACGGCGAAGACGCACGTCAGCCGCATCATGACCAAGCTGGGCGTGCGGGACCGGGCGCAGCTGGTGATCCTGGCGTACGAGAGCGGGATGATCACGCCGGGCTGGCTGAGCTAGCGCCGCCGGGCGGCGGCGGAGCGCGAGGCGGCGAGCAGGAGGCAGAGGACGGCGACGCCCGTGACGACCCCGGTCACGACCAGGAGCGGGTCCAGCTCCTCCGTGGTGGCGGCCGGGTCCGCCGCGATCTGCGTAGGGGTGGGTGCGGGCGTCGGCGTCGGGGTCGGCTCGGCCGTGGGAGAGGCGTCCTCGTTCTGTTCCCTCTGTTCCCGCTCTTCCTGGCGGGAGGCGGACGGCTCGGGCGCGGTTCCGGGCGCCCCGGCCCCGTCACCTCCGGCTTCGCCCGTCGCCGGGTCGTCCTCGTCCTCGCCCTCCCCGTGCTCGCCCTCCCCGTGCTCGTGGTCGCCGTGGTCGTGCGTCGGCTCCGGTTCGGGCTCGGGCTCGGGCCGAGGCGTCGTCGGCTCCGGCTCGGACTCCGGCTCCTCCACCACGACGCGGGCGACCATCTCCGGGTGCACCGTGCAGTAGTAGTCGTACGTGCCGGGCGTGGTGAAGGTGTGGCTCCACTCGTCGCCCTGCTCCAGCATCGGCGAGTCGAGCGTCGCGGGGCCGGATGTGGTCTGCACGTCGTGCGGGGCGGTGTCCTCGTTGGTCCAGGTCACGGTGGTGCCGAGCGGCACGGTGAGCGTGGCCGGCCCGTAGGCGTAGTCGGCGATCACCACCTGCCGGGTGGCGGCGTACGCCGGGCCCGCGGCCGTCGCCGGGAGGACCAGCGCGGCGGCCAGCGACAGCAGCGCGGCGAGGAGGAGTCGGGGAGCGGCGGTCGTCATGTCGGTCACCTTGCGCGTGGGATGCGGGGGCGCCAGGGCAGGATGGGGGCAGGCACCGGGCCGGCCGACTGCGACTCGGCCGGCCCGGTGCCGCCGTCCCCCTTCCCTCAGCAGTTGTCGATCAGGTAGTCCTGCGTGGGCGCGAGGAGGTTCTCGGCCCACACCGTGTGGGTGTTGATGTACTGGTCGAGGTTGAGGATGTCCGCGACCTGCTGGCTCAGCGAGGGCTCCAGGTGCGCGCCGGTGACGTGGTCGAGCAGCACGGTCAGCGTCTCGTCGAGGACCGAGCCGCCGCCTTCGGAGGCCGCCGTGAGGATGGTCTCGATCCAGACCGTGTGGGTGTTGATGTACTGGTCGAGATCGAGGGCGTCCTGCACCTGCTCGCTCGGGGAGAGCTCCAGGTGGGCGGAGTTGATGTGCTCCAGGATCGGCATGAGGACCTGATCGACGCTCTGGCACATCTCGTCGTCCCCGCCGCCGCCACCACCGCTGCCGCCGGTGCTGCCGCCCGAGTGGCCGCCGGAGTCACCCCCGGTGTCGCCGCCCGTGTCGCCGCCGGTGTCCCCGCCGGTGTCGCCGCCGGAGTCCCCGCCCGTGCTGCCGCCGCCGTCCGCCGTGACGACGATGCTGGCGGTCATGTCGGGGTGGATCGTGCAGTAGTACTCGTACGTCCCCGGCTCGTCGAAGGTGAACGACCAGCTCTCGCCGGTCTCCAGCGTGCCGGAGTCGAGCGTGTCGGGACCCGAGGTCGTGGTGACGTCGTGCGGCGCCGTGTCCTCGTTGGTCCAGGTGACCGTGTCGCCGACGCTGACGGTCAGCGTCGCCGGGCTGAAGGCGTAGTCCGCGATGGTCACCTCGTGCGCGGCGGCGGTGCTCGCCGAGTCGTCCGACGCCTCGGCCTCCCCGGTCTGGTCGGCCTGCGCCTGCCCGCCGTCGGCGGAGGGCGCCGCCTGCTCGTCGGAGGCGCTGTGCTCGCCGTGCCCGGACCCGCTCTGGGCCCGCGGCTCCTGCTCCGCGGCGGCGGGCGCGGCGTCCACGGCCGTGGCGGCCGTGCCGGACGTCGCCGACTGGAGCGCGCCCAGGCACAGCACGGCGGAGAACGCCGCGGCCAGGCCGCCGATCAGCAGGGTCCGGTTGCTCCGGGTCGAGGGGCGGGACCGGGAGCGGGACGGCGTCCGGCGTCGCCGACCGCCTCCCCCCGCGTCGCTGTCGGTGTTGACGGTGTCGGTCATGATCGCGTTTTCCCTTTCTGGGTTCTGTGTTCCGTGCTTTCTGCGGTGGTTCGGTCAGCGGCCCGGAGTGGACGTGACCAGCACACTCGTCGCTGCGAGTACGGCGAGAACGAGCACCGTCTCGGCGGCGACCGAGTAGACGAAGGGCCGGACGCTCCCGGCCGGGCCGGCTGCGCCGAGCCGGTGGCGTACCCAGTTCCTGCTGCGCAGGGCGACGAGCAGCGTCGTGCCGACGATCGCGGTCTTGACCAGCAGCAGCCGCCCGTAGTCGGTGTGCAGCAGGCCGTCGAACGAGCCGACCACCTGCCAGGCCAGGACCAGCCCGGCGGCGGCGATGGCGGCGACGGACCCGGCCGCGAGCCGGGAGTACGCCGGGACGACGACGGCCAGCTCGGCCGGGCGGCGGCGCGGCAGCACGGCGACGGTCAGCAGCACCAGGCCGCCGACCCACAGCGACACGCCGACGAGGTGGACGAGGCTCGCGGCCTCGCCCCAGGCGGGGCGGCTGCCCTCGGCGCTGTGCCCGTACATGCCGGTGGTGCGCAGCAGGCCGAAGCCGACGGCCGCCGCCCCGACGCGCCAGCCGGGCGAGCGCGCGGCCCGCTCGCCGCCCTGGAGCACGGCGGCGAGGACGACGGTGGCGAGCAGCCACAGCAGGGCGCGGCCCGCCAGCGCCACGCCGGCGTCGGTCTCCAGCACCTCGCGGTAGGCGTCGAGGGTGAGCGCGTCGGCGGGCGTTCCCTGGGTGGCGTAGGCGCCTTCGAGGCCGGCGGTCGCCACGGTGGACAGTGCCCCGGCCGCCCAGGCGAGGACGAGGACGGCGCGGGCGCGGCGTTCGGTGGCGCCCCGGGGCCAGAGCAGGGCGAGGAAGGCGAGCCCGCCGAGGAAGAGCGCGAGGGAGAGGTAGCCGATCCCGTGCGCCACGGTCAGGGCGTCGCGCACGGCGGGGTCGGGGCCGAGCGGCCCGGCGGGGGTGTGCGCGATCACGGCGTGTCTCCGATGCCCAGGCAGAGCGGGGGCGCCGACGCCGGTGCCTCGCCGCCGGGGGCGCCGAAGAGGCCGTCGAGGAGCGAGGAGACGGTGCCCACGGTGGAGACGAGCAGCGGCTCCGCGAGGTGGACCTCGCCGTCCGCGCAGGGGTCGTCGGTGGGCGTGGGGGAGGGGGACGGCGGCGGGGAGTCCGGGTCGCTCGGGGAGGGCGAGGGCGTGTGCCCCCCGGAGCCGCCGCCGGGCTCGTCGTGCTCCTCGTGTTCCTCGTGTTCCTCGTGTTCCTCGTGTCCGGCGTGGTCGCCGGCCCCGTCCGTCGGCCCGGGGAACGCCGGCGGCAGGCCGCCCGCGCCCTCGTCCACCCCGTCCGTCTCGTCCGTCCCGTCGTCGTCGTCCGGTCCGGGCTCGGGCGCGGGCTCGGGCTCGGGCCCGGGTTCCGGCTCGTCCTCCTCCGGCCCGTCACCGGGGCCGGGGTCGCTGGGCCCGAGCGCCGCGGGCGGCGGCGGGGTGACGCCCTGCGCGTCCGCGACGGACGTGACACCGATCCCCGAGGCGTAGCCGAGGATGATCACCACCGCGCCCACCAGCGCGCCCGCGATGATCTCGTCGCGGTGGTCAGCGGGCCAGGCAGCCCGCGCGAAGAGAGCCATAGTGCCTCTCCTCCAGTCCTGGCATGATCGGATCAAGAAACGGCGTGACGGGACGAGTGGACTGGAGGCTGAATTCGCCCGCAATACGTGTCAGTTGCCCGACCGTTGCGCGACTCTCTTTCGGGCCTACCTCCCGCGTGAGAAGCAATAAAAGGGGCTTATCCGCGCAGAGCGGTCATGGAGAATCCCTTCTGCTTCATGGAGATGCGGTGAATACAAGCACCCATGGGCTCGTTTTCGGTCACGTTTCCATGCTGGGCGCCCCTGGCTAGCCTGGTGAACATGGCGAGCGTGGCGAGCGGCGGCCCGCCGGGCGCCCTGAGCCTTGCCCTCTGCGGCGACGTGATGCTCGGCCGCGGGGTCGACCAGGTGCTGCCGCATCCCGGCGACCCGGCGTTGCGCGAGGGATACGTGCGCGACGCCCGCGACTACGTGGCGCTGGCCGAGTCCGTCAACGGCCCCGTCCCCCGGCCCGTCGGCTTCGGCTGGCCCTGGGGAGAGGCCCTCGACGCGCTGACGCGCGCCGCCCCCGACGTGCGGGTGATGAACCTGGAGACGAGCGTCACGCGCGCCGACGACTTCGCGCCCGGCAAGGCCGTTCACTACCGGATGACCCCGGACAACCTTCCGTGCCTGGCCGCCGCCCGCCCCGACGTGTGCGGGCTCGCCAACAACCACGTGCTCGACTTCGGCCGGGCCGGGCTCGCGGAGACGCTCGACGCGCTCGCGTACGCGGGCCTGCGGACGGCCGGCGCGGGCCGCGACGCGGAGACGGCGTGGCGGCCGGCGGCCGTGCCCGTCGCGGGCGGGCGCGTGCTCGTCTACGGGTTCGGAACGCCGTGCAGCGGCGTCCCGCACGGCTGGGCCGCCGGCCACGACCGGTCAGGCGTGGCGTTCGTGCCCAGCCTGACCGAGCGCAGCGCCCACGGGATCGCCGAGCGCGTGCGGCGGGAGCGGCGGCCGGGGGACGTGGTGGTCGCCTCCGTGCACTGGGGCTCCAACTGGGGCTACGGCATCGGCGAGGACCAGATCCGCTTCGCCCACACCCTCATCGACACCGGCGCCGCCGACCTGGTCCACGGCCACTCCTCCCACCACCCCCGCCCCATGGAGGTCTACCGGGGCAGGCTGATCCTCTACGGCTGCGGCGACTTCATCAACGACTACGAGGGCATCGGCGGCTACGAGGAGTACCGCGACGAGCTGCGGCTGCTCTTCCTCGTCCCACTCGCGCCGGACGGGGCCCTGGCCGGCGACGTCGGCCTGGTGCCGCTGCGGGCGCGGCGCCTGCGGCTGCACCGCGCCACGCGCGAGGAGGCGGCGTGGCTGCGCACCACCCTCAACGAGGCGGGCCGCCCGTTCGCCACACACGTCGAAGCGGGCCCGGACGCGACCCTGACGCTCCGCCACGCGTGAAGGCCGCGCGCGCTGTGGCTGTGGCTGGCGTCGCGGGCCCGGCACGGTCGCCCGGACAGGGCCTAAAGCGTATCTCTTTGATCGGTTGGTCAGTTGATCGGATGTGTCTGTCCGATTAGTGATCACTGATGCGATGTGGGACCGGATCGAGCCGCTGATGCCGGCCGATCCGGTCCGCGGTCGGCGATGGGCCGATCACCGCCGAACCTTGGAAGCTATCGCGTGGAAGTACCGCACCTGCTCTCCCTGGCGGGACCTGCCGGACGAGCTCGGCTCGTTCCAGAGCGCTCACAAACGCCTGATCAGGTGGGCCATGGACGGCACCTGGGAACGCATCCTCGCCGCAGTTCTGGCAGCGGCCGACGCTGATGCCGACATCGGCTGGACCGTCTCGGTGGACTCCACCGTCTGCCGGGCTCACCAGCACGCTGCCGGTGCCAGGAAAAAGGGGCGCCAGGCAGGGCCGAACCTGACGCCCACGCCCTCGGACGCTCCCGCGGCGGCCTGAGCACGAAGGTTCACCTCGCCAGCGACAGCCGGGCACGGCCCCTGGCCCTTCGCGTCACCGCAGGCCAGGCGGGCGACGCCCCGGCCTTCGAGACCGTGATGGCAGGCATCCGTGTTCTGCGAAGCGGACCCGGTCGACCGAGAACCCGACCTGATGCCATCCTGGCGGACCGGGCGTATTCATCCCGCGCGATCCGCAATCACTTCCGGCGACGTGGAATCCGCGCTGTCATCCCCCAGCCGTCCGACCAGGTCGGCCACCGGCTGCGGCGAGGCCGCGACGGAGGCCGCCCACCGGCCTTCGACGCCGAGGCGTACAAACAGCGCAACGCTGTCGAATGGTGCATCAACCGACTCAAGCAATGGCGCGGCCTGGCCATGCGAACGGATAAGCTCGCCATCGCCTACCAGGCCGCACTCCACCTCGCCGCCATCCTCATCTGGACAGCCGCTTGACCGCCGAAGCACCTTGTCCGCGAGGATGACCACATGGACGATCTTGTGGAGTTCCTCGTCGCACGCATCATGGACGACAACCACGCCTACGCCTACGTGGCCGACACCCTGGGCGGCGAGGCTCTTCTCGACAGCCACCTCCCCATGCTCGATCTGATCGAGCAACTGGCGAACGACTACAAAGCGACGGATCCCTCGGACTCCCGCTCGGCCGGCCTGGCATACGCGCTTCGAGTCCTTGGCCAGTCATACGCCGAACACCCCGCCTACCAGCAGGAATGGCGCCCACAGCCTTTCAAGGAGATAGGTGTCGAGTAGCGCGGCGAGCGGCCGGTGGGAGGCCGCCTCCGCCTGTGCGGGGTGGCGCACGACGTCCGGCACGATCGCGGTCAGAGAGTGGAGTTCGGCAGGCCCGTAGAAGGCGATCCACGAGGAGCGGGGCTGTGTGAGGTCGGTCTTGGCCAGGGCGTTCTCGGCGCGGCCGAGGCACCGCAGGGCGGCATGCGCCTCGCCGCCATGGGCGAGTCCGACAGCGGTCCGGGCGTGGGCGAGGGAGGCGTGCAGCGGGCTGCGGCAGGTGATGGTGGCGTCCGGGCGGCCTGCGAGGAGCGGCGGCGGGGCCCGCACGCGGTCTGCCGTCGGCGAAGACCGACCCCCGGCGAGGCCGGCGCTACCGCCCCGCTACCCGCAGACCCTCGCGCGGTCGGGGGTAGCGGCATCCTCGGCCAGCTCCTCGGCGGCCGCCAGGTCATGGGCGGGAAGTCGAAGGTCCCCGCCCACGTGAACAACGAGCTTCTGGATCGCTTGCGCAACTGCGTCGTCGGCCTCCAGCGCAACCCGGACGTCGAGCTGCCCCGGTGTCGCCCTCTTCGTTCGTCGCGGCCGCCATCGCCGCTGCCGTGGAGCAGGCCGAGGGGGAGCACAATGCGGGTCGGCCCTCCCGGCCCGACCGGACATCAAGCTCAAGACCGGTCCGCCGGTCTCCTGACGTCTCTCCGGGATGCCCGGCTGGCACGGAGATCCCTGAAAGGGTTGACAGGCCGTCGGCGATTCACTCGATCCGATGACCCGGTCCTTGCCGATCCGCCGTCACGCACCCAAGAGGGCCGGCGGCAGCGTCGTGCCTACTTCGAAAGCCAGCTGAAGTAGACGACGGCGTCGTCGAAGTCGCTGTCGCTGTCGCCGTCGTCTTCGGCTTTGACGGTGGTCACCACGAAGGACGGGAGTGACAGCGTCCGCCATGTACTGCGGCCGAGGGAGCTCGGCTTGAAGATCTCGCCGTTGTCATCGCTGGATTCCACGGTGACACTGACCTTCTTTTCGCCCGACAGCTGGACCCCCCGATCTGCAGGCCGCCCTCTCCCGATCCCACCCACTGGATGGGGTGGGGGGACCCTTCCTCGAGGAGCGTCACCCGCTGGAGACGCGGCGAGCCGACCATCGCCCTGATGGATACGCCCTGGTACACGCCGTCGAAGTCGACATCAACCGTGTTGGACACCTGAAACCCCTTCACGTTGATTAGGGCCCGGTATGGAATGAAAGCTCCGGGCCTGAACCGGTCTATCACCCCGACCAGGGCCTCAGGCCGACCCAACAACAGCGCGTTGACGCCACGCAGAGGTGCTTGTCCGTGAGTTCAAGGGTCCAGACCGCTGTCAGCCATCGACAGGAAGCGTGTCTGACCCCGCCTCACCGTCGATGTCGATACGGCTGCTCGGGTGGACGCAACCACCGTTGGAGCAACCCCTGCAATGTCCTGATGGCCATGAAGCCGCAGGCTGGCTAGCGTCGAAACCACTCGCGAGTCTCATCGATTCACTCAATCTCGGAATCCGGGAGGGCATCATGGAAAATGGCGCAAAAAACCCCCAGCAGGCAGAGGTACGAGTCCCCATCAAGGACCTCGGTGCTCTCAGGGACGCCGTCGGGACACTCAATCCCATTCTTCGCGCGGCGCTTGAGGTCACCGAAGGCGGGCAGCCGCCTGTGACCGCCGGGTACAACCGCCTCACTTTCAGCAGGAGCTGGAGCGATAATCCGGAAATGTAAGAAACCGCGCCGCCGCTGGGCGGTAGCGGACCTGGAGTAGAATCGGCGAGGGGTTTGTCCTTGATTTCATCTCGTGTGCAAGATCGCGCGTTTCGATGTCCCTCTGGTGAAGAGGATTCGTTTTCTGAACGACGATCTACGGGAATCGCTCCTCCTGTTTCCTGCATCCTCAAGATCTCCTCGAGATGCAACCTGGACTGCACCTATTGCTACATCTACAACAAGGGCGATACGACCCATCTGACCCGCCCCCGGGTAATGTCCTTGGAGGTCGCCCGAGCCGCCATTCAGGAGATCGCGGAGTATGCGTCTCGGAACGGCATCACCGAAGCGGTAATCGCACTTCACGGAGGCGAGCCGCTTCTGGTCGGCAAGCCCTGGATGACGCGCTTTCTGGACGATGTCAGGAGAATGGCGCCAGCGGACGTGCAGCTCTCACTTACCCTGCAGTCCAACGGCATTCTCATCGATGCGGACTGGCTCTCGCTGTTCGCGAACCATGGAGTCCAGGTCGGAGTGAGCCTCGACGGGCCGGCAGTCTGGAACGATCGTCATCGAGTGAACCACCAGGGAAAGGGAAGCTACAGCCGCGTCCGCAAGGCGATCGACCTTCTGGTGGCTCAAGGCGCCGAATCACCTCCCTGGGGAATCCTCGTCGTGGCCGACCCGCGATTCCCCGGGACGGAGGTGTTCCGTCACTTGCTCGATATCGGTGTCCGGAACATGGATTTCCTCTGGCCGGACTACCACCATGAGGAAGGGCCGCCCTGGAACGCCGACCTTCTCGGCAGATACTATATCGATCTGTTCGACGAGTGGTACGGTAATGCGGATGCAGGTGTGCGGATCAGGTGGTTCGAATCCCTGCTTCAGCTGATCCTGGGTGGTGAATCACAGATCAGCGCTTTGGGTGCCCAGCCGGTGACCGATGTGGTCGTGGAGACCGATGGCAGCCTGGAACCGCTGGACATGCTTCGGATCTGCGGTGACGGCATGACACTCACGGGTCTTGATGTCCGCAGGCACTCGATCGAGAGGCTGCGGGAGACAGAGCTTTATCGCATGGGGCTGAAGAACCAGGAACTTCTGCCGTACGATTGTATGCGATGCCCTGTCTACGGGCTTTGTGGTGGCGGCGAGATGCCGCACCGATGGTCGAAGAAGAACGCGTTCTCCAACCCGAGCGTGCACTGCGAATCCCTGCTCGCGGTGATCGAACACATCGTCGGCACCGTGCGGAAGGAAATTTCCTTCGTCACTTCTCGATCAAACGATGCCGTCGCACAATCGATCTCGGGGTGATGGACTTGTCACCCCTCAAGAGATTTCATCAGGCACTCGGCTGGTATGGCACAAGTGAAGTGTGCGAGGAGATCCACCGCGGCTACTCCGATTTGGTGGGGCGGCACTTGGGTCAGTTCTTTATCGGAGTAAGGTCCACCCGCCCCGATGTCGAAGCGGAAATCGTCGCCAAGCTGACCGGATTGAGCGAGGAGTCGCTCACCAGGCTGTTGCTGGCGCCCGAGACGACGCGACTGCTGATGTGGCCCGACCCCGCGCGCGATGCTGCGGCGGCAGCCGGATTCCTCATTCGATCCGTGCAGGCGGAGATGGCGCGAGAGGGCAGCGTCGCAGAGCCCGTCGTGGAGCCGCTCTGGACGGCTCTGGGGGACACCCTGATCCTTCCCGGTGGCCAGGTCGTCGAGGGGCCCTCTATCAAGGGCGTGGCAGCTCTCGATCTCGACAGTCCCTATGCCCTTGGCATCGATGTCCAAGGGATCCGCTTCACCCAGCCCGAGGGCAGAGCTCCGTTGGCAGGGCGGGAGAGGGAGGAAGCGCTGGCGAAGTTGTCGGCAGCCATCGAAGGAATCGCTTCGGTGAGCAGCGAGACGTCAGCGTTTGTCGCAAGATTCACCAAGGCCCTGGTACTTCTCCGGGATGACCGGGAGCGAGTCTTCTCTTCGGGATCCTGTGCCCAGTACGTCGGACGCTCGGTACTGGGAAATCCGCAGTTCTCGGCCGTGGATCACGCTCTCGTCGCTGAAGGTGTGGTCCACGAGTCGATCCACGGATTTCTATACATGCATGAAATGCAGGAGAGTTGGGTCCTCGACGACTCCTTGTACAGCATGCGACCGATGGTTCCCAGCCCATGGACTGGTCGCCGACTGCCGGTCAGGCCTTTCCTACAAGCCTGCTTCGTGTGGTACGGCCTCTTCAACTTCTGGTCGGCGGCCGCGGAAACCGGAGTGTTCGGGATCGCGCGGGCGCTCGAGAGGCGCCAAGCAGCCTTGTGCGGTTTCTTGAAGGAACCGCTTACTCAACTGATCAAGCCCTATGCCGAGCAGGTGAACGGCGACTTGCTGGATGCGATCGGAGATCTGCAGGAACAGGTAGCGGCGAACCACGAGGCCGTGCTTTGAAAGTCGGCTTCGGCCCTTGTCCCGCATCGTGATGATCTCGGTCATGGGGTGCCGGAGGCGTGGTCCCCTACCCCACCGTCATGGATTTGGACCAGAGGGCGGCCTGGCGTCGTTGGCGGAGGGCCGTCGGCCGCCCGAGAATCCGCCATGAGGGGTGCTTACTGCCCGGACGTGCGCGGTCGACCGGGCTGGGCCCGCTGGGTCGGCCCACCGCCGGCCACGGACCGGATCGGCCGGCATCAACGGCTCGATTCGGTCCCACATCGCATCAGTGATCACTAGCCGGACAGACACGTCCGATCAACCGACGAGCAGACCAAGGAGACACGCTCTAGCCGCGGCCGTCCTCCGGCTGGCAGGCGGGGCAGAACGCCGTGGTCCTGCCCGCCGCGCGCGTCGTTGACAGCGGGCCGTCGCAGCGCGGGCAGTGCGGGTCGTCGTCGTAGCGGCGGCCCGTCAGCCAGGAGCGGCGGGTGGGGACGTGCCCGGCCTTCACGGAGTCGCGCAGCACGCGGTGCATCGTCGTGTCGAGCCGCCGCTGGTCGTCCTTGCTGAGGCGGGCGGTCTGCCGCGCCGGATGGATGCGTGCCTGCCACAGGATCTCGTCGCTGAGGAGGTTGCCGAGGCCGGCGACGACCGACTGGTCGACCAGCGTGCCCTTGATCCGGCCGCGCCGCCCCGACAGCGCCTGCGCGAGCTGGCCACGGCCCATCGACAGCGCGTCCGGCCCCTGGTCGCCGATCACGCGCTCGACGTCCGCCTCCGAGGCGGCCAGCCAGATGCCCTGGAGCTTGCGCTGGTCGCGGAAGCGCAGCAGGTGGCCGTCGTCGAGCGCGAAGGTGACGCGGTCGTGCGGCTGCGGCGGCGCGTCGGGGGGATCGCAGACCAGGTTCCCCGTCATGCCGAAGTGCATGAGGAGGGTGGGGCCGCCGTCGCGGGTGGTGCCCAGCAGCCACTTGCCGCGCCGCTCCGGCTCGCCGAAACGCCGCCCCCCGAGGTCGCGGGCCAGCCGCCGCGCGGTCACCCCGCGCAGCACCCCGGCGTCGGCCACCTCGACGCGCTCGATGCGGTGGCCCTTCCCGTGCGAGGCGAGGACCCGGCGGTAACCCTCCACGTCCGGCAGTTCCGGCATGTCTCCAGGCTGAGGCGCGCGGGGCGGGACCCGCAACTCAGGGAGACATCTCAGGGGGACGTCTCAGGGGCGGCTCAGGGGCAGGGGCAACCCGCGTGGTACGCCGCGGGCGGCCGGTGCGACCGGGGCGGTAGGAGAGGTGTACGCGCCGGGCCGACGTGCGGGGGCGTACCGTGCCGCGAGCGTAGGCGGCATGGAAACGACGGCTGCCTGTGTGCTCGGCCTCTTCGCCGCGGGGTACTTCGTGCTCGGCGGCGCCGGGCTGGGCCTCGGCATGCTGGTGCGTTTCCTCGGGCGCGACGCGGGGGAACGCCGCGAGGTCCTCGCGGTGGTGGCGCGGCGCGGGCCCGCGGAGGGCCTGTGGCTGCTGGGGGTTGCGGCGGCGCTGGCCGTCTGCTTCCCCTCGCCGGCGCGGGGCCTGTGGCCGCCGCTGGCTGTGGTGGCCGCGGGTTTCCTGACCCGAGCGGCCGGGGCCCGGGCCGGGTGGCTGCGGGCCGTGGCCTGCCGCCCTCGGGTGCACGGCCGGTGGTGGCGGTGGGGCGGAGCCCCCCGCGCGTCGGTGGTCGTTGTCGTCGGCAGCTGGGTCGAGGCGGCCGGGTGGGGGTGGGTGGTGGCCTCGGCGCTGACGGGGGTGGGGCCGGCGCAGGGGGTGGGGGCGTTCGTCATCGGGGCCGCCGTCGTGCTGCTCTTCCTCACCCACGGCGTCGGCGTCGGCGCCCGCTGCCTGACGGGCGAGCCGTTCCAGCGGGCCCGGCTGCTGGCCGGGCCGCGCGGAGGGCGGCGTTCCGTGGCGCTCAGCTCCGCCGTGATGGCGGCGCTGCCGCCGCTGGCCGGGTCGCGGCTGCCGCTGTCCGGCGAGGCCGCCCCGCCGCCCGTGCTCGCCGCCGCGTTGCCCCCGCTCTCGCTCCTGCTGGCCGCCCTGCTGTGGCGGCGGCGGTGGCGGCCGCCCTCGCGGCGCTCCCACCACGCGCAGCAATAGCACCAACGCACCAACGCACCAACGCAATTCCTGTGAACCATGCCAAGGAGGCACCTCGTGAGTACGACATCCGCCCGCGCCGCCGCGGCGCCCCCCGGGCCGCCGGCACGCCCCAGCGTGTTCGAGCGCGTCGCGGGCTTCGCCCACCGCCACAGGTGGACCGCGCTGCTGCTGTGGCTCGCCGTCCTGGTCGGCGTGCAGGGCGCCTCCATGGCCGCCGGGAGCGACTGGCGCAACGACTTCTCCATGCCCGGTACCGACTCGCAGGAGGCGGCCGACCTGCTGGAGGAGAACGGCTCGGCGCAGGCCGGCGACACCCTGGACATCGTCTTCGACGGCCTCGACTCGGCAGGGCCCGGCACCGAGGACCGCATCAAGGACCGCATCGAGGGGATGCTGGCCGAGGTCGCCGAGCTGCCGAGGGTGGCGCAGGTCGTCAGCGTCTACGAGGAGCCCCGGCAGCGGATATCCGACGGCGGCAGCGGCGACATCGGCTACGCCACCGTCGTGCTGACCGTGCCGTCCGAGCGGATGACGCTCCCCGAGGTCGAGCGGATCTACGACGCCGCGCGCACCGCCGCCGGGGACGGCCTCGACGTGGAGCTGGGCGGCGAGGCGGCCCGGCTGCTGGCCGAGGAGGAGGGCGGCCCGGCCGAGGGCGTCGGCATCCTCTCCGCGCTGGTGGTGCTGGTGCTGATGTTCGGCACCGTCATCGCCGCCGGGCTGCCCGTCATCGCCGCGGTCTTCGCCGTCGGCGGCTCCATCGGCTTCATCTCGCTGGCCTCGCACGCCTTCACCATCGCCGACTTCACCCCGTACGTGATGACGCTGGTCGGCCTCGGCGTGGGCATCGACTACGCCCTGCTGATCTTCGCCCGCTACCGCGCGGAGCTGGTCGCGGGCCACGAGCCGGAACGCGCCACGCGGGCCGCCCTGGACGCCGCCGGCCGCACGGTGTTCTTCTCCGGCTGCACCGTCATCGTCGCGCTGCTCGGCCTGGTCGCCCTCGGCATCGGCGCGTTGCAGGGCATGGCCCTGGCGGTGGCGTGCACCGTGCTGGTGACGATGCTGGCCTCGCTGACGCTGCTGCCCGCGCTGCTGGGCGTCTTCGGGCGGCGCTTCGCCCGGCAGTTCACGGCGAAGGCGGCCAAGCGGGCCGCGAAGGGGCGCCCGCCGGCGGGCGAGGTGTGGCGGCGGTGGGGCGGGCTGGTGCAGCGGCACCCGCTGCCGGCGCTGGTGGTGGCGGTGGCGGCGCTGCTCGCGATGGCCGCGCCCGCGCTGGGGATGCGGCTCGGCTTCGCCGACGCGGGCAACGACCCGGCGGGCACGACCAGCCGCGAGGCGTACGACCTGCTGTCGGAGGGCTTCGGGCCGGGCTTCAACGGGCCGCTGGTGGTGGTCGCGAACGCCGGCGACGGGAACGGCGCCGGGAACGGCCAGCAGGCGGCGGCCGCGGCCTCGGCGGCGTTGAACAACACGCCGGGCGTGGCGCAGGCCACCGGGCCGATCCCCAGCGAGAACGATGCCGTGGCCACGGTCATTGCCTTCCCCGAGACCTCGCCGCAGGACGAGGCGACCTCGGACCTGGTGTCCGAGCTGCGGGGCGAGGTGCTGCCGCGGCTGTCGGAGGACACCGGCGCCGAGTACCTGGTGGGCGGGGCCACGGCCGGTCTTGAGGACTTCTCCGGGACGGTCTCGGAGCGGATGCCGCTGTTCGTGGCGATCGTGGTCGGGGTGTCGATGCTGCTGCTGATGGCGGTGTTCCGCTCGGTGCTGATCCCGCTGAAGGCGGCGGTGCTGAACCTGCTGAGCATCGGGGCGGCGCTGGGCGCGATGACGCTGGTCTTCGGGGACGGCATGCTCGGGGTCGAGTCGGGCCCGATCGAGGCGTTCCTGCCGGTGATGATCTTCGCGATCGTCTTCGGGCTGTCGATGGACTACGAGATCTTCCTCGTCTCCCGCATCCACGAGGAGTGGACGCGGACCCGGGACCACGCGGCGGCCGTGCGCGAGGGGCTCGGCCACACGGGCGCGGTCATCACGGCGGCCGGCGCGATCATGATCATGGTGTTCGGGGCGTTCATGCTGTCGGACGGCCGGATGCTGCAGCAGATGGGCTTCGGCATGGCGGTGGCGATCTTCGTGGACGCGGTGGTGATCCGCTGCCTGATCGTGCCGGCCGCGATGCAGCTGATGGGACGCCACGCCTGGTGGCTGCCGCGGTGGCTGGCACGCGCGCTGCCGAGCGTCCGCCTGGAGAAGCGGGAGGCGCGCTGACGCACGCCTCCCGCAGCCAGGGGCTAGCGGCCCGCCCTCAGGGCCGCGTAGGCGGACTCGATGGATCTGGGGCTGGGCACGTGGCCCAGCCCCAGATCGCGTGCGGCGGCGTGCAGTACCGTCGATACGACGCGCGAGGCGCGGCCGAGCTCCTCGGGAAGGCTGCGCGGCGACGCCGCGCACACCGCGTGGGCCCGGCGGATGATGTCGGTGAAGACCGACTGCACCCTCTTGTACGCCCGGTAGCGCGGCAGGTCGCGCACCAGGGCCGCCGTCGCGCCGGGAAGGTGGTCGTCCATGGCGCGGGCCCAGTGGGCCAGCACGACCAGTTCCTGGCGGGGCGGGTAGCCCATCAGATGCAGGTGGGTCGCGAGGTCGTAGAGCGGGTCGCCGAGCAGGGCCAGCTCCCAGTCGATGGTCCACAGCGCGCCGTCCGCCGCCGCGACGATGAGGTTGTCGCGGTGCAGGTCGCCGTGGAGCAGGCAGAACGGTCTGGACGTCAGCCGGTCCGCGCCCCGGGCCAGCGGCCCATCCTCCGCGAGTACCCACGGGTTGACCCCGAGCGCGGCGAACAGGCCATGCAGCTCCGGCCGGTGGACGGCGTAGACGTGCCGCCGCGTGAAACGGATCAGGCCGCGCAGGAACTCCCGGCTGCCGTGCGGGCGCTGGTCGCGCGGGCAGTCGTGGATCAGGTCCAGCGCCGCGGGGCGGATGGCGGCCAGCTGCCCGAACCGGTCGGCGAGCTGAGAGAGGTGAGTCTGCGTCAGCGGCGTACCGGGCGGCCGGTGCGCCGCGAGCGTCTGGCCCTCGATGTAGCCGTGCACCAGCAGGTCCTCCGGGCCGAGCCGGTGGACAGGCGGGATGTGCCGGACGCCGAGGAGCGCCAACTCCACCAGCAGATCCTCCTCGCTGGAGAAGCAGCGTGGGTCGAAGCGGTGCACGCCCGGCCGGGAACGCCCCGCCTTGAGGGGCCCCAGGCCCGCCAACTCACCGGCCGGGCGGAGGATGTGCCAGATGCGATGGTTGCCGCGCAGTGTCGTCGCGGGCGTCGTCGCCGCCGCCGTTGTCGGCGGCGGCGAAGACGGCGAAGACGGCGACGACGGCGACGCTTGCGTCGTGGGCATCGCTCGTGTCGCAGAGGTGCCCAGCGGGGCGGGCGCGGGCGTAGGCGCGGGCGCGGACACGGTGGAGGAGACCGTCGTGACGGTCGTCGACTGTGGCAGCGGCTGGCTCATGGCCGCACGGTACGCCCCATTCGCCCCTCCTGCCGATGGCTCATTTGGCTCATTTCTCCCCCGGGGTTGGCGCGACCAGCGCGGTCATCACCTCCTCGAGCGAGCGCACAACCCGCTCCGCGCCGGCGGCAACCAGCGCGCCCGCCGCCTCCTCGTCGGGCGCGAAGCCGAGAAACGCCACGCCAGCGGCCCGCGCCGCCCCGAGATCGGACGGCGCGTCGCCGATCATCAACGCCGCGTCCGCCGCCGTGCGCGTGGAGGCGAGGGCGCGCAGCACGGCGTCGGGGTGCGGTTTGAGCCGGGAGAAGTCCGCCGTGCGCCCGTGGATGCGCCCCCCGACGAATCCGGAGAGCTGGTGCTGGCGCAGGTAGTGCTCCACGGCGAGCGGGGAGTTGTTGGTGACGACGGCGACCTGGCGGCCCCGGGCGGTCAGCGCCGCCATCAGCGCGGCGGCGTACGGGGTCGGGCGGGCCGTGCCGGCGGCGAAGATCTCCTCGCGGGTCAACGCCGCCTCCAGGCGCGTCACGACGCCCCGGCCCGGCCGCCGCCTGGCGATGCCGAGCAGCACGTGGTGCGGGTCGGGGGAGGCGCGTAACTCCTCGGGCAGCAGGCGGGGCAGCGGCACGCCGAGCTCCGTCGCGATGGCGGCGGCGAGTTCGCGCAGGCGCCGGGCCACCGACTCGGCCGGGCGCGCGGCGAAGAGGCGGCAGATGGGGCCGTCGAAGTCGAAGAGAACACAGTGGGCGTTACCGATGAGTTCCCTCATCTAACCGAGTGTGAGCGGTTCCGCCAGTGTTGACCAGAGGGACTCGAACCACGCTTTGGACTCTTCAACAAACGCGGGCTCCTGATCCTGGAAGATCTTCGAGCTCAGGCCCAGCACGTCGTAGATCTCCAGCTGCTCCTGCTCGTACTCCACGGTGCGCGGCAGCACCTGGTAGTAGGCGGTCAGGACCTCGGTGCGGTTGAGGACGTACAGCTTCTGCACGGGCGTGATGGGGACGGAGCGGATCTCCACGTGGACCTTGGGCACCATCCGCATCTCGGCGAGCGAGGTGAGCTGGTGGCGCAGGGAGGTGGCGAAGGTGCGGGTGATCTGCCGCAGGCGGGCGCGGGGGCGGGCGTCGTCGGGGTCGCTGATGAGACGGGGGAACGCCAGGGGCGCGTCGGGGCTGGGCAGCAGCAGCCGCACCGCGATGGAGCGGGGCTTCAACTCGCCGGCGGAGATGGCTATCAGCGGCGCGGCGAGGGCCGAGTTGAGGGTCTCGGTGGTGAGGGTGAAGGCGTCGATGGAGACGTCCTCGGCCTGGAACGCGATGGCGATGCGGTCGGCGACCTCGACGCCGGCGGGGCGTGGCTGGTCCTGGGCGGGGTTGGTCACCAGGGCCGGGGCGCCCCGGCCGCGGGCGCTGAGGTAGCCCTCGCGCTCCAGGATGGCCAGCGCCTGCCTGACGGTGGTGCGGTTGGTCCCGAACTGCTCGGCCAGGGCGCGCTGCGTCGGCAGCCTGCTGTGACGTGGCAGTTCGCCGGATCGAATCCGGTCGCGCAACACCCCCGCGATGCGGTCGGGAGAGGTTGGTTCGGGCGCTGTCTCCTGACTCACGGCTCAACACCCTACAACTTTCGGCCAGATGCCGAAGATTGGTGTTCGAGCGTTTGCCGAGCGTAGCCAATTGGGGATCACAGGCATATAGTTGGTGGACAACTCGGCCAACTAGCCAGGACTTTGACGAGTTGACAGGCTACTGACAGTGGAAGGGAGGAGAAGACTCATGCTGGTTTCCACGATCGTCGTCGCGGCCCTGGGGGTCGTGGCGGAGCAAGCGGTGGAAATCCAGTTCGGACTGCCGGGCATCATCGGTCTGTTGATCCTGCGCACCGGCATCCGCCACCGCAACACGAACTGCGCGTGCATCGGCGCCACGGTGCTGGTGATGCTGGCGCTGCACGCCGTGTGAAGCGTTCGAGGGCTAGAAGCCGTCAGGGCACCAGGGCAGCCGCCCCGTGTGAAGCAGCAGGTCGGCCCGGGCCACGGCGCCGGGCGTCTCCTCGTCCAGCGCGCCGAGCGCGGCCAGCCGCGCCGCCGAGACATCGCCGAGGAAGAGCTGGGCGAGCGCCCCGGTGCCGAGGGTCAGATCGGCCCCGCGTGTGGTGGTGGGCGCGCAGCTCGCGCCCTCGGGGGACGCCGCCAGCAGGAAGCGGCCCTCGGTCAGCCCCAGCGGATCCCGCACCTCCAGCACGAGCTCCCCGGAGGCGGCGTAGGCACGGGCCGCCAGCATCCGGGGCAGGTCGAGCGGACGCATCCACAGGAAGTCCGACAGCCCCGTCACCAGCGCCGCGCGCGGATTGGGCAGGAACTGGGGCAGCAGGTCGTCCGGGGCACGGCCATGGGCGACGACTGTGGCGACCCAGTCGACCGACAGCAGGAGGTGCCACAGCGCCCGCTCGGCGGCCGGGGTGACGGCGAACAGATCCCTCACCTCAGCCGTGAGGGCGGGCTGGCTCGCGGCCCACTCCTTGTCGGTGGTGAAGCTGAGTAGCCCCTGCGGCACGCCGTCGGCGTCCCGGTAGAGCGCGAAGAACGGCTCCTTCCACGGGTCGGGACCGAACCGCACCTCGCCCGTGCCGGCTTCCCACCACAGCGGCCTCCGGTCGATCGCGCCGGGCCGCACAGCCCGGAACCGCTCGTGCAGCTCCGGCCCCACCTTGCGTATCTCGGCGCCGTCGACGAACGCCAGGCTCCCGCCGTCGTCCGGCCCCGACCAGCGCGGGTCGAGACCGGCCTGGCCGGCGTTGATCCGCCAGGAGGAGCCACGGGTCGCCGGGCCGTAGCCGAAGCGGCCGTAGATCGCGTACTCCGCCGCGATGAGGGTGGAGACGACGTCGCCGCGCTCCTTCGCCTCGGCGAGGTCGGCGGTGAGCATCCGCGTCAGCAGGCCCCGGCGGCGGTGGGTGGCGTGCACGGTCACGCCGGTCACGGCGTTGGCGGCGAGCAACGCCCCGCCCGGGGCGGTGAGCCGCTGGTCGAAGCTGCAGCAGGTCGCCACGCAGCGCTGATCCTCGAAGACGCCGCGCGCCCGGGCGAAGTCCTGCCTGGCGCGGCGCAGCGCGAGCTCGTCGGGGTCGACCTGGGGCGGGTGCATGAAGCCGTAGCTGGTCGCCAGCATCCACGCTTCGGTGTCGGCGGGGTCATCGGCGACGAGACGCATCTGGAGGCCCATGGAGCCGAGGCTAGGCACCGCCGTGGGCCAAGGCGAGGGGTTTTCCGCCCGTCCGCCCTTTCCGCGCCTGGCCTGCGGCCGGGCCTGGGATGTGTCCGGGCCTGTTCTGTGGCTGTGCTCGTCCGCGCGCCCGGCGTGCGGCCGGGCCGGTTTGCGTCCGCGGCCGTCCGCGCCTGGCCTGGGGCCGCGCTGGCCTGCGGCCGTGCCCGTCCGGGTCTGGCCTGCGGCTGTGCCTGGCGTGCGTCGGCGCTGGCCTGCGTGCGCGGCCGGCCGTGCCCGGCCTGCGTCCGCGCTGGCCTGGGGCCGTGGCCGGCGGCGCCTCGCACCGCCCGGCGCGCGGTGTGGGCCGTCCGCACGACCGGGGCCGCTGACGCGGCCCGCGCGGCCGAACGCCGAACGCCGGGCGCGGCCAGAGGCCGTCGGCCCGGCGTGGCGGCGGGGGCCGGAGGGCCGAGGGCGCAGCCCCCGGTGCGTTACGCCAGCAGGTCGTCGACTCTCGCCTCGCCCGCGCGGTAGCGGCGGGCGATCTCCGCGCCGCAGTCGTCGGCCGTGCGGTGAAGGGCCTGGCGCCACCGGGACAGCTGGGCCTCGTGCTCGGCCAGCCGCCGCAGCGCCCCCACCAGCTCCCCGTCGTCGAGGGCCGTCAGGTCCGACAGCTCGACCTCGCCGAGGAGCTCCTCGGCGAGCCGCCGGTACTCCTCGTTCGCCGGCGGGCCCACCGTCACGTGCCGCGCCGAGGCCCGCTGCGGCGCCGGCTCGTCGGCGAGGATGCGGGGCAGCTGGTCGAGCAGCCCCGCGTCCCGGCCCGCGAACGTGCGGCGTTCCGCCTCCGCCTGAAGGATGTCGATGCGCCCGTGCAGCAGCCGCCGCAGATAGCTGAGGTCGGCCTCCTCGCGCTGCGCCCGCCGCCGCAGCGCGCGCAGCTCCCCCAGGTCCAGCTCCCCGAGGGAGGGCGGTGTGATCATGCTCTTATGTCCCCTCATCCCCTGTTCATGCACGGTGGCCAGGTACGTACCCCCGCCCCAGCATCGTGTCACCCCGTCCCCGTCGCGCGCGCGGCGGTTCGGCATGATGGCGGCATGAGAGCGGTGGTGCAGCGCGTCGACGGCGCGGCCGTGGAGGTCGGCGGCGAGACCGTCGGCGAGATCGTGGGCCAGGGGTTGTGCGTGCTGGTGGGCGCCACACACACCGACACGGAGGAGACGGCCGCACGCCTGGCGCGCAAGCTGTGGACGCTGCGCGTGCTGGAGGACGAGAAGTCCTGTTCCGACGTGGGAGCGCCGCTGCTGGTCGTCTCGCAGTTCACCCTCTACGGCGACGCCCGCAAGGGCCGGCGCCCCACCTGGCAGGCGGCCGCGCCCGGCGAGGTGGCCGAGCCGCTGGTGGAGTCGGTCTGCGCGCACCTGCGGGCGCTCGGCGCGCGCGTGGAGACGGGCCGCTTCGGCGCGAAGATGCGCGTGACGCTGACCAACGACGGCCCGTTCACCGTGCTCCTGGAGGCGGAGGCGTAACGCCCGCGCTGGTGCGGAGCCCCCGCACTCCCCACCCGTCCGCCCTGTTGTCGCACACCCGCAGCGTGGCGGTGCCGCCCGCGTGCTCCGCCGCCTGCGCACAGCCCGCGCGGCCGTCCGCGCCCGCGAGCACCGACCCGGTCGCCGCCACGGCCCCCGTCCCGGACCGCCAGGTCCACCACCACCGGCAGGCGGCCGGACGCCCGCGACGCGACCGTGTGCGCGCCGGAGACGTCGAACGCCGGCGTGGCGTAGACGTAGTCGATCCGCGCGTCGTCCCCGCTGCCCGGGTGCGTCACGGCGTCGCCGCCGATGTCGGCGTCGACCTCCGTCCAGGCGTCGCTCCAGCCCGCCTCCGCGAACCACGGCAGGATCACGTCGTCCGGCCGGACGTTCAGGTCCCCGGTGAGCAGCATCGGCGTCGTCATCAGCTCCGACGCGACCGGGCAGGAGACGCCTCGACCTGTCCTCCAGTAGGAGATCGAGGGAAGACCGGGGACGGACACGCCCGCGCCGGGGTGTCCGTCCCGTCCCGTGGTCAGCGTATGGCGCCGCCGCCGCTCGGCAGCGCGTCGTAGCCGACGAAGGTGAACATCCGCGCGTCCGACGCCAGCGGCTGAGGCTCGGCCGCGAAGCGGTGCACGCCGACGCCGTAGCCCGCCTCCGGGTCGGACAGCCACACCGGCTCGAAGCCGCGCTCCGCCAGCCAGGCGCAGATCCGGGGCACCAGGTCGGGTGGCTGGCGGTGCCGCGTCCAGATAAGCGTGCCGCCCCGCGCGCACAGCTGCGCGCAGTGCTCCAGCGTCCGTTCCACGTCCTCGTCCGTGATGTTCCCGAACACCCCGCAGGCCAGCACGAGTTCGGCCGGGACCATCCCGGCGTAGTGCCGCGTCAACGCCGCGTCCCCCACCACGACCTCCAGCGACCGCAGCCCGGCGCCCTCCCCGGCCCGCCGCGCCAGCGCCGCGTTCCCCTCGTCCAGCTCGACCAGCCGCGCCGCCACGTCACTCGCGCGCGGATGCCCCGCCAACGCCCCGAACAGGTCCCGCCCCTGCCCGGCGCACATGCTCACCACGCGCAGCGGCCCCGGCGGCGCCTCATCGAGCGCCAGCCGGATCCGCTCCCGCACGACGGCCAGCCGCCGCGCGAGCGTCGAACCTGGTCGGTCGTAGTGGTCGTGCCAGCCGCGCCAGTCCATGCGCTGGATCCTACGACCGCGAGCAGACGCCGCCCGCCGTCAAGCCTGACGATCGTCGGGGGTCGGCGTGCGTCCTTCGTCTCGTGGCCTCGCGGGCCGCCGTTCCTAGCGTCGGCCCGCATGAGATTCCAACATCAGCGGTACGACATCGGCGGCCGGGCGCTCGCCGCGCTCGTGGCCCTCGCCGCGGGCGCGGTGGCGCTCATCGTGCTGTACCCGGGCGGGCTGGGCGACGCCGAACCGGTCGTGGTGACCGGCGGCGCCTCGACGTCGGTGTACCGGGAGGTGAGCGGCGCCGTCGCCGACGCGCCGTCGTGGGTGGGGTCGCTGCTGGAGCTCGCCGCCGAGGGGCTGCTGGTCGTCCTCGGGCTGCTGCTGGCGTGGACGGCGTGGACGGCGTGGACGGCCTGGGTGGTCCGTGAGGGCGCCCGCACCCTCGCCGGGGCGATCCTGACCGGCGTCGGCACCGTCGTGGCGTACGCCGCCAGCGAGGCGTTGAAGCTGGTGGTGGACCAGGAGCGGCCCTGCCGCGCCGTGCCCGGGGCCGAGGCGGTCGCCGAGTGCCCGGCGCCGGGCGACTGGTCCTTCCCGAGCAACCACGCCACCCTGGCCGCCGGGCTCGCCGTCGGCCTGACCCTGGTACGCCCCAGGCTGGCCGTCGTCACGCTGCCGCTGGCGGCGGTCGTGGCCTTCGCGCGCGTGGGGGAGGGGGTGCACTATCCCCACGACGTGCTGGCCGGCGCGGCGCTCGCCGCCGCCGTCGTCACCGCGACGGTGCTGCTCGTCACCCCGCCCGCGGCAGCGCTACTCGGGAGGTTCCGACGCCGGGACGATCCCGGCCTCGTGGGCCACGACGGCCGCTGCGGCCCGGTTGTCCACGGCCAGGCGGCCCAGGATGGAGCTGACGTGCGCCTTGACCGTCCCCTCCACCACGCGCAGACGCCGGGCGATCTGCCCGTTGGTCAGCCCGGCGCCGAGGAACGCCAGCACCTGCCGCTCCCGGGGGGTGAGCGCCTCGACCCGGCGGCGGGCGGCGGCGCGGCGTTCGGCCAGGGCGCCCACACCCCCGGCCGCCAGGTGGGCGACCACGCGGGCGGCGACCGTGGGTGACAAGTACGCCGCGCCGCCGGCCACCGCGCGGACGCCCACGATCAGCTCCTCCGGCTCGCCCGACTTGATCAGGAAGCCCGCGGCGCCGTCGCCGAGCGCCCGCAGGATGTACTCGTCCTCGCCGAACGTCGTCAGCACCACGACGCCGGTGACCGGGACGGTCCGGCGGATCTCCGCCGCCGCGCGCAGCCCGTCCATGCCGGGCATGCGGATGTCGAGCACGGCCACGTCGGGGCGGTGGCGCCGGGCCAGCTCCACCGCCTCGCGGCCGTCGGCGGCCTCGGCGGCGACGCCGATGTCGGGCGCGGTCGCGAGCACGGCCCGCACGCCCCGGCGCACCATGGGCTCGTCGTCTGCGATCAACACGCGGATCACGGGCCGGTGATCACCTCCTTGGACACCAGCCGGCCCGCGCGGAAGCACAGGCGGTAGGCGTCGCCGTAGTGGTTGTCCAGGGGGTTCGCCGTCATCGCGTAATACTCGCACCGGTCTCCCCGGTCTCCCCGGTCTCCCGGAGGGCGATGCGGCGTCTGCCGCTCCGGGACGACCGACTCCACCTCGGCGTGCTCCTGCCCCACGCGGAGGGCGGCGTAGGCGTCGGGCGCCAGCACCGAGGCGCGCACCAGCAGCACGTCCCAGGCCCGCAGCCCCGCGCCGAGCAGGACGACGGCGGCCAGCGGCACGGCGACGGCGGCGAGCGCGGCCCGGCCCACGCGCCGCCGCGCGCGCCGGTGGTCCTGCTCCGGCGTGGGGGCGGGTGGTGGCGGCGAGGCCCCGGGGGCGTGGGGTATCCGGGCGGTGACGGCGAACCCGCCGCCCTCGCGCGGGCCGTACGCGAGGGAGCCGCCCGTGAGGCGTACGCGCTCATCCAGGCCGATGAGCCCGCGCCCACCGCCGCGCGGCCGTGGCACGTCGCCGGCGGCTCTGGCCGTGGGCCCGTTCTCCACCCGCACCTCGGTCTCGCCCGCGCCGTTCCGGATCCGCACGGTCACCGCCGCGCCGGGCGCGTGCTTGGCGGCGTTGGTCAGCGACTCCTGCACGACGCGGTGGACGGCGCGCTCGGCGACCGGCGAGCCCGGCTCACCGCTGGCGTGGAGCACGACCGAGAGCCCGGCCGCACGCGCCCCTTCCACCATCCCCGCCACATCGGCCGGACGGATCACCTCGTCCCCCTGGCCCCCCTGGCCCCCCTGGCCCCCCTGGCCCTCCTGGCTGGCCTGGCCGCCCTCGCCGTCCCCTTGGCGCAGGAGCCCGATCACCTCCCCGAGGCGTTCCACGGCGGCACCGGCCTTGGCCCGTATCTCCCCGGCCGCCGCCCGGTGCTCGGGGGGCAGGTCGGGCGCGAGCTTCAACGCCCCCGCCGACAGCGCGATCAGGCTGAGGTCGTGACCGAGCAGGTCATGCATGTCCTGCGCGATGCGCGCCCGCTCCTGCAACCGGGCCTGCTCGGCCACCAGCCGCCGCTCCCGCTCCAGATGCGCGGCCCGCTCCCACCCGGCCCGCACCAGCGCGCGGTACTGCCGCCAGAACCGCCCCGCGAACCACGGCAGGATCGCGGCCCCCACCAGCACGCCGATGAACCGGTCGCCGTGCGCGATCCACGACGGCACGACGACCACGGCCACCACCCCGGCCGCGACCACCCCCGCCAACGCGATCCCCGCATCCCGCGCCCGCCCCGCCCGGGCCCCCGCCACGAACGCCACGAGCGCGGTCACCGGCGCCCACCACAGGCTGAGCACGCCCAGCCCCACCCCGGCCGCCCCCGCCCCGTACGCCCCGTACGCCTTGATGATCAGTCGCCTCACGACTGCGACGATAGGTACACCTGCGAACCGTCCGACACTGCCGAAAGTCGCATGCGGATCCGGCCGGATCCGTCACGTCATGCGCCCAGCGCGCGCCCTGTTCCCCCGGACACCGGGTCGCACCGCCGACGTGCGAGTATGGCCGCAACGTGCGAAGGGAACCTCCGTGGACAGCAACACCCCGTCCCCGATGCCGAACACCGGGAAGGACCCGGAACGTGGCCCGTCCGGTCCCGGCAAGTCGCTGATCGTCCCCCACCAGGAGATGGTCAAGCGACTTCTGGACCAGCTGGAGCTGAAGTACGTCGTGGACGAGGAGGGAGACCTCGCGGCGCCGTGGGAGGACTTCCGCACGTACTTCATGTTCCGCGGCGAGGCGGATGAGCAGACGTTCTCGGTCCGCACCTTCTATGACAGTCCGCACGGCATCGAGGACAAGCCGCGGCTGTACGAGGCGATCGACGACTGGAACCGCCGCGCACTGTGGCCCAAGATCTACACGCACACCCATGACGACGGCTCGGTCCGCCTGATCGGTGAGGCCCACATGCTCGTCGGCTTCGGCGTGGGGCTGGAGCACTTCGTGTCCAGCACGGTGAGCTGGATACGCGCGTCCATCGAGTTCGACACGTTCGTCACCGAGGCGCTCGGCCTGGCGAAGGACATGGCGTCCGAGCCCGACGAGGGCAATGAGGGCAACGAGGACTAGCCGCCGACGGTCAGACGCCCGCGACAGACCGCCCTACGCGGCACATCACGCCGTCGGCGCCGTGGCGGTTCCGGTGGGGTAGAGGGGCGGGTCGCTGGGATGGCCCGCACCGAGGAGGTGGAGGGGGGTGTGGGTGGCGTTGTCCAGGCCGAGGCGGGTGGCGATGGCGGCGTCGTCGCAGGCGGAGAGCTGGAAGGGGCCCAGGCCCAGGGCGGTGGCGGTCAGCACGAACGTCTGGCCCAGGTGCCCGGCGTCGAGCAGGCAGACGCGATAGGCGCGCGGCGTGGCGTGGTGGGCGAGCTGCCGCTCCACGGCGGCGACCAGGACGACGACGAACGCCGCCCCCGCGACGTGCGGCTGGCCCGCGCACAGCGCCGTCAGCTCGTCGCCCGGGCAGCCGTCCGCGAGGAGTTCGAGCGCGTGGTCGCGGGCGTTGTAGTGGTACCAGCCGGGGGCGATGTCCTCGACGTTGCGGATGGCGAGATAGCCCTCCAACTCCTGCCGGGCGCCCGCGCAGGGGGTGGTGCGGCGGTAGAGCGTCCCGAACGGCCCTGCGTCCAGGTACTCCACGGGCCCGAAGACGGTCGCCAGCAGCGTGGCCAGGGTGGCGGGCGTCACGGGCGTGTCGGCGAAGCCGTAGTGCGTACGCCGAGCGTGCAGGACCGTGCCGAACGCCGCCCCCAGGGCCGTCGGCTGGGGCGGCGGCAACGCCACGCGCGGGGCGTCGGGATAGGTGGTGAACAGCGGCGGCGCCGGGGGCGGTTGGTCGTCCGGTGAGGGGAGGACCGGCGGGGTGAAGTCCTGGGTGGTGTAGTGCAGGAACGGCGCCTGCGGTCCCCACGGCCCCCACAGCTCGGCCAGTTCGGCGTCCAGCCGGGCCCGCTCGCTGTCCTCGCGCAGCAGCACGTGCCGCGCGGCGAGCTCGTCAATGATCCGCTCGACGGCGTCCGGATCGTGGCCATGGGCAGACAACGCCGCCGCCGCCTCCTTCGGCGTGGCCCACTCGCCGAACGCCGCCAGCACCTCGGCCGCTCCGGCGCGCAGCGCCACCGGCTCGGCGTCCGGGTACGGGTGGGCGACCAGCCCATCGGAGGCGTAGGAGCAGACCAGGCAGCGGGCCCGCCGCAGCCTGTTCACCGGCGACCCGCCGTCTCGGCGGCCACGTGCAGGCGCGCGCGGGCGCGCGGGCCCGGCAGCAGCAGCATCCCGGAGAGGATGGTCATGAAGCGCTCCAGCCCGGGGGCGATGGCGTGAACGGCGGTGATGCCGCCGGGCAGAGCGGCGGTGACGCGGTAGTACGGCGGGTGCCCGGCGGCCGTCAGCAGCTCGACCAGCCGCGCGAGCTGCGCATCGACATCGCCCGGCGCCGCCGCCTCCTCCCCGGCGGCAGGGAAGGCGACCGTGTCGGCCCGGGTGAGCTGCTCGGTGAGCTCGAACTCGGCGCAGGCCCGCAGCGCGGGGTAGGGCTCGAACGCCTCCAGCGACGGCAGGGACGGCAACGAGGAGAGGGCCGCGGTCCCGAGCTGCGATTGGACGACCTCGGTCAGCGCCCGCCAGGCGGCGTAGCGGGGCGAGAGGGAACTGCCCGCCCCCATCCGCATCTCGCCGAGGGGACGGTGGCCGCGGAGGTAGGCGATGTAGGTGGGAACGCCGATGTCGGTGGTCGCGTCCAGCAGGTGCACCCGGCCACCGGCAGCCCGCTGCGCCGTGCGGTGGGCGGCGGCCAACTCGGCCGGGAGCGAGGCGGGATCGACCACCTGGGGCCGGAAGACCCGGGGCCCGGCCGCGAGGAAGGCCCGGGCCAGGAGCAGGGACAGGGCGTCGCGTTCGATGCTCTCGTTCAGGGCGTGCACCAACGCCTCGGAGCGGGTGACGCCGATGGCCGAGCCGCTGTTGCTGCCATAGCGGGCGAGCTGCGTGTAGTCCGCCTCATCCCCCACTGCCGCCCGCACTTCCGGCCGGTCGAGATACCAGCTCGTGGACAACGCCACCGGCACGGCGATTGGCTCGTCCGCGCCCGGGACGAGTGGGGCATAGCGGCGGCACGCCACGCGCGGAATGGCGCCAAGCACCGTCGCGCAGGCCTCATCGGCCAGGGCCCCCGCCGCCACCTCCGCGCCGGAACGGAATTCGACCTGCCCGGCGTCGAAACGCCCCGGCCCGGTCAGATAGTGCTCCAACGCCTCGAACAGCGCGCCCACCCGCGCATCCCGCGCCCGGCCCTTGCCCGAGCCTTCCCCCTGCGGCACCACAGCACCCACGTCGTCCAGGAGGCGGCAACGCCAGACTCCCAGCCCGTCCAGGGCGGCAAGCTCCCGCACCTCGGCCCGCAGGCCCAGGCCCCGCACGGCGTCCAGAGCACGCTGCTCGGCCTTCTCCGCCGACATCACCCGCTCCACCCGTGGTCCCGTCACCATTTCCACCCTCTTCCTCTCGCCCCGATGAGGACGTTCCTCGCCTCCCGGGAAGCCGGGCACGGCTCAATCCCCGGGAAGTTGGCGAACACCGGGGAAGAATCCGCGCCCGGCCTCAGCGTGCCGCAGTCACTCACTCGCTCTCGACGGCCTCTTCGGCGTCGACCTCTTCAAGCACCTGCGTCTCGTGCTCGGAGAGGTGCTGAGCGGCCTTGTCCAGCGTCTCGGAGTGGTCCCAAATGAAAATCGGTGGGAATCCCATGGCGATTCACCTCCCTTCCGCAGATCTCCGCAAATGCGGGCACCGTTCATCCTCGCCGGAAGAGAATCGGATAAACGGATGACAGGAGGCAGGGGCGGGTAAACCACCCTCACAGGTGAAAGGTGAAGGCCAAGGTCTCTACGCAAAGAATTAAGTGCCGCATCAGGCCCGATGTCCGATGCCGATGCCGATGTCAGGCGAAGCCCGTCGTCGTCGCGAAGGACACGTTGTCGCGGGATGTCGTGCCGTCGGTGATCCACCAGTGCGTGGGGGCGGGACCTCCGGATGGCGAGGCAAGTATCAGCTCGTCCCTGCCGTCGCCGTCGAAGTCGGCGGCCCCGGCGGGCCGGGCGAGGAGCCGTTCTCCGATCGCCGCCTCCCATGGGCCTGCGCGGGAGACACCGGTGTGCGCGTGTCCGACAACGAGCGTGGTGCCCTCGTCCGAGGGGGCCAGGATGCCGTCGCGGCCGTCGCCGTCCGGGTCGGCGGCCCAGAGGACGCCGCCCGTTCCGACGTAGCCCACGTCGTGTTCGGGCAGGTCAAGGGTGACCGGGTAGCCGCCTCTGCCGCGGTAGTAGGTGAACGATCCGTCCACGTGCGGCGGCTCGGTCGCGACCTCGGGCTCGGATTCGCGCCTGCCGTCGTCCGCGATGGCCACGTCGCGCAGCCCGTCGCCGTCGAAGTCGCCGAACGCGGCGGCGTTCCCTTCGCGCAGCCCCCTGCCCTCGTCCAGTGACAGGCCGGCGCCGGGGCGGGCAGGGAAGAGGGTGTTGCCGTTCTGACCTCCGTCGTCGGGATGGCGAAGCAGGAGGGAGGTCGCGCGCGGCTCGCCGGTGGGGTCGATGTCGTCCGCGAGGAGGGTGCCACCTGGCAGGCGCGGGCCGGTGTCGGTGCGCGCCGGCTCACCGGCGCGCGTGAACGGGCCGTACAGCAGCACGACGAACCCGCCCTCGACGCGCGCCTCCGCATCATCCGCTGTCGCCGCGAGGTCGTGGTGCCCGTCGCCGTCGAAGTCGCCGCGCGTCATCGTCCATGACCCCACGTCCACGCCGGGAGGCAGCTGGAGCCGGGTGGCCTCCCCGTCCGCCGTGGGCCCGCCGGGTCCGCCCCAGGTCACGTAGATGAGGGAGGGCTTCTGGTAGCGCCAGACGGTCGTGACGAACTCCGGGAAGCCGTCGCTGTCCAGATCGGCGCTGACCACCGTGTCCGCGAGGACGCTCTCGGGGGATACGTCGTCGCTTGGCGGTCCCTGGGGCACACCCAGGTCGGAGTTTCCGTACACCGCGCGCGTGGCAGGGTCGAGTCCTTGGGCCGAGCCGAAGACGACGCCGATCCGTACGTCAAGAAGGTCATCGCTCAGGGAGATGGGCACCATGAGGTCGCGGTGCCCGTCGCCATTGATGTCGTCCGGGTCCTGCGACCCCTCCCCGCGGGCGGGCGCCCGGCTCTCGGCGGGTACGCGGGGCAGCGGCGACGCGGTGTCCGTGCCGTCGCCGCCGCCGCATCCGGTGAGCGGTGCGAGCACGAGGCAGACGAGCAGGGCCGGTAAGGCGTTACGCAACCTCATGTGCCCAGTGTCGTAGGAGGGTTACTGCCCCCGCCGTACGCCCTATTGCGTAGTGCTGACGTCGCGGAGCGAGGCCAGGAAGCCGGACCAGGCCGGGGTGGGGAAGAGGAGGGCCGGGCCGGTGGGGTTCTTGGAGTCGCGGACGGGGATGGCGGTGGTGGGGTGGGCGGTGGAGACCTCGACGCAGTTACCGTTGCCGCCGCCGCTGTAGCTGGACTTCCGCCAGTGGCGGAGCGTCGAGGCGTCCGGGATGGTGCGCTTAGGGGTCATGATCGTTCGAATTCCTCTGCCGCGTTCTCGATGAGGGCGAGGGACGCTTCCGGCGACAGCGCGACGGCTCTGGCCCTGTCGTACGCCTGCTGGCAACTCTGCACCAGCGCCGGGTCGTCCAGCAGCGTCCCGGTGTGGATGCCCTCAACGTACGCCACCGGCGGCTGGTCCGCGAACCGCATCAGCTTCAGCATGCCCTCCTGCAACGCGTGTTCTCCCGCCGAGAACGGCATCACCTGCACCAGAACCCTGCGCGAGCGGGCCAACGCCGCGATGTGGCACAGCTGTTCGGCCATCACCGCCGGGCCGCCGACCGGCCGCCGCAGCACGCTCTCGTCGATGATCGCCCAGACCAGCGGGGACCTCGGATCCCTGAGGATCTCGCTGCGCTTTATGCGGTTGACGACCTTCTCGTCAACCTCCTCCGGCACGGGGTTGGGCTCGAACGACCAGAAGACCGCGCGGGCGTAGGCAGCCGTCTGGAGTAGGCCCGGGACGAGCGAGAGCTCGAACTCGCAGATCGCGATGGCCTCCTGCTCCAGCTCTGCCGCGTCGTTGAAGTGCCGAACGTATGGCAGCTTCAGCAGCGTCCGCCGCAGCTTCACAAAGAACTGCCCGGAGTCCAGCGCCTTGTCCAGCCGCTTCGCGTCCGCCGGGTTCGGCTTGCGCCGACCCGCCTCCATGTGCGCGATCAGCGACGGCGAGCAGATCACCCGCTCCGCCAACTGCGCCTGCGTGAGCCCGGCCCGCTTTCGGCGTTCCTCCAACTCCTGTCCGAAGAACTCCTTGGGGTCGAGCGGTTGTTCCCACTCCTCGTCCGTTTCCACGTCCCTGGACCTCCCAGCTAGTTGACGGGGCGCCTGTCAGCCCAAACGGCCTGTTCAGCGTATTGCGGGCCACGTCACTCTGTAGGCGGTTCGCTACAGATCGCACGGAAGGACGGCGGCCATGGACCCATCGCATCAGCTCGGAGAGGGCGTGAACGCCGGGGAGCTTCAACGCCTCACGCTCTCCGAGCTTCGCGAACGCGCCGAAGCGCTCGACGCACGCATCCGCGAGCACCTGAAGCGCGACGCGCGGCCGCGCGCCACCGTCGTGATGCAGTGCGCCGTATGCGAGCAACGCGGGACGGCGGCGGACACGCGGGAGCGCGCCGCCGAGTGGGCGTTTCGCCACCGGGAGGAGAACGCCGGGCATGGGGCGTTCCGTGAGATCACGATGCGGCCGTACCAGTGGTGAGCGCGGTCTTCCGGCGCGGGCGGTGGTGGCGGCCGGGGGCGTGCGGCCCGTGCGGGCGGGGCGCGGCGTTGGTCACGTGGGCGGGGGCCGTGCGCGACGAGTCGGCGCCGGCACGCCACCGGCACGTCTTCGTCTGCGAGGGGTGCGTGGCGCCCTACGACCAGCCCGAGCCCGAGCCCGAGCCGGATCCGGCGCCCGCCCCTGTCTCGCTGCTGCTGCCGCCGTTAACCCTGCCCGCGCCGCCGATGCCGCGCGGTGAGTGGTGGCTCAACGTCGTCAACACCGCCCTCAGCATCATCTCCGTGATCTTCGCCGGAGTCGCCTTCTGGATCGCCCAGGGGGCGAATTGATGAGTGACGAGTGCACTGACAAGGGGATGGCCGCGCACGTCGCCGAATTCGACGAAGCGTTTCCCGAGGAAGCCGCCGAAGAGGCCCGGAGTATCGCGGCGCGCTCCACGGTCACTCATGGCGATGTCGAACGCGCCATTGCGGAGATGCGGAAGGCGCGCGGGACGTGACTGCGACGATAGGTTCAGCCGATCTTGCGAAGCTCCCCGTCATCGAATACAGCGACCATGATGAGACTGCCCCCCAGCGCCTGGACGTAACGGGCGATCACCTCGTTCCCCGAGACCTGCCCGCTCTCGATCTGCGAGACTCGCCCCTTACTGACCCCCATCCGGGCGGCGACCTGCTCCTGCGTGAGACCACGCTCCTGCCGCATCTCGGCGAGCCGCCACGCGCGTGCCCAGGCGAGCATGCTCGCGGCGCTCTCCTCGAACGCCTCCCGTCCGCCGCTCAGCTCCTCGGCCCGCTCCTTGTGCCCGCTCTCAGACCACTTGACGAACCCAGTCATCGTCCCAACTCCCTCTCTCGCTCAGCGAGGTAGGCCACGAACCGTCGCTCTGCCTCGGGAATCGCCTGCTTATACCATTCGTTCCAGTTTCCGGCCTTGTCTCCTGCCAGGAGCAGGATCGCAGAACGCCACGGATCGAAGGCGAAGAGGACCCGCACCTCGCTTTCCCTGGCGGAGCCTGGTCGCAGCTCCTTGAGGTTGTGGAGCGAGGAGCCCTTGACTCGATCGACCAGTGGCCTGCCCTGCGTTGGCCCGGTGCGGGCCAGAATCCAGATCGCCTCGTTCACCTGTACGTATGAGTCGCGGTCCGCCTTCTCCAAGTCGTTCAGCCACTGGTCCACCGCATCTGTCAGGTAGACATCCCACTGCATGTCCACTCTTGCGCCCCCCATGAGTTTAGCAATCACTAAACCCAGTCGCGAGCGTCCGTGGCGAGCGATCACAAGCCGTGCCACTCGATCGTGTGATGGTGGCTGCCAGGCCTGTCAGGCGGCATTGGCGTTGCGGTCGTGCGGAGTGAACACAACCCGAGTGGTGTCGTCGTCGAGCGCGATGTTCAGGGAGGCGTCCAGCGCTCGGGCGAGCTTGGCCAGGAGGGGCAGGGTGGGAACGGTGTCGGATCCCTCGATGCGGGAGATCTTGGCCTGGGTAAGCCCCGCCCGCTCGGCGAGCTCGGTCTGCGTCAGCCCCAGTTCGGTACGCCGCTCGTACACGGCTTGAGCCAGCGCCATCGAGAGCCGGATCTCGCGGCGAGCCTCTGCCACCTCGTCTGGCTCGGCGAAAACCCTCAGTCAGCCACCGTTCACGGAGGGTCTTCCATCGGCGAGGAGTGCGGCGCCGGGTGTGTGTCCAGAGCCGACATAGCGCCAAGTCGATTCAGTGATGGTGTGAAGTTGGTCGACTACGTCTTGCGGCTGGCGGCATTGGGCTCGCTCCTTGCAGAGCGCGGCGTAGGTGGTGGAGTAGGTTCGGGACTTGGTGAGGATGTGGCCCCGGTAGCCGCGGGTGTGTGCCCAGGCGCAGGCGGAGCGGGGCGAGTTCAGGCAGACCGCCCAGGCGCCAGCAGGTGGTCATGAGGGTGCGGACGTGGCGGGTGACGGGGGCGAGGGTGATCTCGCGGGCGTTGGTGATGCGGTGGTCCAGGCCCGCGCCGGTGTCGGTGGCGCCCTTGGTGATGTACTTCGCGACGTAGGCGGCGACGGCGTTGCTGGTACTCGGCGATCTTGGCGTAGGAGACGCGCACCGCCTTGCGCAGGCTGGTGCGTGTGCGGCCGGTCCGGGCGGCGAGGTGGTGGTAGAGGTTGTCGCTGAATGCCGGCACCGAACTAGCGACCACCCCGACACCGAGCCGAGGCCACGTCGGTTCTGCACACCACCCGCGTCACGCACGGCAACGACGACCACCCGCTCATTCTTGAAGAGCTTCGCGTCAGCGGCGACCGCGCCCAAATCGTCTACCGCATCACGCCGATAATCCGCATCGGTCACGCAAGGAAGCAAACGATAACCGCGCGACAGTACCCGCACTATCGCCCTGCCTGAGCTATCGCTTCCTCGCGGAGCCTTTCACTGAGTCCAGTGCCAAAGCTCACCCAGTGGGACTGGATCCTCTTCTTCTTGCCTCGCGCTGACTCGCGGTTAGCCACGACCGCACACTCAAGCAATCCCGAGTCATAGGCACCTTTTAGAGGAGGAGAAGTATCCAACGGTTCAGACAGGAACACGTATCTGTCAGCGGTCTGAGGGGCGATGGCTAGATATGCGGTAGGCTCGGTGATTTCCGGCAGATCTTGCCTTTGGTGCTGAATTCCACTAATGCGGAGGGGGAGAGGTGGGATTTTGTCGCCAGGGCTCTTGACCAGAAGTGCGGCATGAGGGCTCAGTACGGTCAAGCGGTCACCCTTATTTGATATCACAACCTCCAGGATAAATTGGTCGGAATGGAGCAATTTATCAAGTCTGGTTATCAATAGTTCGGCCTCTTTGACCTCCTGTCGAACGGCCTTGTCTGCATAGTCCAAGCACCGGCCCAGGGCGTTCTTGTCAAAGTGCTGCAAGGCCAAAACGAAAGGGCGGATTCTATCCAGCGAAACCGCGCTTGCCTCCTCGTAGCTGAAGGTATATGCGAAACGCGTAAATACAGCCTCCAGGGTGGGAACTCCCCCCGCCTCAGCTTCTCTAATATCGCAGAAGCGTTCCGCATTCTCCGGATAACTCACTGAGGGGAGGTCGAAATCGAGAGTTCGAAGCCCTGAACATATTTCCTCTTTCATCTCGGGCGCTATCAGCTCCTGGATTATCTCAAGCTTCACATCTCTCGTCTCCGCCGTCTGCACCCTGTTATTAAGAGTGCGTGCCTCCATTATCTTGGGAGCTATCTTTCTGTGAAAATTCTCGACCTCTTCGCGGGAGGCAACAATTTGGCGGTGCTCGGATATCCCAGCAAGGCCTTCAGGCGCCCAGCGGAAATCTTCGAGGGATCTCATCAAGTCTGAGGGAACCTCAACCTTCTCTTCTTCTCCTCTGCCCTTGCTGATGGAGACGAGTCTGAGGTCCGCCTGGGCTCGGCTTAGCCAACGGCCAAGAATTACGCCACCCATGCCCCCCAGAACTGCGCCGATAATTATGCCTAGAATGGTCACTTGGCGCTCCGGAAATGTGTCGTGGTGATCAATCCGGCAGATTAGTAATACTCGATCTCACGCTACGATCGAGGGTCGCTGTGCGCAACTCGAGAGTCTGGCCTACAAAGGTCTCAAGAGCAGCCCTCGGGCTTTACCGGGAGGAGAACGCCGGGCATGGGGCGTTCCGTGAGATCACGATGCGGCCGTACCAGTGGTGAGCGCGGTCTTCCGGCGCGGGCGGTGGTGGCGGCCGGGGGCGTGCGGCCCGTGTGGGCGGGATGGGGCGTTGGTCACGTGGGTGGGGGCCGTGCGCGACGAGTCGCTGCCGACGCGCCACCGGCACGTCTTCGTCTGCGATGGCTGCGTGGCGCCCTACGACCAGCCCGAGCCCGAGCCCGAGCCGGATCCGGCGCCCGCCCCTGTCCCGCTGCTGCCACCGTTATCCCTGCCCGCGCCGCCGATGCCGCGCGGCGAGCGGTGGCTCCACATCGCCAACACCGCGCTCAGCGCCCTATTCGTGATCTTCGCGGCAGCCGCCTTCTGGATCGTCCAAGGGTCGAATTGATGAGCACCAAGAACACTGATGACGAGGTCGATGAGGCGCTGCCCGAGGGGCGCTTCGCGCATGTAAAATACATGCATGGTCGCACTGCAAATCCGTGACGTGCCCGAGGATGTCCGGGACGCGCTCGCCGCGCGTGCGCGGGAGAACGGGCAGTCACTCCAGGCATTCTTGCTGGCACTGGTCGTACGCGAAGCGTCGTTCGTCAGGAACCTGGAGTTGATCAAGGAAATCGAGAGCTGGCCGAGCGAGCCCGAGCCGAGCGCGACGGCTGAGGACATCCTGGACGCCCGGGATGCGGCTCGTGCCGAGCGGGATATCGAGTTGGGTGTGCCGCCGGAAGTTGTGGCCGAGGACTACCCAGAGCATCGACGGGACGGTGCCGCGTGATCGTGGCTGATGCCGGAGCGGTGGTGCTGTTGTTCGTTGACCCCGCGCACGATCCGCGAGTCAAGGCCGCGCGAGCTGCCCTGGCACGGGATCCGGCGTGGCTTGTGCCCGAGCACTGGAAGACGGACCTCATCAGCTCAGTCCGGGGTTTGTGGCTGGGGCGGAAGCTAAGCGATGAGCGGGCTCAGCGTGCTGTGGAGGCCATTCTGAGGATGGCTGTCAACGTTGTGCCCATCGACTCCCTCTTGCCACGCATGTGGGAGTTGCGCGGCAACGTCACCGCGTACGACGCGGCCTACATCGCTGCAGCCGAGGCGCACGATTGCGCCGTCGTAACGACTGACGGTCGGCTCGCGCGTGCGGGCAGGGGGCGCTGCCCCATCGACGTGATCCGGTGAACGCGGTCATCGTTCCCTGGCCCTGTCAGGCGGCATTGGTGTTGCGGTCGTGCGGGGTGAACGCAACCCGTGTCGTGTCGTCGTCGAGCGCGATGTTCAGGGAGGCGTCCAGTGCGCGGGCGAGCTTGGCCAGGAGGGGCAGGGTGGGAACGGTGTCGGATCCCTCGATGCGGGAGATCTTGGCCTGGGTAAGCCCTGCCCGCTCGGCGAGCTCGGTCTGCGTCAGCCCCAGTTCGGTACGCCGCTCGTACACGGCTTGAGCCAGCGCCATCGAGAGCCGGATCTCGCGGCGAGCCTCTGCCACCTCGTCTGGCTCGGCGAAACCCTCGGCCAGCTTCCGTTCACGCAGGATCTTCCACCGACTGTGACTCATCGTCGGGTCTCTCCTTCCTCGACGATCCGTGCGAACTCCTCGTGGGCGGAGTCATGCTCCGCCGTGCAGACCGTATATGTCGTTGGCGACATATCTCACTGCGAGCAGCCACGCTCACCAGATCGTGTGACGGGTCGGCCCAGGATGCGGAAGATACCCAGGAGCAGGGCGCGGCGTAAGCGGCTCATGCCTCGTGCAAGCTACGGCGGGCGAGGGCGCCCCGTAACGGGTGCGCCGTCGCGCCGCTACGCCGCCGCCACGCCCCCGCTACGCCGCCTCGTCCACGTCGCTGATCTCGAAGCTGCGGGCGTTGTCGTACGCCTCGCGGTCGAGGATCCGTTCGCGTGCCGCGACGATGACGGGGATGGCGGCCTGGCCCGCCACGTTCGTCGCCGTGCGCATCATGTCGAGGATCGGGTCGATGGCGAGCAGCAGGCCGACGCCCTCCAGCGGGAGGTCCAGCGTGGTGAGGGTCAGCGTCGTCATCACCGTGGCCCCCGTGAGGCCGGCGGTGGCGGCCGAGCCGATCACCGAGACGAAGACGATCAGCACGTACTCCTGGACGCCCAGGTCCACGCCGAAGATCTCCGCCACGAAGATCGCGGCGAGTGCCGGGTAGATCGCGGCGCAGCCGTCCATCTTGGTCGTCGCGCCGAACGGCACGGCGAACGAGGCGTACTCGCGCGGCACGCCGAGCCGCTCGGTGGCCTTCTGCGTGACCGGCAGGGTGCCGACCGAGGAGCGGGAGACGAAGGCGAGCTGGAGGGCCGGCCAGGCGGCGCGGTAGAACCGCAGCGGGTCGACGCCGGCGGCGAAGCGCAGCAGCAGCGGGTAGACGCCGAAGAGCACCAGCGCGCAGCCGACGTAGACGTCGGCGGTGAAGGTGGCGTAGTCGCCGAGCAGGTCCCAGCCGTACTCGTTGATGGCGCGGCCGATCAGCCCGACGGTGCCCAGCGGCGCGAGCCGGATGACCCACCACAGGGCCTTCTGGAGCAGCGCCAGCACGGCCTCGCCGAAGGTGATCAGCGGCTCGGCGCGCTCGCCGAGGCGGAGCGCGGCAATGCCGGTGACGGCGCCGAGGAACACGATCTGGAGGACGTTCAGCTCGGTGAAGGGCGTGACGACGTCGGTGGGGATGATCCCGGTGAGGAAGTCCAGCCAGGAGCCCTCGGTGTCGGGCAGCGAGCCGTCGGCCGGGGTGAGGCCGGTGCCGGCGCCGGGGTTGGTGATCAGGCCGATGACGATGCCGATGGCGACGGCGATCAGCGAGGTGATCAGGAACCACAGCAGGGTGCGGCCGGCCAGCCGGGCGGCGTTCGTGACGTTGCGCAGGGAGGTGACGGAGACGGCGATCGCGAAGAAGACGAGCGGGCCGACGGCGAGCTGGAGGAGCTGGACGAAGGTGTCGCCGATCTCCTCGAGGGTGCGGCCGAGCCATTCGACGTTCCAGGTGCGGGCGGTCCAGCCGAGCAGCACCCCCAGCACGAGGCCGGCCAGGACCTGCGCCCAGAACGGCGGCAGAGATATGCGCGGTCTTGAGGGAGACTGCGCGCCCGTTGGCGTGTCCATGGCGGGAACGTAACACCTCGTCGGAAATCCGTCATCCGTGCGCCCAGGCCGAGGGCCGGTTGACGCTCCTGGTACGGGCGTGCGAGAAACAGCGTCATGAGCTTGGGCATGGGCAGCGTGCTGTGCGTACACGCGCATCCGGACGACGAGGCGCTCGCGACGGGCGGGCTGCTGGCCCGGGCCGCCGACGCCGGGGCGCGGACCGCCGTCGTGACCTGCACCTGGGCCGAGGGGACGCGCCGGGCCGGGGAGTTGGCGCGGTCGCTGGAGATCCTGGGCGCGGGCGAGCCGCGGCTGCTGGGCTACGCCGACGCGCGCTACGAGGCCTCGGCGCCGGGCGCGGCGCGCTTCGTCGACGCGCCGCTTCAGGAGTCGGTCGGGCGGCTGGTGGCGCACATCAGGGAGTTCCGGCCGGAGACGGTCGTCACCTACGACGCCTCCGGCATCACGGGCCACCCCGACCACATCCACGCACACCGCGTCACGCTGGCGGCGGTCGAGGCGGCGGCGTACGGGATTCTCTACCCCGAGGCGGGAGCACCGTGGCGGCCCGGGATGTTGCACCGGGTCACGCTGCCGCATTCGGTGGTGCGCGCGGCGTGGCCGATGCTGTTCAACGACGGGCGGGGAGAGCCGGAGGAGGGGCGCATGCCGGGCACGCCGGACGAGGAGATCGCGGAGCGCGGCTTCGCGGTGGACGTGCGGCCGTGGTACGCCCGCAAGTGGGCGGCGGTGGAGGCGCACGTCTCGGAGGGCGAGCGCGGCGCGGGCCCGGCGAAGTTCGGCAGGCTGCCGGAGGAGATGCGGCAGCGGCTGTTCGGCACCGAGTGGTATCTGCGGCGGTAGCGGCGGTGCCGGGTGTGGTGGTGGGGGAGCGCGTGCTGGATCTGCGGGGTCAGGGTGTCGCCGGGGTGTCGCTGCGGCTGCGCTTCCCGGCCGGGCACCGGGTGCTGGTGACGGGCCTGCCGGGCAGCGGCAAGTCCACCCTGATGCACCGGGCCCGCGCGGCACGCGGGCACGCCCTGACGCGCCTGGACTCCCAGGACGTGCGCGACCGTTTCGGGCGCGCCCTGCCGGGGTGGCTGCCGTACGAGGCGTATCACCTCGCCGTCCGCGTCGTGCACTACGCCCGCCTGGGGGCCGCCTCGCGCGCGCCCGCGAGCCTGGTCGTGCACGACTCGGGGCGCACGCCGTGGGTGCGCCGCTGGCTGGGGCGCGGGTCGCGGGGCTTCCACCTGGTGGTGCTGGACGTGACCCCGGGCACGGCGCTGGCCGGCCAGGAGGCGCGCGGGCGCGCGATCTCCCGGCAGGCGTTCCCCCGCTACCGGCGGGCCCTGGCTCGCCTGGTGAGCGAGGTGGAGGCGGAACGCCTGCCGCGCGGCTGCGTCTCGGCGACGCTGCTGGACCGGGCGGCGGCGGAGGCGCTGCGCGAGATCGTCTTCGAGGGCGATCCGTGAGTGCGTTGTGCGTGCGTTGTGGGTGCGTTGGTGGGTGCGTGAGTTGCGCCGCTACGGCGCGACCACCGGCTCCTGCGCCGCCGGCGTCTCCCCCGCCAGCAGCCCGGCCTCGGCCGGGGTGTTGCGCTTGACCAGGGCCAGGGCGATCGGGCCCAGCTCGTGGTGGCGGGCCGCGGTGGTGACGAAGCCGATGGGGCGGGCGTCCGGGGCGGCGTCGGCCAGGCGCACGGGCGCGCCGTGGTCGGGCAGGGCCACCTCACTGCCGTCGAGGTGGAGGAAGACCAGGCGGCGCGGCGGCCTGCCCAGGTTCTGGACGCGGGCCACCGTCTCCTGGCCCCGGTAGCAGCCCTTGCGGAGGTGGACGGCCGTCTCCAGCCAGCCCAGCTCGTGCGGGATGGTGCGGTGGTCCGTCTCCCGCCCCAGCCGTGGGCGGTGGGCCTCCACGCGCAGCGCTTCGAGGGCGAGGACACCGGCCGGGGAGCCCGCGGACTCCGCCTTCGCGAAGGCCGGAAGCTCGGCGCGCGGCAGGAAGACGTCGCGGCCGTACGGCGTTTCGCGGACCACCGCGCCCGGCGGCACCTCGGCGATGGACCCGGCCGGGAGGTGCACGATCGCGAAGTCGTCGGTGCGGTCGGCCACCTCCACCCGGTACATGAAGCGCATCGAGTCCAGGTAGGCGATCAGCGGTTCGGCCGCGCCGGGCTCGGTGTGGATCCACGTCGTGCTGCCGTCGTCCACCAGGTACAGGGCGTGCTCGATGTGGCCGTGCGCGGAGAGGATCAGCGCCTCGGTGGCCTGGCCCGGCGGCAGCTCCGCGACGTGCTGCGTGAGGAGCACGTGCAGCCACTCCAGGCGCTGCGGGCCGGTGACGGTGACGACGTCGCGGTGGGAGAGGTCGACGAAGCCCTCGCCGCGCGCCAGGGCGCGCTGCTCGCGGAAGAGCTCCCCGTAGTGGGCCGCGACCCCCGCGTCGGGCTCGTCGGCGGCGACGGCGCCGGGCACGGCGTTCAGAAGCGGGCTGCTGTACGGGCTGTGGGCCATGGCCTCAGCGTACGCCGGACTCGCCGGCGGCCTGGCCCGAGGCCTTGCGGGTGCAGTCACGGCAGCGGCCGACGATCGCGTAGTGCTTCAGGTCGGTGTCGAAGCCGAACGCCTCGCGCAGCCGGCTGGTGAACGGCTCGGCCACGTCCACGTCGGCCTCGATCACCTGCTCGCAGTCGCGGCACTTCAGGTGCAGGTGGTCGTGGCGCTCGGCCAGGTGGTAGGTGGGTGCGCCGTGGCCGAGGTGGGCGTGGGAGACCAGGCCGAGCTCCTCCAGCAGGTCGAGCGTGCGGTAGACCGTGGAGATGTTGACGGCGTCGGCGGTGCGGCGGACCTCGGTGAGGATGTCGTCGGGGGTGGCGTGCTCCAGCCGGTCCACGGCCTCCAGCACGAGCTGGCGCTGCGGGGTCAGTCGGTACCCGCGCTTGCGCAGATCGGCCTGCCAGTCGGTGCTCACCACCCGACCCAGTGTAGGAGGGGCTCAGGGGGCACGGACCCCGTCCGAGGGGACTGGCGGGGTCCGTGCCGAGGAGGCGTTACCCATCGTGCTGCCTGCCGCGTCAAGCCGCCGTAAGTGCCTCGGTCGGCGCCAGGCGGGCGGCCCGCATGGCGGGGTAGAAGCCCGCCAGCGCGCCGATCAGGACGGTGGCGGCGAGTCCGCCCGCCATCGACCACGCCGGGACGAGGGCGGGCCAGCCCTGCACGGCGGCGTAACCGCCGGTCACGGCGATGCCGAGGAGCACGCCGCCCGCGCCGCCGAGCGCCGACAGCAGGAGCGACTCCAGCAGGAACTGGTTGCGGATGTGCCCGCGCGTGGCGCCCAGCGCGCGGCGCAGGCCGATCTCCGAGCGGCGCTCCAGCACCGAGATCACCATGGTGTTGGCGACGCCGACGCCGCCGACGAGGAGCGCGACCGCGCCGAGGCCGAGGAGGAGGGCGCCGAGCGTCTCGTCCGCCGCCTCCTGGGCCTGGAGGGCGTCGGAGGGGCGGGATACCTCGACCTCGTTGGGCGCCTCGGGGTTGGCGGTCGGGGCGAGGACCTGCTGGACGTCGGTGACGGCGGAGGTGTCGGCGCGGGTGTAGATGGTGGTGGCGTAGCCGTCGAAGCCGAGCCGCTGGGCGGCGACGTCCCAGCCGACGAGCGCCGCGTTGTCCAGCTCGGGCGCGAGCGGGGCGGGCGCGAGGATGCCGACGACCGTGAACCACTGGCCGCCCAGCCACACCTGGGTGTCGGGGCCGGTGGTGTGAACGCCGAGCCCCTTGGCGGCGTGCCAGCCGAGGACGACGGCCGGGTAGCCGCCGGTGGCCTCGTTCAGCCACGCGCCCTCCACGATCCGCGCGCCGGTGGTGTGCGGCACGCCGAGGCCGGCGGCGTAGACGCCGACGCCGCCGGTCTCCAGCTCCGAGACCTGGTCGGTGCGGTAGACGTTGGTGTCGGGCAGGAGCGCGGTGGCGCTGACCGACTCCACGGGCGGGATGCGGTCGATCATCGCGGTGGCCTCGTGCGGCAGGTGAGCCTCCTCGCCGCCGATGGCCTGGCCCGGCGCCACGGTGAGGAGGTTGGTGCCGAGCGCGTCGAGCTTGCGGTTGAGGTCCTCCTGGCTGGAGGTGGAGATGCCGACGACCGACACCATGGCGGCGATGCCGATGGCGATGCCGAGCGCGGACAGGAACACCCGCGTCGGCCGCGACCGCAGGCCGGAGGCCCCGACGCGGAGCGCGTCCGCGGGGCGCAGCGGCGTCGGGCGCAGCGGCGTCGCCTTCGGCGGCGGCGAGCCGCGGCGCCCGCCCGGCCGCGCCGGGGCCAGGCGCCGGCCGCCGGCACCCCGGCGCCGCACCCGGGGCTGGGTGTGGGCGGGGGTGGGCGGGGACGCGTCGCTCATCGTGTGCCACCCCCCGCCGGTTCGGCGTGTGCCAGGGTCGCCGGCCCCGTGTCGCGGACGATGCGGCCGTCCCTCAGGCGGACCTGGCGGGGGAGGGAGTCGGCGATGTCGTGGTCGTGGGTGATGACGACGACGGTCGTGCCCGCGGCGTTCAGCTCGCACAGCAGCCGCATCACGGTCTCGCCGGAGGACGAGTCGAGCGCGCCGGTCGGCTCGTCGGCCAGCAGGAGGGCGGGGTCGCCCAGGACGGCGAGGGCGATGGCCACGCGCTGCCTCTCGCCGCCGGACAGCTCGTGCGGGCGGTGGGTGAGGCGGTGGCCGAGGCCGACGCGGCGCAGCACCGCCTCGGCCAGGGCCCGGCGGCGGGCGCGAGGCGTTCCGCCGTAGAGCAGGCCGTCGGCGACGCTGTCGCGCACCGGGACGCCGGGGGCGAGGTGGAACTGCTGGAAGACGAAGCCGATGGTGGTGGCGCGCAGCGCGGACAGCTGCCTGTCGGACAGCGCGGCGATGTCGTGGCCGGCGATGCGCACCGTGCCGGTGGTGGGCCGGTCCAGGGTGCCGATGACGTTGAGCATCGTGGACTTGCCCGAGCCCGAAGGGCCCACGACGGCCAGCAGCTCGCCGCGCCGGACGGTGAGGGCGGCGTCGACCAGGGCGGTGACGCCGCCGTAGGTGCGGCTGACGCCACGCAGTTCGACGACCGGCGTCCCAGCCGGCGTCGGTGTCGGCGTCGGTGTCGGCGTCGGCGGCGTCGGCTGGGAAGGACCGTCACTCATCGGGCACCCCCACGACCGTGCCCTCCTCGATGCCCTCGCCCGAGACCTCGACCATGCCGGAGGCGAACATGCCGGTCTCGACCGCGACGTAGTGGCTTGCGCCGCCGCTGACGACCTCCAGGCCGTAGCCGCCGCCGCTCAGCGCGACGAGCGCGGTGACGGGCACGGCCAGCACGTCCTCGCGGGTCTCGGCCCTGAGCGCCACGGTGACGGGGGCGGCCTGGTAGTCGCCCAGGGCCTCCTGCCCGCCCTTGCCGTCGACGGTGAGGACGAGGGGGATGGTGACCTCGGCGTCCTCGGCGCCGGGGGCGCCGCCGCCGGGAGGGGCGTCCTCCGGGGAGGTGGCCGCGCTGGCCGTGCCGACGTCCGTGATCTCGGCCGTGACCGTCTCGCCGCCGGGCAGTTCGACGGTGGCGGTGTCGCCCTCCTCCACCAGGTGCTCCAGGCCGGCCTCCAGGTCGACGTCGATCTGCCGCCCGGTGCCGGTGACGTCCATCACGGGCCCGCCGGCCGGCGCGCCGGGGGCGGTGTGCGCCTGCTGCAGGCGCACCGTGCCGTCGGCGACGCCGACCTCGCCGGGCCCGACGACGCCGGTCTCCTCGCGGCCGATGTCGTCCTGCCACTCCGCCACGGCGTCCGCCGTGGCCTCGGTGTAGGTGTCGTCGGGGGTGAAGCCGGTGTAGCCGAGCTCGGCGAGGTTGGCCTCCAGCATCTGGGCGTCCTTGCCCGCCGTGCCCGGGGTGAGGGGCCGGTACAGCGGGGCGCCGCCGTACAGCAGCGGCACGGGCTGGGCGTTCACGGTGTACAGCGGCTCGCCGCGCCCGACGACGGTGCCGGCCTCCGGGAGCCAGGTGATGATCCCCGCCGTCCCGGCCGGCGCCTCCAGGGTCAGCGCCTCGCCGTAGCCGAGGGTGCCGCTGACCTCCTCCGTCTGGGTGAGCGTCGCGGTCTCCACCTTCGTGGTGGCGGGCGGCCCGTCGGGCGCCTCGGCCTCGGCGGTGGCGTCGCCGCCGCCGAAGCCGGTGGCGGCAACGCCGGCCGCACCCACGGCGGCGACCGCGCCGAGCGCGATCAGGGCGGTGCGCAGCCTCACGTCACTGCCTCCACGCCATCTCGTCCTGGCAGACCTCCAGCGCGGCCTCGGTGGCCGGGTCGCCCGGGTCGATCGCCTCGGGGTCCAGGCCCTCGGGGCCGGGATCGGGCACGTCGACGCCCTCGTCGCGCATGCACTCCGCGAACTGCTCCATGCTCTCCCGCTGTTCCTGCGTCAGCTCGCCGGCCCCCGGCTCCTCGAACGACTCCGGGGCCAGCTCGCGGCAGGCGTCCATCGCCGCCGACATGTCCTCGCGGCCCGAGCCGGCCGCGGGCTCCGGGAGGGTGATCTCCCCGGTCTCGGGGTCGGGGTCCTCGACGTCCAGGCCGTTGTCCCGCAGGCAGTCGGTGTACTCCTGCGCCTGCTGGACGGGGTCCGCCGCGGCGGACTGCGAGCCGTTCCCCTCGCCGTCCTCGACGGCGGCCACCTCGCCGCCCGCGCTGCCGTCGCCGCCCGCGCTGCCGTCGCCGCCCGCGCCGCCCTCGCCGTCTCCGCCGCCGCAGGCGGCCAGCGGCATCAGGAACGCCGCGAGCAGCGCCACCGTCGCCGTCCTGGCCCTGGAACCGGTTCGTGATGTGCGTGATGTGCGTGTCATGCGGGGGATGGTGCGCGGCCAATCTCGGCGTTCCGTGTGCCGCGCCTCAAAGCCCGCTGGGAGTTCATCTGTCACAAGGCTGCACAATGGGGGCCATGGATCTGGGACTGGCTGATCGGGTATTTGTCGTCACGGGCGGCAGCAAGGGTTTGGGTTTCGCCACGGCCGCCGCGCTGGTGGCCGATGGCGCGCGCGTGGTGCTCGCATCCCGCGACGAGAAGAACATGGCGGAGGCGGTCACCCGCCTTGAGGAGCAGGGCGCCGAGGGGCGGGCCGTCGGCATCGCCGCCGACCTCGCCGACCCGGAGGCGGCCAACCGGCTGGCCGACGCCACGCTGGCGCGCCACGGGCGGCTGGACGGCGCGCTGATCTCGGTGGGCGGCCCGCCCCCGGCGCGGGCGGCCGACGCCACCGACACGCAGTGGCGGGACGCGTTCGAGACCGTCTTCCTGGGCGCGGTGCGGGCGGTGCGCACGCTCATCGACACCATGCCGGGGGAGGGCGCGATCGGTCTCGTGCTGTCCACCTCGGTGCGCTCGCCCATCGCGGGCCTGGGCATCTCCAACGGGCTGCGGCCCGGCCTGGCCATGGTGGCCAAGGACATGGCGGACGAGTTCGGGCCGCGCGGCATCCGCGTCTTCGGGCTGATGCCGGGCCGGATCGCCACCGACCGGATGCGGGAGCTGGACGGCTCGATGGGGACGAACGCCCGCAGCGAGGCCATCGCCTCCATCCCGCTGGGGCGTTACGGCGACCCGGCGGAGTTCGGCCGCACGGCGGCGTTCCTGCTCTCGCCGGTGTGCGGGTACGTCACCGGTTCGGTCATCCCGGTCGACGGCGGGGCGCTGCGCACGCTGTAGGGGCTGTGGGGCTGTAGGGGAGCACCACCCGGAACGTCGTGCCCTCGCCGACGGCCGTGCGGAGGGCGATGCGGCCGCCGTGGGCGGCGGCCAGGGCGGCGGCGATGGACAGGCCGAGGCCGGCGCCGCCGCCGTCACGCTCCCGGGCCGGGGCGGCGCGGTAGAGGCGGTCGAAGACGTGCGGCGCGTGCTCCGGCGGGATGCCGGGGCCGGTGTCGCCGACCTCGACCACGGCCGCGTCACCGTCCCGGCCGACCCGGACGGTGACGTGCGCCTCGGGCGGCGTGTGGCGCAGGGCGTTGCTCAGCAGGTTGCTGATGATCTGCCGCAGCCGCAGCGGGTCGCCCTCCACGGACACCGGCTCGGGCCACTCGCCCTCGCGGCCGTCGCCGCCGAGTCCGGTCAGCGAGATGCGGCGTTCCGGAGCCTGGACGTGCGCGTCGCGCACCAACTCGGCGGCGAGCTCCAGCAGGTCGACGTCCCGGCGTTCCAGCCGGGGGTCCTCGTCCAGGCGCGCGAGCAGGAGCAGGTCCTCCACGAGCACGCCCATGCGCCGGGCCTCCGCCTCGATGCGCCCCAGCGCCTCCGCGCCGTCGCCGCCGCGCCTGCTCAGCTCGGCGAAGCCGCGGATCGAGGTCAGCGGGGTGCGCAGCTCGTGCGAGGCGTCGGAGAGGAAACGCCGCAGCCGCTGCTCGGAGTGGCGGCGGGCGGTGATCTCCGACTCGACGCGGTCGAGCATGGCGTTCATGGCCAGGCCCAGGCGTCCGGGCTCGGTGCGTGCGTCGGTCCCGGGGACGCGGCGCGCGAAGTCGCCGGCCGCGATGTGCCCGGCGGTGGCCTCCATGCGGGTCAGCGGGCGCAGGCCCAGGCGGATCACCCAGGCCGCGCCCAGGCCCAGGAGCAGCAGCACGACGCCGGTCACGGCGGCGTCGATGAGCAGCAGCCGGTCGATGGTCTGCGCGACGTCCTCCAGCGAGGTGGCGGTGACCGCCAGCCCGCCGTCGCCCGTGGGGCGGACGTAGACGCGCCACTGGCCCTCCCCGCCGCCCCGGCTGCCCACGGTGAACGGATCCTCGGCGCGCTCCGCCAGCTCGGCCGCGCCCGGCAGCGCGGGGCCGGGGCCGGGGGCGTCGGGCTCCTCGGGCACGGCGGCGAGCAGCCGGCCGCCGGGCCCGTAGACGAAGAAGCGGGTGCTGTCGCCGAACCGCTGGTCGAGCAGCAGCGGGTCGCCCGCGCTGTCGTCCACCGAGTCGGCGTACGACCGCGCGGTGGGCTCCTCGCCCAGCGCCGGGCCGGGGCTCTCGGCGAACCGCGCGTCCACCTGGTCCATCAGGTAGCCGCGCAGCAGCACCACCCCGGCGGCGTTGGCGGCCAGCAGCGCCACCGCGCACAGCCCGGCGGTGATGAGCACCAGGCGGGTCCGCAGCGTCACGGCGGGGTCCTCAGCACGTAGCCGACGCCGCGCACGGTGTGGATCAGCGGCGTGCGGCCCTCGTCGACCTTGCGGCGCAGGTAGTAGACGTAGCTCTCCACGATGCGGCCGTCGCCGCCGAAGTCGTAGGACCACACCCGGTCCAGGATCTGCGTCTTGCTCAGCACCCGCCCGGCGTTCTCCAGCAGGTAGCCGAGCAGCTTGAACTCGGTCGGCGACAGCTCCACCCGCTGCCCGCCGCGCCGCACCTCGTGGGCGTCCTCGTCCAGCTCCAGATCGGCGTAGCGCAGCACCGGATCCGGCTGGGCGCCGGCCGCCTCGTCGCCCCGCGGCGCGCTCCGCCGCAGGATGGCGCGGACGCGCAGCACGACCTCCTCCAGGCTGAACGGCTTGGTGACGTAGTCGTCGCCGCCCGCGTTGAGCCCGGCGATCCGGTCGGTGACCTCGTCCCGGGCGGTGAGAAAGAGCACCGGCACCCGGTGGCCGTCGCGCCGCAGCGTGCGGGCGACGTCGAAGCCGTCGAGGTCGCTGAGCATCACGTCGAGCACGATCAGGTCGGGCTCCTCGGCGGCCACGGCGTTCAACGCCGCGACCCCGCCGGCGGCGCACCGCACCGAGAACCCGGTCAGCCGGAAGGTCTGCGCCAGCAGATCGCGGATGTTGTGCTCGTCGTCGACGACGAGCAGCCGCGCGGCTGGGGAGTTGGCCGAGGTGTCCACATGCCCGTGTCTACCGGAGGAATCTCAAAATTCCCTGAGAACGCCCGGAATGGGCATCTCGCCGGTCATCAGCAGCTCGGCCATGACCTCGCGCGGCTCGGCGGGGAGGTGGTGCGGCTGATCTACTTGAAGAACGCGATGCCGTCGTCGGGAAGATCCTTCACATCCGCCACCCACTCCCTGGGATCGACGGAGCGCTTGAGATGGGCGGACATGTAGGGGCGCAGCGGGACGTCCGGAGTCGATTTCTCGCCGACCCACATCAGGTCGCCGTTCACGTACCCGTACAGGCGCTTGCCGCCGGTGTAGCCGGGGGCGGCGGGGGTGCGGGCGACGGCGTCGGTGGCGAGGTCGATCTGGGGCTTTCCCTTGGCCAGCTCGCCGTACCAGATCTCGGCGACGCCCTGATCGCGCACGAGGGCCGCCTCGATCCGGCGGTCGGCGTCGATGCGCCAGTAGCCGTGCTCGGACTCCAGGGGGCGGGTGCGGTTGCCGTCGGCGTCGAGGACCCAGGTGCGGGAGGTGTAGGTGAGGACCTCGCGGCCGTCGTGGGCGAAGGTGGCCTCCTGCCCGAAGTTGCAGGCGTCCTGGCCGGGGTAGTCGCACACACCGGCGCCCTGCCAGGTGCCCAGCAGAAACGCGAGCGGCGTGAGGCTCGGGTGCAGGTCGGAGGGGATCTCGATCATCAGCGCTGCCCCTGGTACAGCTTCGCCACCACGAGTCCGGTGAAGGCCGCCGTACCGGCTCCGACCAGGACCATCAGGGTGATGAAGAAGGCCTCAAGCACGTTTTGCGCTCCCTAGGAAGAGGCTGTGGAATGGCTGGGAATTTCCCGTCCCTTCGAGTTTAGACGCCGACGTGGGGGGAGGCTGTCTGAGGGTGAGTCGTGTGGCCTGCGACTTACCTACGGCGTTGACCGTTTTGTGATCACGGGGACTGAACGCGGACGGCGCACGTCGCGTCTAACCGCGTGGAGAGGAAGTGATCATGAATTGTCCGAACTGTGGCGGGACAATGCTCCAAGGACCTCAGGGCGACTGGGTCTGCGGCAACTGCGGCACGGTCCGGTGACCCTGTAGTCCTTCCGGTTACGGTGGCGCCATGGCCGAGAAGCTGGTGATCAAGGTGACGGCGGGGGCGGACGCTCCCGAGCGGTGCTCTCAGGCGTTCACGGTGGCGGCGGTCGCCGCCGCCAGCGGCGTGGAGGTGTCGCTGTGGCTGACCGGGGAGTCGGCGTGGTTCGCGCTCCCGGGCAGGGCGGCGGAGTTCCAGCTGCCGCACGCCGCCCCGCTGCCCGAGCTGATCGACGGCATTCTCGCCGGCGGCCAGATCACGCTGTGCACGCAGTGCGCCGCTCGCCGGGGAATCGGTAAGGAGGATGTGATGGACGGGGTGCGCATCGCCGGCGCGCAGGTCTTCGTGAGCGAGATCATGCCGGACGGTGTGCGGGCGCTCGTCTACTAGGAGATACGCAACCGAGACAGGAACAACCCACGCATTCCACGCGAGGCGCGCGACAGGCGCAACGGGTAACACGCCGCGAGACGCGGCGAGGCGCGCGCTCGAAACAGGGGAAAGCCAAGGGGGACACAGACGGGGACAACGGGGAGTACCAAACGGGGACGTCCCACAGCTGTTAACGGGGACACAAAGGCCGCGCTCCTCCCAGTGACAGTCAGGGGTCGGGGCGCGGCCTTCGTGCGTCGTCCTGCGTGACGCCGTCGCTCAGACGGCGATGGTGACCTCGGTCAGGCCGCCGGGCTCGGCGACGACGACCTTGCGGTCGGCGGTCGCGCCGGGGACCAGGGCGCGCAGCGTCCAGGTGCCCTCGGCGGCGTAGAAGCGGAACTGGCCGGTGGCGGAGGTCGGCACCTCCGCGGTGAACTCACCGGTGCTGTCCAGCAGCCGGACGTACCCGGTCACGGGCTCGCCGTCCCGGGTCACGGAGCCGGCGATGGTGGTCTCACCGGGCTTGGTGGCGGCGGCGTCGGGGCCGCCGGGCTTCGCTCCGCACATGGCGTTGTTCCTCTGTTTCTTTCGTTACTCGGCGGGCGTTACTTCGCGGGGCCGGTCTCGACCGGCACGCCCACGAGGGAGCCGTACTCGGTCCAGGAGCCGTCGTAGTTCTTCACGTTGGGCACGCCCAGCAACTCGTGCAGCACGAACCAGGTGTGGGCCGAGCGCTCCCCGATACGGCAGTAGGCGATGGTGTCCTTGCCCAGGTCCACGCCCTCCTCCTGGTACAGCTCGGTCAGCTCCTCGTCCGAGCGGAAGGTGCCGTCGTCGTTGGCCGACTTCGACCAGGGGATGTTGCGGGCGCTCGGCACGTGGCCGGCGACCTGCGACTGCTCCTGCGGCAGGTGGGCCGGGGCGAGCAGCTTGCCGCTGAACTCGTCGGGGGAGCGCACGTCCACCAGGTTCTTCACGCCGATGGCGGCGACGACCTCGTCGCGGAAGGCGCGGATGGCGGTGTCCTGCGGCTTGGCCTTGTACTCCGTGGCGGCGCGCGCGGGCACCTCCTCGACCAGCTCGCGGGCGTCGAGCTCCCACTTCTTGCGGCCGCCGTCGAGCAGCCGCACGTCGGCGTGGCCGTAGAGCTTGAAGTACCAGTAGGCGTAGGCGGCGAACCAGTTGTTGTTGCCGCCGTAGAGGACCACGGTGTCGTCGTTGGCGATGCCCTTGGCGGAGAGCAGCGCCTCGAAGCCGGCCTGGTCGACGAAGTCGCGGCGGACCGGGTCCTGGAGCTCCTTCTTCCAGTCGATCCGGACGGCGTTCCTGATGTGGTTCTTCTCGTACGCGGAGGTGTCCTCGTCCACCTCCACCAGCACCACCTTGGGGTCGTCGAGGTGGGCTTCGACCCAGTCGGCGTCCACCAGGACGTCACTGCGGCTCATGCTGTTTCTCCTTCAGCGATCGAGCGGGGATTGGCAGGGTAAAAACCGGGGGTTGTCGGGCGTACCGGGGGCGGGCGCGCGCGGCGCGGCGATGGGTGCGGCGCGCGGTGCCGCGGGAAGGAACGGGGTGCACGGTCGTCAGCCGGCGTCGCGGCGGCGACAGAGCCCGGCGGCGACGCGGCACAGATCGACGACACGTCGCTTCGTCAGTCCCCCGGCGGGGATGCCCGTGGCCCGTCGCATCATGCCGCGATCGTACGGAGGCGGCGGCGCCGATGTCATGGCCGTTCCGCATGGCGAGACATGTCCGCCCGTATGCCGAGATGAACGATCAGGTGAGGTTGACGTCGGCGCCCTGGACGCTGAGGACGATGCCCTCCGCGGTCGGCTCGACCGAGGACAGCGACAGGCCGTCGGGCAGCTCGCTGATCGTCCGCTCCGTCTCCAGTTCCTCGCGCACGATCGCCTCGCCGCCCGGGATCGACTCGGGGATGTTCTCCTCGACGATCTCCATGGTGATGCTGTTGCCCTCCAGCACCATCTCGCAGGTCACGCTGCCGACGTTCAGGCTCTGGCCCATCGCCCTGACCTGGAGGTTCACCAGCAGCAGCCCGCCGTCGGCGTACTCGAAGGTCGCGCCGAAGCCGTTGTTCTCGGAGCCGAGCAGCTCGCCGTAGGCGTCGGTCAGGGCGTCGTAGGAGATCACGCCGCTGCCGGACGCCTCGCTGGCGACGGCATCGGAGTAGCCGCCGGACAGCTCGGTGTCGCGCAGCTCCAGGTCCAGGTCGGTGACCATGACCGTCTCACCGTCCACCAGCGCCTCGTACTCGTCCAGGCCCAGCGTCACCTTGTCCAGGTTCTGGCCCGCGACCTGCGTGAGGAAGGGGAAGCCCTTGATCGACACGTCGGGCTCCTCGCTCAGGCCGAGGCTGCCGCGCGCACGGGACGCGACCTCGCCCTGGGTGATGTAGAGCGCCACCCGGTCGGCGACGACGAAGAGCACGACGACTATGCCGAGCACGATCAGACTTATCCGCAGTGCGCGCATCGAGCTGGATCCCCCATGAAACGGTCGTCCGATTATTCGGAGTTCGGAGTGCCGCGAGCGTAACCCGGCCGCCGGCCGGGGCCGGGCGCGGGGACTGGCTTGCAGCAGTGCCGTTACCGAACCAGGGGGGTTACGTCAGCGCCCGCGCCAGCGGGTACAGCGCCGGGGCCGCGGCGGCGAGGGGGAGGGCCACGCCGGCCGTGAGGTGGACGAAGCGGGAGGGGAAGTCGTAGCTGGCGACCCGCAGGCCGATCAGGGCGCAGCAGCCGGCCGCCGCGCCCAGGCCGGCGCCCCACGCCCCCGTCAGCTCGTCCGCGACCCACGCCTGCGCCCCGGCGCCCGCGCCGGTCGCCGCCAGCAGCGCCAGCCCGCCCGACACCACCCCGGGCCCCGGCACCGACCGCGCCAGCACGGCCGCAGCCACCCCGAGCCCGGTCGCCGTCACCGCCGCCTCCGACACCGCGACCGCCGCCAGGTGCCCGGCGGCCACCACCGTCAGCAGCGTGGCGGCGGCCGTCGCCGTCAGCGAGTCCAGCCGCTCGTCGGCCGAGCCCCGGTGGCGCAGCTGGACCAGCAGCACCAGCAGGAACCACCCGCCGAGCGTGCCGAGCAGCGCCTCGCCCGCGCGTTCCCCGGAGGCCAGCAGCAGCGCCGCGTCCGCCGCCAGGCCGCCCGCGAACGCCAGCGCGATGCCCTGCCGGGCCGGCCACATCCCGTTCAGCCGGAACCACCCGGCCGCCGTCAGCGCCTGCAACGCCACCACCGCCGGCAGCACCCCCGCCTCCCCGAGCGGCGCGGTCGCGGCCAGCAGCCCGGCCAGCGCGGCGGTCAGTATGGCGGATATCACACCGGGTGCGACGATCGGCGAACGCGCCCGGTGGCGCGCCCGTGCGCCGGAACGCCCCCGCTGGGCCGCCGCGGCCGGTGCCGTCTCCCGGGTGCTCACCGGGCGCCCCCCGCGAACGGCGGCAGCACCTCGATCGTGGCGCCGTCCGTGAGGCCGACGGCCTCGTGCGGCCGGGCGCCCACCTGGCTGCCGTCGATCAGGAACGAGCAGCGCGCCAGCACCCGTTCGAAGTCGGGCCGGTCGGCGTGCCGCGCCCGCGCCGCCGCCAGCGCCCCGGCGAGCGTCGCGGCCTCGAACGCCTCCTGAGCCGTCCCCGCCGCGGCCTTCGCCGCCGCCCAGTAGCGGATGGTCCCGGTAGCCATCCAGCCCCTCCCACGACTCCCACGACAACCTTTGATCGCTCCGATCAACCCTTGATCAGGCGGTTCCCTAGGGTGCCATGGAATGGCCATCCCCTACCCCCCTGCGCAATACGGAGTGTTTCGGCTATGCTGCTGGGGTCGTAAAGGATCCGGGCACTGGTGCCAACCCGGGTCCTTTTGTGCTTTCTGGGCAGAGCCGCTCACATCGTCCAGACGTCCCCCAGGCGTCTATGCCGGGACCGAGGAAGGAACGCCCCGCCATGAGCTCGCTGCTTCTCCTTACGAACGCCCTCCAGCCGTCCTCGCAAGTTCTCCCCGCCCTCGAACTGCTGCTGCACAACGTGCGTGTGGCTCCCGCCGAAGGCCCTGCCCTGGTCGACGCCCCCAACGCGGACGTCATCCTCGTCGACGGCCGCAAGGACCTGCCGCAGGTCCGCTCGCTCTGCCAGCTGCTGCGTTCCACCGGCCCCGGCTGCCCGCTGATGCTCATCGTCACGGAGGGCGGCCTCGCCGCCGTGACCGCCGACTGGGGCGTGGACGACGTGGTCCTGGACACGGCGGGCCCGGCCGAGGTCGAGGCCCGGCTGCGGCTGGCCACCGGCCGCCAGCAGCTGACGGCCGACGACTCCCCGATGGAGATCCGCAACGGCGACCTCTCCGTGGACGAGGCCACCTACAGCGCCAAGCTCAAGGGCCGCGTGCTGGACCTGACCTTCAAGGAGTTCGAGCTGCTGAAGTACCTCGCGCAGCACCCGGGCCGGGTCTTCACGCGCGCCCAGCTCCTCCAGGAGGTCTGGGGCTACGACTACTTCGGCGGCACCCGCACCGTGGACGTCCACGTGCGGCGGCTGCGCGCCAAGCTCGGCCCCGAGCACGAGTCGCTGATCGGCACCGTCCGCAATGTGGGCTACCGCTTCGTGGTGCCGGAGAAGGAGCGCGCCGAGGACCAGCGTGCCCGCGCCGTGACGCGCGAGGCCGAGGAGGTCGTCAAGGAGGCCGCCCGCCGCGCGTGAGGCGTTCACGGTCCTTCGACGCCGTCGTGCGGGGCGTTCGACGGCGTTTGAGGGTGTTCGACCTTGTGACCGCCCTCTGGAAATGCGGTGTCCGCATTCCGGTCGCCGTATCCCAGAGGGTGGTTGCGCGCGTAGACTGCGCACCGTGGCCAAGGTGACGCGGGACGATGTGGCGCGGCTGGCGGGTACGTCGACCGCCGTCGTGAGCTATGTCATCAACAACGGGCCGCGCCCGGTGGCCGCCGGCACGCGGGAGCGGGTGCTCGCCGCGATCAAGGAGCTGGGGTACCGGCCGGACCGGGTCGCCCAGGCCATGGCCTCCCAGCGCACCGACCTGATAGGGCTCATCGTCCCCGACGCCCGCCACGCGTTCTTCGCGGAGATGGCCCACGCCGTGGAACAGGCGGCGGCCGAGCGCGGCAAGATGGTGCTCGTCGGCAACTCCGACTACCGCGACGAGCGCGAGGTGCACTACCTGCGGGCGTTCCTCGGCATGCGGGTCTCCGGCCTGGTGCTGATCAGCCAGGGACCGAGCGAGAACGCCGCGGCCGAGATCGACGCCTGGGACGCGCGCGTGGTGCTGCTGCACCGGCGGCCGGAGGCCGTGGACGACGTCGCGGTCGTCACCGACGACGTGGGCGGCGCGCGGCAGGTCACCGAGCACATGCTGGGCCACGGGTACCCCTACGTGGCGTGCCTGGGCGGCATGGAGACGACGCCCGAGAAGGGCGACCCGGTCACCGACCACGTCTCCGGCTGGCGCCAGGCCATGGACGAGGCGGGCATCGGCACCGAGGGGCGCCTCTTCCAGTGCGCCTACAACCGGTACGACGCCTACCACGTCGCGCTCGACCTGCTCTCCGGCCCCGACCGGCCGCCGGCGCTGGTCTGCGCCACCGACGACCAGGCCATCGGCGTGCTGCGGGCGGCGCGCGAGCTGCGCATCGACGTGCCGGGCGAGCTGGCGGTCGCCGGCTTCGACGACGTGAAGGAGGCGGCGCTCACCGACCCGCCGCTGACGACGGTCGCCACGGACCGGCAGGCGATGGCCCACGCGGCGGTCGACCTCGCGATCGGCGAGCCGGGCGCGGCCCCCGTCGACCGCGTGCGGCAGTTCCCGGTGACGCTGAAGGTACGCCGCTCCTGCGGGTGCGGGCCGGCCGCGTGACGCCCCCCGGGCTCAAGCCCCCGCGAATCCGTAGCCGATTCTGAGGTGCGGCTCAGAGTTCTCTCATCTTCGCGGCGGACAGTCGGCCGCATGAGCGAACACCAGGGAAACCAGCCCCAGCCAAACCAGCCCCAGAACCACGACCACACCAGCTACACCGGCTTCGGCGGCGCCTACCCCCCGCCCCCGGCGTACGCTCCCGCCGCCGGCCACCGCCGGGTGCGGAAGCCGATCGCGCTCTTCGCCGCCGTGGCGATCGTCGCCGCGGCCGCCGGAGGCGGGACCGCCGCGCTCGTCGGGGAGACGACCTCCGGCAGCGGCGGCACCAGCGCCAGCAGCAGCGTCTCCGGGACCGCCGTCTCCAACACCACGGGCGGCACCGTCGCCTCCGTCGCCGCGGCCGTCAGCCCCAGCGTCGTGGAGATCGCCGCCCAGGTCCCCGGCGGCACCTCCACCGGCTCCGGCGTGATCCTCGGCGCAGACGGCGAGATCCTCACCAACAACCACGTCATCGCCGGCGCCACCGCCGTCGAGGTGAAGTTCAGCGACGGCAGCACCGCCACCGCGACCGTCACCGGCACCGACCCCGGCACCGACCTGGCGCTGGTCCAGGCCCAGGACGTCAGCGGCCTGACCCCGGCCACCCTCGGCAACTCCGACGACGTGGCCGTGGGCGACGAGGTCGTGGCCATCGGCTCGCCCGAGGGCCTGAGCGGCACCGTCACCAGCGGCATCGTCTCCGCCCTCAACCGCGAGGTGAAGGTCAGCACCGGCGAGGGCCAGCAGGGCTACGGCCAGTGGCCGTTCGAGTTCGGCGGCGGCCAGTACAACGGGCAGCTCGGCGGCGACACCACCACCTACGAGGCGATCCAGACCGACGCCTCCCTCAACCCCGGCAACTCCGGCGGCGCCCTGGTCAACATGAAGGGCGAGATCATCGGCATCAACTCCGCCATGTACAGCGCCTCGCAGGACTCCGGCAGCGCCGGGCTCGGCTTCGCGATCCCCGTCAACACCGTCAAGAGCGTGCTGAGCGACCTCGAAGCCCAATCCTCCTGACAGAACGTGATGCGAGACTGAACCCATGAGTGACGGTTCGCGGGTGCTCATCGTGGACGACGAGCCCGCCGTGCGGGAGGCCCTCCAGCGCAGCCTCACCTTCGAGGGATACGCCGCCGACACGGCCGTGGACGGCCTTGACGCCCTGGCCAAGCTGGAGGTGTCCGTCCCGGACGTGATCGTGCTGGACGTGCTGATGCCCCGCATGGACGGGCTCACCACGGCCCGGCGGCTGCGCGCCGCCGGGGAGAAGGTGCCCATCCTGATGCTGACGGCACGCGACACCGTCGGTGACCGCGTCAGCGGCCTCGACGCCGGCGCCGACGACTACCTCGTCAAGCCCTTCGAGCTGGACGAGCTGCTGGCCCGCCTGCGCGCCCTGCTGCGCCGCTCCTCCTACGGCGCCGACGCCGGGGAACCCTCGCAGGTGGAGCCGGTGCTGACCTTCGCCGACCTGCGCCTGAACCCCGCCACGCGCGAGGTGACCCGGGGCGAGCGGCCCGTGGAGCTGACCAGGACCGAGTTCACGCTCCTGGAGCTGCTGATGGCCCACCCCCGGCAGGTCCTCACCCGCGAGCAGATCCTGCACACCGTGTGGGGCTTCGACTACGAGCCCGCCTCCAACTCCCTCGACGTCTACGTCATGTACCTGCGCCGCAAGACGGAGGCGGGCGGCGAGCCCCGGCTGGTGCAGACCGTGCGCGGCGTCGGCTACACGCTGCGCGAGCCCCGGCAGCCCCCGCCATGAGGCGCCGGTTCGGCGCGCTGCCGCTGCGCTCGCGGCTGGCGCTGCTGACGGCCCTCGCGGTGGCGCTGGCGGTCGCGGTCTGCGCGACGGCGGCGTGGTTCCTCGTGCGCGGCCAGCTCATGCGCTCGCTGGACGACGAGCTGCGCGAAGAGCGTCCCAACGACAGGGGCGTGGTGGAGTGGTACAACGCCGGGTACTGCCGGGACGAGCCCACGCAGGAGCAGGACGGGCCCGCCCTGCCGCTCCCCTCCACCATCCTCCAGGTCGTCTCCGCCGGCGGCGACAGCTGCGTCCTCGTCGGCAACGTCCTGCTGGACGTGTCGAACGCCGACGTCGCGGTCGCGGGGACGCCGCAGACCGAGACGCTGCACAACGCCTCCGGCACCGACGGCGAGACCTACCGGGTGCTGACCCGGCACGTGCCCGGCACCGACATCGCGGTGACGGTGGCCCGCCCGCTGGACGAGGTCAACGACCCGCTGCGCTCGCTCGCCGCCGTCCTGGCCCTGGTCGCCGCCGCGGGCGCGGTCGGCGCCGCCGGGGTCGGCGTCGTGCTGGCGCGGGCCGGGCTGCGGCCGGTGGACCGGCTGACGGAGGCGGCCGAGCACATCGCGCGCACGGAGGACCTGAGCGTGCGGCTGCCGGTGCCGGAGCGTGGCGAGGGCGGCGAGGGCGGCGAGGGCGACGACGAGATCGCCCGCCTGTCGCGCTCCTTCAACGCCATGACCGCCGCGCTCGCCTCCTCGCGGGAGCTTCAGCAGCAGCTCATCGCGGACGCCGGGCACGAGCTGCGTACGCCGCTGACCTCGCTGCGCGCCAACATCGAGCTGCTGGCGCGGAGCGAGGAGACCGGCCGGCCGCTGCCGGAGGAGGAGCGGCGGCAGCTGCTGGCCTCGGTCACCGAGCAACTCGGCGAGCTGGCGGCGTTGACCGGGGACCTTCAGGAGCTGTCCCGGCCGGCCACGGCGAGCGCGCGGCTGGAGATCGTCGGCCTGCACGAGGTCACGCGGCGGGCGCTGCGGCGGGCGCGGCTGCGGGCGCCCGGGCTGCCGATCGACGCGGAGCTGGACGACTGGTACGTGCGGGCGGAGCCGGCGGCCCTGGAGCGGGCGGTGGTGAACCTGCTGGACAATGCCGTGAAGTTCGGGGGGTCGGCGCCGGAGGGCGTGCGGGTCGTGCTGCGGGACGGGGTGCTGCGCGTGCGCGACCACGGGCCCGGGATTCCGGCGGAGGACCTGCCGCACGTCTTCGAGCGGTTCTGGCGCTCGCCCACGGCGAGGGGCCTGCCGGGGTCGGGGCTCGGGCTGTCCATCGTGGCGCGGACGGTCGCCGCGTGCGGCGGCGAGATCGCGCTGCGCCCGGCGCCCGACGGGCGCCCCGGCACGGAGGCCGTCCTCACCCTCCCGGGCGCGCCCGCCCCGCCCCCGGAGGAGCCGTAGCCCCTGCCCACGCCGCGGAGCGGAGGGGTGCGTGAGCGGGGTCACTCACGGCGTATGGAACGCGCTAAGGATCGGGGGATAGGGCCGGATGGCCCTTGACTCCGCTGCTCGCGCAGCCACACCGTGGCCTGTATTGCCGCGACAACGGGCGAGCCTGAGGTAGCCAAGGTGAAGATCGTCTTCCTGGTTCACGAGATGGGCGGCGCCGGACGGGCCGCCCGTGCCACGGCCGACCTGGCTCTGGCCCTGGCCGCGGATCACCGCGTCGAACTCGTCTGCCGCGCCGACGCCGGCCCGTGGCTGGCGGCCGTCGGCCCGCGTTCCCGCGTGGGCGTCGTGCCGCTGGACGGCCCCCGCCGCCGGCTCGACGCCTACCTGCGCCGCACCGGCGCCGACGTGGTCGTCGCCACCCACCCCGAGCTGGTCGCGCACCTCGCCGACGCCGACCAGCCCCGCTTCGCGCGTTTCGTGCGCATCGGGCAGGAGCTGCGCGGCTTCGCCGCCCACGACGAGAAGCTCCGCTTCCGCCAGCTCGCCGCCCTCCCCGGCCTCGACGCCTTCGTCACCTTCTCCGAGGCCGACGCCGCCCGCTACCGCGCCGCCCTGCCCGAGGGCTCCGCGACCCGCGTGGTGTCCATCCCCGGCTGCGTCCCGGCCCTGGGCCTCGCCCCCGCCTCCGGCGCCTCCCGCGTGATCATCGCGGCCGGCCCGCTCGTCCCCGACCGCGGCTACGACCGGCTGATCGACGCGTTCGCCAAGATCGCGCCGCAACGCCCCGGCTGGACGCTGCGGATCTACGGCGGCGGCAGCCTGGGCGACAGCCTCCAGCGGCGCATCCACGGACTCGGCCTCGGCCTGTACAACCGGGTCCGGCTGATGGGCCCGCTGCCCCCGGCCGAGAAGATGGAGACCGAGTGGATCAAGGGCGCCATCGCCGCCGTCACCGCCTCCTCGGCGGCCGGCGAGTCGGCGGCCCTGACGGCGGTCGAGGCGATGCGCTGCGGCCTGCCCGTGGTCGCCACCGACTGCGCCTGCGGACCCGCCGAGGTCATCACCCACGGCCACGACGGCCTGCTCGTCCCGCACGAGGGCGGCAGCGACACCTTCGCCCACGCCCTGCTGCGGCTGATCGACAACCCCGCCGAACGCCGCGCCATGGCCGCCGCGGCCCTCACCACCGCCGCCGACCACAACCCGGCCGGGGTCGCCCACCGCTACGTCACCCTCGCCCGCGAGCTGCTGCGCCTGCCCGGCCACCGCGGCCGGTGGCTGCGCGGCGCGCTGGCCCGCGCCGCCTCGGCCGGCGTACGCACGCCCCGCGCCACGCAGCCGCGCCCGGCGGCGGAGGAGAACGGGCAGGCCGCCCGGCCGCGCACCCGCGCCCGCTGCGTGGTGTCGGAGAACGGCTCGCTCACCGTGCTGCTGGACACCGCCACCCTGCCCGCCGCCTCCGGGCTCCTCGACTTCGTCGCCCAGCAGCGCGAGGCCCCCGGCGGGCGCCAGCGCATCCGCATCCCGATCCGCCGCGAGCTGGACGGGGCGCACCTGAAGGTCACGCTGGAGCGCTCGGCGCGGGTGCTGCCCGAGGGCCGCTGGGACTGCTACGTGGAGCCGCGCGACGAGGGCCACCGCCGCCGCCTGGCGGCCGAGGCCATCGACGCCGCCGCGCTGGTGACGCTGCCGCCGACCGTCGACGAGCACGGCGTCGCATGCTGGCTGCCGTACACCACGAGCGAGGGCGACCTGAGCCTGCGGACCTGGCTGCGGCGGGCCCACGCCGAGGTGGAGCAGATCCTGATGGGGGAGGAGGCCGCAACGGTCACGGTCGCGCTGCTGGGCCCGGCCGCCCGCCGCCCCGGGCCGGAGGCGAGGGCGGTGGCCATCGCCCGGTCACGCGGCGGCGTGGACGTGGACGTGCCGCTGCGGGTGCTGCCGTCGGGCGGGCAGGGCGAGCCGATGCGGGCGGAGTTCGCCGTGCCCTACGACGCGCTGCTGGCGGAGCGCGACCCCGACTGCGGCCGGAACATCTGGGACCTGAAGCTGATCCTCACGACCGGCTGCGGAATCGTTCCGGTGGGGCGCATCGGCGGCGACTGCATCGACCGCACCAAGACCGACAAGTTCCCGGCGGTGCTGCGCGCGGGCAACCGGCTGCGGCCGTTCTTCACCGCCCCTCACGGCCTGGCCATCTCGGCCGAAGCGGCCGAGGAGTCCGGGGAGTCCGGCGCGTCCGGGGCGGGCTGACACGCGTCCTCGCACGCGGGGCCGTCCGACATCCCGCCGGGCTCCCCGGGCATCACCATCAGGCGCCGCGGGCCGCAGGCCCCGTCCCGGCCGCACACGTCGTCGGGGTTGGCCAGCAGGCAGCTCTCCAGCGACAGGCAGCCGCAGCCGATGCAGTCCGTCAGGTCGTCCCGCAGCCGCACGAGCTGGCGGATCCGCGCGTCCAGGTCCGCCCGCCACGACGCCGACACCACCGCCCAGTCCTCCCGGTTCGGCGTGCGGCCCTCCGGCAGCCGGTCCAGCGCCGCGCGGATGGCGGTCAGCGGCATGCCCACGTTCTGCGAGACGCGGATGAACGCCACCCGGCGCAGCATGTCCCGCCGGTAGCGGCGTTGGTTGCCCGGGGTGCGGCGGCTGCTGATCAGGCCCTGCTCCTCGTAGAAGCGCAGCGCGGAGGTGGCGACGCCGCTGCGCCGCGCGAGCTGGCCGATGGTGAGTTCCCTGGCGAGGGGCCTGGCGGTCGTGGTCGCGGTCGTGGTCGTGGTCGTCGTGGCGGTGGGGTGCATGGCCATGCCCCTCAGACTAGCCAGAACCTCAACACGACTCGAAGTTTTCGGCCTTAGGGGCCTGAGGTAGTTTGAAGGGGCAAACGGCGGAGGGGAGTTGCGTACCGGTGGGGAAACTGGTTGCTATCAGCGATCTGCATGTGCGGTACGACGAGAACCGCGAGATCGTCCGGAGGCTGCGCCCCGCCTCCGATGACGACTGGCTGCTGGTCGCGGGTGACGTCGGCGAGGTCGCGGCCGACATCGAATGGGCGCTCACCCTGCTCGCCGAGCGTTTCGCCAAGGTGGTGTGGGTGCCGGGCAACCACGAGCTGTGGACCCCACCGGACGACCCGGTGACGCTGCGCGGCGAGCGGCGCTACCGGCACCTGGTGGAGCTCTGCCGCCGCCTGGGCATCGTCACGCCCGAGGACCCCTTCCCGGTGTGGGAGGGCGAGGGCGGCCCCGTCGTGATCGTGCCGCTCTTCGTGCTGTACGACTACACCTTCCGCCCCGCCGGGACCACCACCCAGCGCCAGGCCCTGGCCGTGGCCGAGGCGGCCGGCGTGGTCGGGACCGACGAGTACCTGCTGCACCCCGACCCGTACCCGAGCCGCGAGGCGTGGTGCCGCGCCCGGCTGGAGCTGACCGAGGCGCGCCTGGCCGCCGAGCTGCCCGAGGGCGTTCCGACGATCCTCGTCAACCACTTCCCGCTGGTGCGCGAGCCCACCCGCATCCTGCGCTACCCGGAGTTCGCGCTGTGGTGCGGCACCGAGGCGACGGCCGACTGGGCGAGCCGCTTCAACGCCGCCGCCGTGGTCTACGGCCACCTCCACATCCCGCGCCTCATCTGGCACGAGGGCATCCCGCACCAGGAGGTGTCGCTGGGCTACCCCAGGGAGTGGCAGCCGCGCGCGACGACGCCCGGGCGCCTGGTGCAGGTCCCGCCGCCGGGGGTGGTGGCCAAGTGATCAAGGAGCTGTTGCCGCCCGAGGTGGCGGCGGAGGACTGCTTCGGCGACCCCGAGACGCCGCCCGAGCTGTTCCCCGAGGAGGAACGCCACGTGGCGCGGGCGGTCGACAAGCGCCGCCGCGAGTTCGGCACGGTGCGCGGCCTGGCGCGGACGGCGCTGGCCCGGCTCGGCGGCCCGCGCGCGCCGCTGCTGCCGGGGGAGCGCGGCGCGCCCGGCTGGCCCGAGGGCTTCACCGGCAGCATGACCCACTGCGACGGCTACCGGGCGGCGGCCGTGGCCCGCCGGGAGGAGCTGGCGGTCGTCGGCATCGACGCCGAGCCGAACGAGCCGCTGCCGGACCGGGGCATCCTCGACGCCGTCTCGCTGCCCGCCGAGCGCCCCGCGCTGCGCGAGCTGGCGGCGTCGCGGCCCGAGGTGAGCTGGGAGCGGCTGCTGTTCAGCGCCAAGGAGAGCGTCTACAAGGCGTGGTTCCCGCTCACCCGGAAGTGGCTGGACTTCGAGGAGGCCGAGATCGCGTTCGACCTCGCCGGCGGCTTCACGGCGCGGCTGCTGGTCCCCGGCCCGGAGGTCGACGGCGTTCGCATCGAGGGGTTCACCGGCCGCTGGCTCGCCCGCGGCGGCATCCTGGCGACGGCGATCGCGGTGCCGGCCGGCGGCTGACGCGGCGGCGTAGCACCCCCCGGGGCGGCCCGGGGCCGCCCCGGGGTGCGCTTGCTACTCCACGACCGTGATCCGGTCCGCCGCCGGGGCCGAGATCGGCGAGGCCTCCGACGACACCTCGCCCAGGTACGCCTCCAGCGCCGCCATGTCGTCGCCGCCGACCACCGGGTTGGTGCCCTCCGCCAGGGTCGCGAAGCCGTCGCCGCCGCCCGCCAGGAAGGAGTTGACGGCGACGCGGTAGGTGGCCGCCGGGTCCAGCGGCTCGCCGCCGACCGTCACCGAGTCCGCCACGACCCGCTCCGCGCCCGAGCGCGTCATGTCGAGTGTGTAGCTCAGGCCCTCGGAGGGCTGGAGGACCTTCGGCGCGGCCTCGTTGGCCCCGCTGACCTGCTCCCGCAGCACGGCCAGCAGCTGCTCGCCGGTGAGGTCCAGCAGGTTGACGGTGTTGGAGAACGGCTGGACGGTGAAGCCCTCCCCGTACGTCACGACGCCCTCGCCCTCCTCGCCGGAGGCGGCGTGCGTCAGGTCGGCCCGGATGCCGCCGGGGTTCATCAGCGCCAGGTCCGTCTCCGGATCGAGGGTGCGCGCGTGCGCGAGCTGCGCGTCGGCGATGAGGTCGCCCAGCGGCGACTCCGGCGTCCCGGAGCCGGGACCCGGGATGTCCTCGGCGATGTAGCCGATGGCCCGGTTGGCCACCGGGGCCGCCAGCTCACGCCAGAAGGCGAGCAGGTCGGTCATGTCCGGGGCCTTCTGCTGCTCCCGGTCGACGACGACGTTGGTGCCGTCGACCGAGGCCCGCACGATGTCGTCGCCGCGGCGGTCGTACTCCATGTCCAGCTCGGTGAAGAGCCGCCCGTTGGAGGCGGCGGAGGTGACCAGCCGCTCGTTGCCCGCCGGGTCGGGGATGGTGCAGACGTACGGCTGGTGGGTGTGGCCGGTGATCAGCGCGTCCACGCCGGCGCTCGTCCGCTCGGCGATGTCGACGATCGGGCCCGACAGGCCCGAGCCGGGACCGGCGGCGTCGCAGTCGTTGTTGTACGCCGTCGACTCGGGGAAGCCGCCCTCGTGGACCAGCGCGACCACGGCGTTGACGCCCTGCGCCTCGAGCTCCGCCGTGTAGCGGTCGATCGTCTCGACCTCGTCGAGGAACTCAAGCCCCTCGATGCCCTCCTGGGTCACGATGTCGGCCGTGCCCTCCAGGGTGACGCCGATGAAGCCCACCTTCACGCCGCCGGGGAAGCTCTGGATGGCGTAGGGGTCAAGGATCGGCTCGCCGGTGTCCTCGAAGACGACGTTCGCCGCGAGGTAGGGGAAGTCGGAGCCTTCGAACTCCCGCCCCTCCGCGTAGCAGCCGTCCTCCGGGTGGCAGCCGCCCTCCTGAAGGCGGGTCAGCTCCTCCCAGCCCTCGTCGAACTCGTGGTTGCCCACGCCCGCGATGTCCATGCCCAGGCCGTTGAGCGCCTCGATGGTGGGCTCGTCGTGGAACAGGCCCGACATCAGCGGGGTGGCGCCCACCATGTCGCCGGCGGCCACGGTCACCGAGCGCCGCTCGCCCTCCCGCGCCTCGCGCAGCCCCGTGGCCAGGTACTCCACGCCGCCCGCGGTGATGGTCTCGGTGGTGCCGTCCTCGTGCTCGTGGACGAGTTGCCCGCCCGAGCCGGTGGGTGGTTCGAGCGCGCCGTGGAGGTCGTTGATGGCCAGCACCTGGAGGTCGACGGTGCGCCCGTGCCCCCCGTGCCCGCCGCTCTTCTCCTCGTCCGCCGCCTGGGCGGCGGACAGGCCAACGGCCAACGCCCCGGCCGCCGCGAGGGCCAGGGATGCCGCGGAAAGTCTGTATACGCGTCGGTGCATGCGCGGCACTTTATTGGCTACGCGCGTAGCGTGTCAGGAGGCTTGATGTAACAAGCGGATGAAACACGAGAGAAGCCGGAACGGCGGGGAAGGGCGCAGGCGTTCGCCCTCGTTCTCGCGCGTTGTCCCGAAGCGGCGCGCGGACGCATAAAGTCGGGACCATGAGCGACGTCGTGGTGCGGGACGAGGTAACGGCGGCTGACGTGCGCGATGCCCAGGAGCTCATGGCCGCGGCCGCCAGGGTCGACGGCCAGAGCGCCGTCTCCGAGCAGGGGCGGCTGCTGTTGCGCGGCGGGCCCAGAGCCGGAGTCAAGCATCTGCTGCTGCGGCAGCGCGGCGAGCTGGTGGCGTACGGGCAGCTGGACGGCACGGATCCGGTGGAGGCGCCCTCGGCGGAGCTGGTCGTTCACCCCGACCACCGGGGGCGGCGCCACGGGCGCGCCGTCGGCGAGGCGCTGCTGGCGGAGTCCGGGCACCGGCTGCGGGTCTGGGCGCACGGCGGGCACCCGGCGGCGCGGCACCTCGCGCAGGCGCTGGGGCTGACGCTCTTCCGCGAACTGCGGCAGCTGCGGCGCCCGCTGGGCGGGCTGCCTCTGGACGACGTGCGGCTGCCGCCGGGGGTGACGGTCCGCAGCTTCATCCCGGGGCGGGATGACGCTGCGTGGCTGGCCGTAAACGCGGAGGCGTTCGCCCACCACCCCGAACAGGGGTCGCTGACCCAACGTGACCTTGACGCCCGGAAGGCGCAGGCCTGGTTCGACCCGGCGGGCTTCTTCCTGGCGTTCGCGGGGGAGCGGATGGTCGGCTTCCACTGGACGAAGGTCCACACGGCGGAGGGGCTGGGGGAGGTGTACGTCCTCGGCGTGGTCCCCGGCTCGCAGGGCACGGGCCTGGGCAGGGCCCTGACCATGGTCGGCCTGCGCTACCTGCATCGCGACCGGTCGCTGCCGACGGCGATGCTGTACGTGGACGCCGACAATCCGGCGGCGGTGCGGCTGTACGAGGGGCTGGGGTTCCGGACGTACGAGACCGATCTCATGTACCGGACGGAGACCTAGCGCCATACGCTCGTCCGTATGAACGAAGCCGACCGCCTTCTGCTGGCCCGCAGGGTCGTCGAGGACGGCTGGTCCCTGCGGCGAGCCGCCCGCCACTTCCGGGTCTCACCGACCACGGCGAAGAAGTGGTCCGACCGCTACCGCGCAGGCTGGACGGGAGGGGGCAACCTCCATGACATGCCGCGTTTGCCCCGAGCGCGTGAGAATGGGGGTATGACCCCCCGGCGAGCGCAGACGGATTCCCCCACGCGCGCACCCGCGCCCGTGCCGGGACGCCCAGCCCCAGCGACTCCGACTCCAGCGCCAGGCGCAGGGAACGCCGCCCCGGCCCCGGCCCCGGCGCCCGCGCCGGTCTCGGCGAAGGCGCAGGGTGCGGAGCGCGGCGACCCGGCGGCCACCGCTGCCTCGTCCGCCTCGTCCGCTTCGCCGGCGCCCGAAGGCCGCGCGCGCGCCGCACCTGGAGCCGTCAGCGCCCCCGCGCGGCCGCCGGAGGCTGCGGCCGTGGCGCCGCCGCCCGGTGGGGTCGCCACCCCCGTCGTCGCCGCGCCGGACGCCTTCACCGCGCCGCTGCCCGACGGGCGGTTCCTGGACCGGGAGCGCAGCTGGCTGGCGTTCAACGAGCGCGTGCTGGAGCTGGCCGAGGACCCGACCATCCCGCTCCTCGAACGCGCGAACTTCCTCAGCATCTTCGCCAGCAACCTGGACGAGTTCTTCATGGTCCGCGTCGCGGGCCTGAAGCGGCGCATCGCCACCGGCGTGGCCACCCGCTCCGTCACCGGCGAGCGGCCGCGCGACGTGCTGGAGGCCATCTGGGCCCGCACCCGGGAGCTGATGAGCCGGCACGCCACGTGCTACCAGAAGACCGTCGCCCCGCTGCTCGCCGCCGAGAACATCCACCTCGTGCGGTGGCCCGAGCTGACCGACGAGGAGCGGACCAGCCTCGTCACGCTCTTCCGGCGGCGGATCTTCCCCATCCTCACCCCGCTCGCCGTCGACCCGGGCCACCCCTTCCCCTACATATCGGGCCTGTCCCTGAACCTCGCCGTCGAGGTCCGCAACCCCGTCAGCGGCCACATCCACTTCGCCCGCGTCAAGGTGCCGCCGCAGCCCCTGCTGGACCGTTTCCTCGAGGTGTCCCCGCAGCGGTTCGTCCCGGTCGAGGATCTGATCGCCGCCCACCTGGGGGAGCTCTTCCCCGGCATGGAGGTCATCGCCCACCACGTCTTCCGCGTCACCCGCAACGAGGACCTGGAGGTCGAGGAGGACGACGCCGAGAACCTGCTCCAGGCGCTGGAGACGGAGCTGCTGCGCCGCCGCTTCGGGCCGCCCGTGCGGCTGGAGGTGGAGGAGTCGATCGACCCGGAGATCCTCGACCGGCTCGTGCGCGAGCTGAAGATCAGCCGCAGCGAGGTCATCTCCCTGCCCGGCCCGCTCGACCTCACCGGCCTGGGCGACATCGCCGAGCTGGACCGGCAGCAGCTGAAGTACCCGAAGTTCGTGGCGGGCACGCACCGCGACCTCGCCGAGGTGGAGTCCGCCTCCCCGCCCGACATCTTCGCCGCGCTGCGCAAGCACGACGTGCTGCTGCACCACCCGTACGACTCCTTCTCCACCTCCGTGCAGCGTTTCGTGGAGCAGGCCGCCGAGGATCCGGACGTGCTGGCGATCAAGCAGACGCTCTACCGCACCTCCGGCGACTCCCCGATCGTGACCGCGCTCATCGAGGCGGCCCAGTCCGGCAAGCAGGTCCTCGTCCTGGTGGAGATCAAGGCCCGCTTCGACGAGCACGCCAACATCAAGTGGGCCAGGAAGCTGGAGGAGGCCGGCGTTCACGTCGTCTACGGCCTGATCGGGCTGAAGACGCACTGCAAGCTCTCCCTCGTCGTGCGGCAGGAGGGCGACAGGCTGGCGCGTTACGCCCACGTCGGCACCGGCAACTACCACCCGAAGACGGCGCGGCTGTACGAGGACGTGGGGTTGCTGACCGCCGACCCGGAGGTGGGCGCCGACCTCGGCGACGTCTTCAACCGCCTCTCCGGCTACTCGCTGCACGACAACTACAAGCGCCTGCTGGTCGCCCCGCGCACGCTCCGCGACGGCCTGGTCGAACGCATCCACCGCGAGATCGACCACCACCGGGCCGGCCGCCTCGCGTGGGTGCGGATCAAGGTCAACTCGATCGTGGACGAGGACGTGATCGACGCCCTCTACCGCGCCTCGCAGGCGGGCGTGCCGGTCGACGTGTGGGTGCGCGGCATCTGCGCGCTGCGGCCCGGCGTTCCCGGCCTGTCGGAGAACATCCGGGTGCGCTCCATCCTCGGCCGCTTCCTGGAACACTCCCGGGTCTACGCCTTCAGCGGGGGCGGCGCCGCCGCGAACGGCGAGCAGGCCGAGGTGTGGCTGGGCAGCGCCGACCTCATGCACCGCAACCTCGACCGCCGCATCGAGGTCCTGGTCCGCGTCGCCGACCCGGTCCACTGCGCCTCGCTGGTCCGGCTGCTGACCACGGGCACCTCGGACGCCACCTCCTCGTGGCACCTCGGCTCGGACGGCGGCTGGACCCGCCACGCGGAGGACGCCGAGGGGCGCCCGCTGGCCAACCTCCAGGAGACCCTGATCGAGGAACGGAAACGCCGCCGTGTCAACAACGGAAGCTGACCCTGACTCCGGGGACCCCCACGACCTGGTGGAGGCGGCGGGCTGCGTCCTGTGGCGCCGCGGCGCGGACGGCGGCGTGGAGGTCGGATTGATACACCGGCCCAAGTACGACGACTGGTCGCACCCCAAGGGGAAGCTGGACGACGGCGAGACGCCGCGCGAGGCCGCGCTGCGCGAAGTGCTGGAGGAGACCGGCATGACCTGCGTCCTCGGCGCGCCGCTCAGCACGACCCGCTACGTCGCCAAGGGCCGCCCCAAGGCCGTCCACTACTGGGTGGCCGAGGCCACCGGCGGCTGCTTCCAGCCCAACGGCGAGGTCGACCGCCTGCTGTGGCTGCCGCCGCCGGACGCCCGCGCGATCCTGACCCACCCCGCCGACGGCCCTCTGCTGGACGAGGCGCTGCGGGCGATCGGGTCGGCCGGGTCGGCCGGGTCGGGGGAGACCGGCGTCAACGCCGTGGCGCCACCGCCTCCCAGCGAACCGTGATCTCGCCCTCCCGCCAGCGGCGGGGGCCGCCGGTGAGGGGCCAGCCGGCGGCGGCCAGGGCCCGGGCCGCCTCGGTCCAGCGCTGCCGCGCGCCGAAGGGGGCGTAGGGCGCGGCGCTCGCCCAGGCGTGGTCGAGGTCGCGGAGGAAGCGGTGGACGGGCTCGCCGGGGACGTTGCGGTGGATCAACGCCTTGGGCAGGCGTTCGGCCAGCGCGGCCGGGGTGGTGAGGGTGGCCAGGTGCGCGGCGAGGGTGAGGGTGCGCGGGCCGTCGGGGCCGAGCGCGATCCAGGCGTGGCGGCGGCCCAGCTCGTCGCAGGTGCCGTCGATGAGCAGCCCGTCCGGCGCCAGCCGCGCCGTCAGCCGCGCCCAGGCGTCGGGGACGGCGTTCTCCTCGTACTGGCGCAACACGTTGGCGGCGCGTATCAGGGTGGGGCGTTCGCCGTCGGGCAGCGGCAGCTCGAAGCCGCCGCGCAGGAAGGTGAGGCCGGGGCGTTCGCAGGCACGGGCGGCGGCCACGCGCGCCGGGTCGATCTCGACGCCGACGACCCGCGCGTCGGAGCGCACCCGCCGCAGCCGCGCCAGCAGCTCGACGGCGGTCCAGGGCGCGGCGCCGTACCCGAGGTCGACGGTGAGTGGCCCGGCGCCGTGCGTGGCGACGATCCAGCGGTCCATCCGCCGCAGCCGGTTGGGGCCCGTCGTCCCCCGCGTCACAAACCCCTCGGGCACGCCACGAGCGTAAGGGAGCGCGGTGGGCCGCAATGGAGCGTAATGGACCGTAATGGAGTGCGATGGATGTAACGGTTCGGCAAAGGAAGCGGGCCCGGGAAGACCACTGGCCGGGGTGCCGTTGGAAGGGGGGGTTGCCCGGCAGGCGCCGAGTAAGATTTCCTATCGGAATACTAGGGATGCCAGCATGGTCCGGTGCCGGTTCACGGGTAAGCCGGGAAGGTCCACGGACCGGCCGACGTCAGGAGGCTTCGTGCCACAGATCCGCCGGCTCCGCCGGGTCGCGATGCTCAGCGTGCACACCTCCCCACTCCACCAGCCGGGGACGGGCGACGCGGGCGGCATGAACGTCTACGTCGTCGAACTCTCCCGCCAGCTCGCCGCCCTCGGCATCGAGGTCGAGATCTTCACCCGCGCCACCTCCCCCGCCCTCGACCCCGCCGTACGCCTCGCCCCCGGCGTGCTCGTGCGGCACATCGACGCCGGCCCGTACGAGGGGCTGCGCAAGGAGGACCTGCCCGCGCAGCTCTGCGCGTTCAGCCACGGCATGACCCAGGTCTGGGCCGGACAGCACCCCGGCTACTACGACCTCGTCCACAGCCACTACTGGCTCTCCGGCCAGGTCGGCTGGCTCGCCGCCGAGCGCTGGGGCGTGCCGCTCGTACACACCATGCACACCATGGCCAGGGTCAAGAACGCCTCCCTCGCCGGCGGCGACACACCCGAGCCCGCCACCCGCATCATCGGCGAGACCCAGCTCGCGCGCGCCGCCGACCGGCTGGTGGCGAACACCGCCGAGGAGGCCTCGCAACTCGTCCGCCACTACGACGCCGCCCCCCGGCGTACGGCCGTCGTGCACCCCGGCGTCAACCTGGAGGTCTTCCACCCCGGCGGCGGCCAGGGCCGCGAACGCGCCCGCGCCCGCCTCGGGCTGCCGCGCGACGCCCTCATCCCCCTCTTCACCGGCCGCATCCAGCCGCTGAAGGCGCCCGACATCCTGCTGCACGCGGTGCGCGCGCTGCTCGACCACGACCCGGCGCTGCGCGAACGCCTGACCGTGCCCGTCGTCGGCGGCCCCTCCGGCACCGGCCTCGCCCGCCCCGAGGGGCTGCAGAAGCTGGCCGCCCGGCTCGGCATCGCCGACCTCGTCCGCTTCCACCCGCCCGTCTCGCAGCCCGAGCTCGCCGACTGGTACCGGGCGGCCGACGTGCTGGTCGTGCCCTCCTACAACGAGTCCTTCGGCCTGGTCGCGGCCGAGGCGCAGGCCTGCGGCACGCCGGTCATCGCGGCGGCGGTCGGCGGCCTGCCGGTCGCGGTCCGCGACGGCGTCACCGGCTACCTCATCGACGGCCACGACCCGGCCGAGTACGCCGCCGCGCTGCGCCGCTTCGCCGACGACCCCGACCTGGCCCACCGCCTCGGCGCGGCGGCGGCCCGCCACGCCCGCCGCTTCGGCTGGGCGACGACGGCGGCCGAGACCCTCGCCGTCTACACCAGCGCCGTGGAGGAACGCCTCGCCCGCGCACTGCGCGCCCGCGCGCTGGCGACGCTGCGGGGCGTACGCCGCTGAGCGCTCGCCGCGCGGGCTGAGCCGAGCGCCCCGCCGCCCGGGAGCTCCGCCCCCCGGGCCCCGGCCGCCCGCACCCCGGCACCCCACCCGGGGGTGAAGGCCGTCTCGTCCGCCTACCATCAGCCCATGGCCGCTGCCGACGACACGCCCGCGCCCGCCCCCGCTCCCCGCCGCGTCATCGAGGAGACGCTCGACGACTCCGGCGCCGCGTGGGAGAGCCCGGAGCCCGGGCACTACGTCGTCACCCTCCCCGGCACGCGCAAGCTCTCCACCACCTGCTCGCTCCGCCTCGGCAGCCACTCCCTCTCCGTCAACGCCTTCGTCGTCCGCCGCCCCGACGAGAACCACGCCGCCGTCCACCGCTGGCTGCTGGAGCGCAACACCCGCCTGTACGGCGTGGCGTTCGCCCTCGACCGGCTCGGCGACATCTACCTCGTCGGCAGGCTGCCGCTGGCCGCCGTCACCCCGGAGGAGATCGACCGGATCCTCGGCACCGTCCTGGAACAGGCCGACGGCTCCTTCAACACCCTGCTGGAGATGGGCTTCGCCACCGCCATCCGCAAGGAGTACGCCTGGCGCACGGCCCGCGGCGAGTCCACCCGCAACCTCGACGCCTTCGCCCACCTGCTCCGCCCGTCCCCGTCCCCGTCCCAGGACTGAGTACGCCCGGCGGCGTACGCGGCACTGTGCTTAGTGGTACCAGAACCTCGTACCGCTACGGTACGACTATCCTGTACCGTCCAGAAGGGGGCGCAGCGTATGAGCATCAGTGCCAGTGAGGCCAGGAAGAGCCTGTTCCCACTCATCGAACGTGTCAACACCGACCACGACCCGGTGCGGATCACGTCCAAGGCGGGGGACGCCGTCCTCATGTCCGCTGATGATTACGACTCCTGGCAGGAGACCGTCTATCTCCTGCGCTCCCCTGCCAATGCCCAGCGGCTCATGGAAGCGATCGCCCGGGACAGGGCGGGCGAGTCCGGGGTTGCCCGGACGATCGACGAGCTTCGGGACATGGCCGGGGGTGAGGCGTGAGGAATGTCAACTCCGACCCGGCCGCCTGGGAGGACTTCCTGTTCTGGCTCGCGTCGGACAGGAAGACGGCCCGTCGGATCACACGCTTGATCGCCGAAATTCAGCGCACTCCCTTCGAGGGCATCGGCAAGCCGGAGCCGCTGAAGGGCGACCTCACGGGTTACTGGTCGCGCCGGATCGATGACGAACACCGGCTTGTCTACCGGGCCGACGACAAGGAAGTGAAGATCGTCAAGGCCCGCTACCACTACTGACGGCCGACCGCGCCGACGAAGCCATCGCGTGTTCCGGACACTGGCCGGAAGCAGAACTCCGAGCGCACGGCGTGGCCGCCCGCAGCGCGACGGCGGGCACGTCGTCAGCAGTCGCAGCAGTCACAACAGTCGCAGCAGTCGCTCTTGTCGCTCCGCCGCTGCCGCTGCTGCCGCCTGCGGGCCTTCTTCTCCGCCCGCTTCCGGCGCCTGCGCTGCCACCAGGTCTCGTGCTCGACCGGGCCGTACCCGCCGTACGCGCCCGCGTGGGCGAAGGTCCGGTGCACGGCGTGGTCCAACTCGTCCACCAGGAGCGCGCGGATCAGGCGGTCGTCGGTGAACTCCACGTCGGCCAGGGCGAGGGCGATGCCGCGCACGGCGTCGTCGCACAAACGCCGGGCCTCCGCGAGCGGCGTACCGGTGGCCGCGATCGGGTTCCAGGCCCCGGCCTCGCGGTCCGCCTCCAGGTCCTCGACCGCGTCCAGCAGGTGCGCCACCCGCCCGAACAGCCGCCCCACCTCGGCCAGCGCCTCGGCGTTCCCCGGCCGCTCGGCGAGGATCGCGGTGTGGGCGACCGCCGCCGCCACCGCCGTCTCGGTCGGCTCCGTCACCGCCAGGATGGAGGTGCCCGGCCCGGCCAACGCCTCCACCTCGCGCTGCCGCTCCACCGCCGCGACCAGAACGCCGGAGTCGAAGCCCAGCCCGGCCCCGCCGCGTGCCCCGGCCGCCTCCCAGCTGCCCGCGACCCGCCGCGCGGCGGTGGCCACGAGCGGGCGCGCCAGCGCGCCGTCCCCGTCGGCCACGTGGTCACGGATCTTGGCCGCCGCCAGCACCAGCGACACCACGGCCGCGAGCCGCGCCCCCTCGCCCTGGGCCACGGTCGCGCGTCGCATGCGGCGCAGCGGACACGGCCCGGCGGTCCGCCAGTCGTCCTCGCTGGGCTCGGCCTGCGCCGCGTACAGCACCGATATCAGCAGCCCGTCGTGGTTGGTCGCCACGCGCGCCGCCTGCCCGCGCTCACCGCGCAGCGCGAGGCACAGCCCGCACAGGTGGCCTTTCCACTCCGCGGCCAGCCCGTCCGGCAGCCGGTGCTGGCACGGTCGAATGATCCCGAACACGGCGTTGTCCTTCCCCCGTTGTGGTTCGCGATGTTTCGGGGTGAACCATAGCCGCTTGGTCTGACGGGCGTCTCTGCGGCGACGTATGGAGGGTGGTGCACATACGTAGTGTGATCAAGATGGACGCGCGGCTGCGGCCACCGGCGTCAGTAAGGCCGAGCTCATCCGTCAGAAGGTACGCCGTCTCTTGCGGAGCGCCTCGCTGGCGCTGATGCTCAAGCGGAGCGTTCTGGGGCCGACACAAGAAAACGGTACCGCTCGCTGGCGATGCGGTCTTGGGCTCGTCGCCACCCGCTCCTACCATGCGGAGCGGCAGTGCCGCGTGCGAACTGTGCGCCGTCGCCGACGAGTCAATGACGACCCGACGAAGGGGAGAGCATGCGAAAGATGCGCACCCACCTGAGCAACGTCACCACCCTCGGCGTTGCCGCCGTCGCGGGCACGGGCATCGCCTTATGGCCCGCGTCGCCTGCGTCGGCCCAGGAGGGGGCCACGGCCTCCGTCGATCCCCCCGGGGGCAGCCAGCTGTCCGCGATCGTCGACTATCAAGCGGGCGACGACCAGGCCAACGACGTCACCATCACCGACGGTGCGGGCCCTCTTGACTACGTCATCGATGACGTGGTCCCGATCGAGGCCGGCGAGGGCTGTACCCATCCCGACGGGGCCGACCTCACGCGGGTGGTGTGTTCCCTGGCTCCGGAGGATGAGGGGCAAGGGTGGTTCTACGTCTCGCTGGGCGACATGAACGACACGATCGACGCGGGAAGCACGGCGGGAGGGGAGGTGTGGGGCGGGCCCGGCGACGACGTGATGGCCACCTCGCTGCCCACAAGCTGGTGGCTGGATGGTGAGGAGGGCGACGACACGATCACCGGCTCGCACGACATGCGGGGCGGCGAGGGTGACGACACGATCACCGGCGCCGAGGGGATCGAGACCTCGGTCTACGGCGACGCGGGACGCGACACGATCACCACCTTCGGCGGTGAGGATTTCATCTGGGGCGATCGGGGGCTCACGACCGGGGAGGGCGCCGCCGACGAGATCCGCACCGGGGGCGGCGACGACATCATCTTCGGCGAATACGGCGACGACGCGCTCTACGGCGAGGCCGGCGACGACACCATCGACGGCGGCCCGGGCGACGACATCATCGACGGTGGCCCGGGGAACGACGAGGAGACCCAGGACTGACGGGACGGGCTCAGGCCGTGTGGCCGAGGTGGAGGACGATGATCGTGACCGTCGCGTCCGAGATCTCGTAGAAGACGCGGTACATCCCTACGCGCATCCTGCGCAGGTTCTCCGAGCCGTAGGCGAAGGTGTTTTCCGGCCGCGGATCGTGTGCGAGGCGGTCGATCGCGTCCATGACCTGCTGCAGGCCACCGGGGTCATTCTTGAGAAAGCCTGCCGCCGAGTTGATCGCGGGAGTATCCCAGTCGATGCGGTAGATCACTTCCGATCCAGCCCAAGCCGCCGGAGAACCTCCTCGTGAGGAACGAGCTCCGTGGTGCCTTCGGCGACACGCTGCTTGTACTGCGCCACGGCCAAGGCGTCTTCGAGATCGGCGAGATCTTGGGGGTTGATCAGTATGGCGACAGGATGACCGTGGTCGGTGATGGTGATGCGCTCATGTGAGTTCCCGGCCCGACGCACCAGCGTGCCGAACTTCGCCCGGGCCTCGGTCATGGCGTAGGTGTCACTCATGCCGAGAAGTGTACACTACTTGCAACTACATTCCGTAATAGTCGGACTACCTTCCAGAGGATCTTCCACGGATGACCGTGTACAGCGACTGGGAAGACGTGAAGCGGCGGATGCGCGAACTTCACGCAGAGATCTCCGATGAGGAGTGGCAGGCGCGCGAGGAGGCGGCGCGGATCGCTACGGATGCCTACGTCCTCGGCTACCACCTGAAGGAGCTCCGGGAGAAGCTGGGTCTCACGGGGTCGCAGGTTGCCGCAAAGCTGGGGATGAGCCTGGCACGGGTCTCCCAGATCGAGCACGGCGAGATCCACAACCTCGACACCATGCGTACCTATGCTGCTGCCCTCGGCGCGCGGATCACCCTGCGCCTCGAATACGACGAGGAGGCCATCGCCGCGGCGTGATCTTGGAAGCTGCCGACGTCAACGATCCCGCTTGAGCCGCCGCCATACCCGCGAGTGCGGGTAACGGGTCTGTCGCGGGGGGGAGTTGTCCGGGTGCCGGGAGGTACGGTCGGAGTGGTGCCGTCGTCGGCCGGGGTGAGGGGGCTGTGGTCGTGCCTGGTGTGGAGATCGCCGTGGGGTACGTCTTCGCGTGGTTGGTGAGCAAGGCCCGGCCGGTGGCCGGGCGGGGGGACACGGAGGTGGACCGGCTGGGGGAGCTGGTCACCGGCAGGCTGGGCGGAGACCCGGCGCTGGAGCGGGCGGTGGAGGAGGCCGAGGCGGGCCAGGAGGAGCCCTCGGAACGCACCCGGCGGCGGCTTGTGGATTCCGTGGCGGACGCCGCCGAGCGGGACCACGACTTCGCCACGGCCTTGGCGGAGCTGGTGAGGAAGCTTCAGGCGGGTGGTGATGTGCAGGTGGTGGGCGGGAACGTGGACATCCACGCGGAGGGCGGCTCGGCCGCCGCGCTGCGGATGGGCGACGTCACGATCGGGTCGCCGCCACCCACGGCAAACCCTCCGCAGCCGGGCCCGGATCGGGGCTGACGGAACCCGGCACCAGCACCAGCCCTTCAGTGACGGCCGTGAGCGGCAGCTTCGCTGCCGGGGCGGTCGGCCAGCTCCATCTGCACCAGTACGCCGCACGTGTTACGTGGCCGCACCAGGTGGGGGTGATCCCCCCACGCGCGGGCAGCTTCCAGGACCGGGCCGAGGCAGCCCGGCTGCGGCAGACCCTGGCCGGAGGCGGGACGGCGGTCATCGAGTCGGCCGACGCAGCTCCGGGCGGGGTGCTAACGGGGATGGGCGGGGTGGGCAAGTCTCAGCTGGCCGCCGACTACGCGCGGGCGGCGTTGCGGGGCGGCGAGGTGGATCTGCTGGTGTGGATCACTGCCGCCAGCGCGAGCGCGGTGGTGTCGGGGTTGGCACAGGCGGGTGTGGAGGTGCTGGGCGCGGACCCGGCCCGGCCGGAGGTGGCGGCGCGGGCGTTCCTGGCGTGGCTGGAGCCCAAGCTCACCCAGCGGCCGTGCCGGTGGCTGGTGGTGCTGGACGACGTGTCCGATCCGGCTGATGTGCACGGGTGGTGGCCGCCGGTCAGCCCGCACGGCCGGACGGTGGTGACCACCCGCCGCAAGGACGCCGCCCTGGTAGGTGGCGGGCGTCGGTTGATCGAGGTCGGCCTGTTCACTCCGGACCAGACCCTGGCCTACCTCACCCGCGCACTCGCCCTCCACGGCCGTACCGAACCGCCCGAGGAACTGGCCGGGCTCGCCGACGAACTGGGCCACCTGCCGCTGGCGTTGTCCCAAGCCGCCGCCTACCTCACCGACACCGGCCTCGGCTGTGCTGCCTACCGGGCGCTGCTGGCTGACCGCACCCATGCCCTGGACGACGCAGCCCCCGACGTGTTGCCCGACGGGCAGACTCACACCACGGCCGCCGCCTTGGCGCTGTCCCTCGACCACGCCGACACCCTCCGCCCAGCGGGCCTGGCCCGCCCTTTCCTCCACCTCGCCGCGTTCTTCGACCCCAACGGCATCCCCGACACCGTCCTTACCTCACCACCCGCCCTGGCTTACGCCGGCGATGAGGTCACCGCCGACCAGGCCGTACTCGCCCTGCGGGCGCTGTACCGGCTTAGCCTCATCGACCACGACCCCGACACCCCGCACCAGGCCGTACGCGTCCACCAGCTCATCCAACGCGCTATCCGCGACACCCTCACCCCCGACCAGCGCCACCACCTCGCCCGCACCGCCGCCGACGCCCTCTTCGTCGTCTGGCCGGAGATCGAACGCAACACCGCCCTGGCCCGGTCCCTGCGCGCCAACACCACCGCCCTGACCGACAACGCTGGCGACGCGCTGTACCAGCCTGACGCGCATGCGGTGCTGGACCGCACCGGAAACAGCCTCGGCGAGTCCGGGCAGGTCGCAGCCGCCCACGACCACTTCCACCACCTGACCATCACTACAACTCGCCACCTCGGCCCCGACCACCTCCACACCCTCAGAGCTCGGTATAACCTCGCGCGTTGGCGGGGGGAGGCGGGGGATGCGGCGGGTGCTGCTGTGGTGTTGGCCGAGGTGTTGGAGGACTCGGTGCGGGTGCTGGGTCCCGATCACCCCAACACCCTCAGCACGCGGGCGCGCCTGGCGTATTTGCGGGGGGAGACGGGGGATGCGGCGGGTGCTGCTGTGGTGTTGGCCGAGGTGTTGGAGGACTCGGTGCGGGTGCTGGGTCCCGATCACCCCAACACCCTCAGCACGCGGCAGGGCCTCGCGCATTTGCGAGGCGTGGCGGGGGATGCGGCGGGTGCTGCTGTGGTGTTGGCCGAGGTGTTGGAGGACTCGGTGCGGGTGCTGGGTCCCGACCACCCCGACACGCTCGCTACCCGGCATAACCTCGCGCGTTGGCGGGGGGAGGCGGGGGATGCGGCGGGTGCTGCTGTGGTGTTGGCCGAGGTGTTGAAGGACGAGGTGCGGGTGCTGGGTCCCGACCACCCCAACACCCTCAGCAGCCGGCACAACTTCGCGGTCTTTCAGGGCGTGGCGGGGGATGCGGCGGGTGCTGCTGTGGTGTTGGCCGAGGTGTTGGAGGACCGGATGCGCGTGCTGGGTCCCGACCACCCCGACACCCTCAGAGCCCGGGAGGGCCTCGCCTACTGGCGGGACCAGGCGGGGGAGACGGGCGCCACGTGACGAGGCCCTCGCGGTGCCTCTGCCCGAGTCAGGTCAATGGGTGGAGAGATCACCGGACTTGAGGGCGCCGACGAAAGTGGCCCAGTCGGGTGCGGCGAAACGGAGGACCAAGCCGTCGTGGGTGGCTTTGGAGTCGCGGACGGGGATGGTGGGGTGGAGGGTGCGGGAGAACTCCAGGCACTGGCCGCCGTTGCCGCCGCTGTAGGACGACTTGACCCACTCGGAATCGGCGGGGCGGAGGAAGCTGCGGGAGAACTCCAGGCAGTCGCCGCCGTTGCCGCCGCTGTACGACGACTTGACCCACTCGGCGGCGGCGAGATCCAGGTCGGCGTTCATGATGATCGGTACTCCTTCAGCACGGTCTCGATCAGGGCGCGTGAGTCGGCGAGTGACAGCGCGTTCGCCCTCAGCCGATCGTAGTCGTCCTGGGCGGCGGCGACGCCCGCAGGAGCGTAGATCAGCCTGCCGCCCACTGCGGTCTCCGTGTACAGCAGGTTGGGGGAGTCCTTAAAGCGCAGCAGGATGAAGGGCAGCATGTGCGCGCCCGTGACGCCCGCCGCGAACGGCAGGACCTGGATCTCGATGTGGGGGGACTCGGCCGAGGTCAGCAGGTGCTCCAACTGCCCGGCCATGACCTCCGTGCCTCCCACCATCGTGCGCAGGCACGCCTCGTGGAGAATGACCCACAGCAGCGGCGGGTCCTCGCGATCCATGACCTTGCGGCGGCGCAGGCGGTTGGCGACCTTGCCGTCGATCACGTCCGCTGACGCCCTGGGGTGGGCGGCACGGAAGACGGCGCGGGCGTAGTCCTCGGTTTGGAGGATGCCCGTCACCAGCGTCGCCGAGTAGACCGTGATGTGGCTCGCTCGGCGTTCGTGCCGCAAGTACGGCTCGAACCACGCCGGGCTCTCGTCGTCCAGGATGCGCTGCCGCAGGCGCTCGAACATGCCGCTCGTCCCGAAGACCTTGTCGCAGCCCTGGGCGTACTTCTCGCTCGGAAACTGCTGCCCCGCCTCCACCTTGCAGACGTACGCCTCCGAGTAGCCCGTCCCGAGGCCGACATGTCGCTGCGTCAGCCCCTTCCCCAACCGCACCGCCTTCGCCTCGACGCCGAAGACGGACGGCTCACTCAAGACATCCTGCGGCGACTCCTCGTCCATGGCTCTGACCTCCCGTTATGGCGTTTCTGCGCGCCGCACCTGACCTGAGGGGGGCGGGGTTAAGGGCCTCAAAGCGCCCCGAAACCTGCTCTGCTGATGGCGTGACGGCGGGAGTACGCAGTGTACGGACCCGCAGGCCAGGGCAACACCGGGACGTTGAAGGATCGAGATGGTTCAACAGCAACAGCAGCCGCCGGAACCCAAGCCGCAGCCGCCCTCGCAGCAGGAGAAGTCGCTGAGCGAGAAGGTGCGGGAGGTCAATCGGCAGAGCGTGTTCAACGCGCAGCTAAGGGGCGGGCGATGAAGCGCGAGACGCGTGAGCGCGAGCCCCTCTTCGCGCGTGGTGCCGACGGTGTCGGGCGCTGGTGGCGTACGGGGACGTGCGGGCCGTGCGGGCGCGAACGGGTTCTCGTGACCTGGACCGGCACCCGCCGGGATGTGTACGGCCGCCGTCACACCCACACGTTCAGCTGCACGTACTGCCTGCGCCCGCCCCGCCGTCGCCCCGCGCCCGCACCCGCGCCGGATCCGGTGCCGGTGCCGGTGCCGGTGCCGGTGCCGTCCCCGCCGCCCATACCCACCGGGACCTGGGTCCACCTGGCCGCCACCGCCCTGAGCGCGGTGTCCGTGATATGCGCCGCCGCCGCGTTTCTCATTGCCACCGGATGAGAACACTCAGTCGGCGCTGCCCGGTTCCACTACCCACTGGCAGCGCTGCTGCGTGATGCTGGCGATCATGTCGAAGTCGGCATCGTGGTGCAGCACGACGGTCTTATAGCGCTCCGCCGTTGCCGCGATCAACAGGTCAGACAACGACAGGGCGCGGTGGAAGCCCCGATTGACTGACTCGCGCTGCACCTCAAGCGCACGCTCCGCAATTACGTGCTCGCAGTAGAGATAGTCGAAGCCGCGCAACCAGGTAGTCAGAGCGCCGAGCTCAGTCTTACCGCGAAGGCTGTATGTGAGCTCATATTCCACGGCCGGGCAGATCGCCAGAAGCCCGCGCTCATGCAGCGGATCGAGGACTTCGGCGACCAACGGCCGGTGCCAGCGAGCCAGAGCGGACTTATCTACGAGGAACGGACGGGTCACGCAGCCGCCTTCGGGTCCTCGGGCTGCGGGTTCTGCACCCTCGTCTTTTCGACGATCTCGCTGAAGTCGAGCTCACCCGACTTGACGGCGTCGGCGAACTGCTGACGCAGGTGACGTTTGACGGCATCTTCCACCGCGGCTCGCACAGCTGCGGCCTTGGTCTTGGTTCCGTAGATCTCCTTGGCCCGCTCGACCATCTCATCGTCCAGATCAATCATGGTTCGCGACACGGGGACCCCTTCGGTAAAAAGACACCAAATTCTACCACGGAATGGTGTCGTTTTGGCGCTGTCGCGGCAGTGGGCTGAGTAGCCTGTCGATCTCCGGCTCGCCCCCCAGGCGTCTCACCAGTGCGGGGGAGAGGTAGAGGGACTCGACCGTCAGGCGCCTGCGGCCCTGGAGGGTGGCCTGGGTCGAGACGCCGGCGACGACGTGGCGGTGGGTGAGGCCCAGTTCGTCCGGAAGGGCCTGGCCGTACTTGTTGTCCTCGCGCACCGCGTCGTACGACACGATGAAGGACACCTTGTTGTCCACGGCCGCCTGGAGCGTGTCGGCGAACGCCTCGCGGCGCAGGCCGGTCAGGTAGCGGGGGTCGGGGACGTCGCTCGTGCCCTGGTAGGGCGGGTCCAGGTAGACGAGGTCGTCGGCATCGGCGTTCACCAGGGGGTCGGCGTACGACTGGGTGGCGGTCGTCGCCGCGCCGCGCAGGAGGTGGGAGGCGGCTGTGATGCGGGCCGCGAGGTGGGGAGGGCGGGCGCCGAGGCGGCGGTGGTCGGGGGCCTGGTTGAAGTCGCCGGTGCGGCTGTAGCGGACGGCGGCCTTCACGCAGCGGCAGAGGAGGTAGAGGAGGAGTTCGGGGCGGTGGGTGGCGTTGAACTCGTCGCGCGCCGCGAGGTAGTACGCGCGGGGGTCGGGGTGCTGCTCGTGCCACATGCGGGCGTAGGCCGCGAGGAGTGTCGACGGGTCGTGGATGATCAGGTTCCACAGGGCGATCAGCGGGGCGTTCACGTCGGTGAGGTGGACGGCCCCGGCCACGGCGTGGCGGCGTGCGGCCAGGGAGATCGCGGCAGAGCCCGCGAAGGGCTCGATCAGGCGCGGGACGCCACCGTCGGGGAAGAGGGAGAGGATGTGACCCGCGAGGGCGCGCTTGCTGCCCTGGTAGGGGAACGCCTGGGGGACGGTGACGGCCGCGAGGGGCATGGCGGCAGCCTAGCCGCGCGGGATGTCCTGACGAGCTGGCTGGTCTGGCTGAGGTGGCTGAGGTGGCTGAGCATGATCCCGACGAGTGCGACGTTTTGGCTGCGTACGGCGCGAAAAAGGTGCGTACCGTCGCAGTCGCGGTGGGCGCGGCTTGCACCTTACGTAACGTGAGGGGGCACCGTGGTCGGCGTACCGGACGGAAAGAGACGGACGTGGGCTACGCGGTCGGGCAGCTTGCGGCGTTGGCGGGCGTGACGGTGCGGACGCTGCACCACTACGACGCCATCGGGCTGCTGGTCCCGGGCGAGCGCACGCGCGCCGGGCACCGGGCGTACGGGGAGGCGGAGGTCGACCGGCTGCAGCAGATCCTCTTCTACCGGGAGCTGGGCTTCCCGCTGGAGGAGATCGCCGCGTTGCTGGACGACCCGTGCGCCGACCCGATGGCGCACCTGCGCCGTCAGCACGCGCTGCTGACGGAGCGGGTGGCGCGGCTGCGCGCCATGGCCACGGCCGTCGAACGAGCCATGGAGGCACGGACGATGGGCATCAGGCTGACACCGGAGGAGCGGTTCGAGGTCTTCGGGGAGTTCGACCCCGGGGAGTACGGGGAGGAGGTCGAACGCCGCTGGGGCGGGACCGACGCCTACCGCGAGTCGAAGCGGCGGGCGGCGGCGTACACCAAGGAGGACTGGCTGCGGATCAAGCGCGAGGGGGAGGAGCTCAACCAGCGGTTGGCCGAGCTGATGGACTCCGGCGCGGGGGCGGAGACGGGGGCGGCGATGGATCTGGCCGAGGAGCACCGGCAGCAGATCTGCCGCAACTTCTACGACTGCGGCTACGAGCTCCACCGAGGGCTGGCCGAGCTGTACGTCGCGGACGAGCGGTTCACCCGCACCTACGAGGCGATCCGGCCCGGACTGGCGGCGTTCCTGAGTGAGGCGATCCTGGCCAACGCCGCGCGGGCGGAGGGGTAGCGGAGGGTTAGCGAAGGGGCAGGCGCACGGGCCCGGCCCTGGCTGCCGGGCTACGCTCGCGCCATGACGAACAAGGGAGTTGCCACCTGGGATCCGGCCGCCGCAGGCGTGCTGCGGCTGCCGTCCGGGCGGCTCGTGCGCGGGCGGGGGCTGCGGCGGCCGCTGCCGGAGGGCAAGGGCAAGGGCGGGGGCGGCGGGCCGGTGCCGGCGTTCGGGCTCTACCTGCTGGGGCGCCAACCGCCCCCGGTCGAGTGGGAGAGCCGGTGGGTGCGCTGGCCCGACTTCCGGCTGCCCGCTGACCGCGCGGACGCCGCCGAGGCGCTGCGCGAGGCGTGGGAGCGGGCCGCGTCCGAGCGCGTCGAGGTCGCGTGCGGCGGCGGCGTCGGGCGTACCGGCACCGCCCTGGCCTGCCTCGCGGTGCTCGACGGCGTACCCGGCGAGGAGGCCGTGGCCTACGTCCGCGAGCACTACGCCCGCCGCGCCGTCGAGACGCCCTGGCAGCGCCGCTTCGTAGCCCGATTCTCCTGACGTCCGGGGTCACTCCTATCCTGCGAAAGGAAGGTGACCGGAGGGAGCGTCAGAGGGAGCGAGGCGGAAGTGGCCGGGGAGAGCCGGGGGTCGGCGGAGGGCGACGGGGACCGGGGCGTCCGGGACGCCCGGGACAGCCGGGGCGACTGGGACAGCCGGGACGTGGAGTCCACGTCGGGGTTCGCGGTCCCGGAAGGGCTGAGGCCGCCGTCGCCGCCCGCCGACGAGCACCCGACCTCGGAGTTCGCCGTCCCCGAGGGCCTGAGCCTCGCCCCGCCCGAGGCGCCGCCGCGCAGCGACTTCACGCCGCCGCAGGGCATTCCGCAGTTCGCGCGCGGGGCGCCCTGGCATGACCGGATGCGGGCGATGGTGCGGCTGCCGCTGTCCGAGCGGCCCGCGCCCGCCGCCCGCGAGGCGCGCGGCGAGGGCGAGGAGGCCTCCCCGCCCGTGCCGCGCGTGCTGGACCTGACGCTGCGCATCGGCGAGCTGCTGCTGGCGGGCGGCGAGGGCGCGGAGGACGTCGAGGCGGCGATGTTCGGCGTCACGCACGCGTACGGCCTGGACCGCTGCGAGGTCACGGTCACCTTCACACTGCTCTCCGTCACCCACCAGCCCTCGCTCGTCGATCCCTCGGTCTCGCTGAGCCGCACGGTGCGGCGGCGGGGCACGGACTACACCCGGCTGGCCGCCGTCTTCCGGCTGGTGGACGACATCTGCTCGGAGTCGGAGCAGGTGACGCTGGAGGAGGCGTACGGGCGGCTGGCGACGATACGCCGCAACCGGCACCCGTACTCGAAGTGGCAGCTGACCTTCGCGAGCGGGCTGCTGGCCGGGTCGGCCAGCGTGCTGGTCGGCGGCGACTGGTGGGTCTTCCTGCTGGCGGCGCTCGGCGCGATGGTCGGGGACCGGCTGGCGTGGCTGGCGGCGAGCCGCGCGCTGCCGGAGTTCTACCAGTTCGTGGCGTTCGCGATGGCCCCGGCGGCGGTCGGGATCGGGTGGGCCGTGGCGCACCCGACTCACAGCGGGGAGGTCGAGGCGGCCGCGATGATCACCGGCGGGCTCTTCGCGCTGATCCCGGGGCGGGCGCTGGTCGCGGCGGTCCACGACGGGCTGACGGGCTACTACCTGACGGCCTCCGCCCGCCTGCTGGAGGTCGTCTACCTCAGCGTCGGCATCATCTGCGGGGTGCTGGCGGTGCTGTACATGGGGGAGACGTCGGGGGTGACGCTGGACCCGGACGTGCTGCTGGAGGCCGTCACCCGGCCCGCGACGCAGCTCGCGGCGGCGCTGCTGCTGTCGCTGACCTTCTGTGTGCTGCTGCAACAGGAGAAGGGCACGCTGATCCCGGCCACGCTGAACGGGGGCGTGGCGTGGGTGGTCTTCGGCGCGATGCACGACACGGCCGGGCTGTCGCCGTTCGCGGCGACGGCGGTGGCGGCGGGGATGGTGGGCCTCTTCGGGCAGCTGCTGTCGCGGTATCGCTTCACGTCGTCGCTGCCGTACGTGACGGCGGCGATCGGGCCGCTGCTGCCGGGGAGCGCGGTGTATCTGGGGCTGCTGGGGTTTGCTCAGGGGAATGTCGACACGGGGCTCGACTTCCTGCTGCGGGCGGTGACGCTGGCGCTGGCGATCGCGATCGGCGTCAACCTGGGCGGGGAGCTCGCGCGCCTCTTCATCAGCACGCCGGGCCAGTTCACGCCCATCGGCCGCAGGGGCGCGAAGCGCACGCGCGGCTTCTGACGACGGGGCCCGGGGGCTCCGCCCCGGGCCCCGGCCTGGGGGCTCCGCCCCCAGGCCCCCTGGGCATGTGCGGGCCGTCGCCTGCCGCCCGTGGTGTGCCCACCCTCCGCCCTTGGCGGAGACTGCCCGCACCACGGGATTCGGAGGGCTCGCCGACGACGGCGCCCAGCCCCGGATGCGGCTGGCGGGCGTTAGCCCGCCGCCGGGTCGCGTTCGGGCTCGGCGAGCCCGTGAAGGCGCGCGCGCAGCGCCCTCGCGTCGCCGGGGGCGAGCTCGTCCAGGAGCGCGAGCGCGCGCCGCAGCGTGCGCTGCCCCTCCTCCCGGTGGCCCGCCGCCAGCTGCGCCTCCCCCAGCTTGCGCAGCGTCCGCGCGCCCAGCGCCCGCTTCCACCCCCGCCGCCACGCCAGCGACCGCCGGTAGTAGGCGATCGCCTCCTCGTACTGCCCCAGCCGGTGGTGGATGTACCCGATGCTGTCCAGCGTCGCCGACTCACCGGGCATGTCTCCCAGCTCCCGGTGGATCGCCAGCGCCTCCTCGCAGCAGCGCAGCGCCTCCCCGTACGCCCCGAGCTGCGCGTGGAACCAGCCGACGTTGTTCAGGGTCCTGCCCTCGCCCGCCCGGTCGCCCGCCGCCCGGTAGAGCCGCAGCGCCTCCTCGCTCAGCCGCAGGCCCTCGGCGTACCGGCCGCACCGGTCCTCCAGCACGGACAGGTAGACGTAGCAGACGCCCTGCCCGCCCTGCCCGATGTGGTCCCCCAGGCCGCCGAACAGCGCCAGCGCCTGGCGCAGGTGCGCCTCGCTCTCCCCGTCCTGCCCCAGCCGGATCAGCGCCTGCGCCAGCCCGACGTGCGCGTGCGCCGCCGCGGCCGGGTCGGAGAGGCGTTCGGCCGCCTGGAGCGCGATGTGGTGCATGGCGGCCTGGTCGTCCGAACGCCCCTCCTGCGACAGGAAGCCCCAGGCCGCGCCGGCCAGCTGCCAGGCGTGCGTGTCGAAGCCGCTGCGCGCGGCGAGCCGGATCGCCGCCAGCAGCATCCGGTGCTCGCGGCCGAACCACGCCAGGCTCTGCGCCCGGTCGGCGATGCGGGCCAGGGTGACGCCGGGCCTGGGCGGGGCGAGCGTGAGCGGAACCCGGTGGTACAGGTCCAGCAGCCGGTCGCCGCGGCCGGCGCTGTGCAGGTAGTGGTCGAGGAGGCGGTGCAGGGCCTCGCGGCGTTCGTCCTCGGAGTCGTGGAGGCGGGTCAGCTCCTCGGCGTACGCCCAGAGCAGGTCGTGCCAGCCGTAGCGGCCGGGGGAGGGCTCGGTGGCCAGGTGGGCACGGGTCAGCTCGGTCAGCAGGCGGTGGGCGTCGCGCACCGGGATGCCGGCGAGGCTGGCCGCCGCGGCGGTGGAGATCTCGGGGCCGGGGACCAGGCCGCGCAGCCGGAACAGGCGGGCGGCGTCCGGGCTGAGGGCCCGGTAGGACCACGAGAACACCGTGCGGACGTTGGTGTTGGCGTCGCCGCCGTCGAAGACGTCCAGGCTCTCTCCACTCCCGGAATCGCCGAGGCCGTCGGGGCCGTCGGGGCCGTCGGAACCGTCGAGGCCGCCGTCGAGGCCGTCCGGGCCCGAGGTGAGCGCGGCGAGCGGGAACGCCGGGCGGGCGCGCGCCCGGGCGGCCACGATGGCCAGCGCCAGCGGCAGGCCCGCGCAGCGGGAGACGATGTCGGCCACCGCCGCCGGCTCGGCGGCCACCGTGTCCTCGCCGAGCCGGCGGACGAGCAGCTCGCGGGAGTGCGCGGGCGGCAGCAGGCCGAGCGAGAGCGTGCGGGCGCCCTCGACCGCGACGAGGCCGGTCAGCTCGGCGCGGCTGGTCACCAGCACCAGGCAGCCGGGGGAGTTCGGCAGCAGGGGCCTGACCTGGTCGGAGTCGAGGGCGTTGTCGAGCAGGATCAGCATGCGGCGTTCGGCCAGCAGGCTGCGGTAGAGCCCCACCCGCGCCTCCAGCGTGGTGGGGATGCGCTGCGGCGGCACCTGAAGGGCGTCCAGGAAGAGGCGTACCGCCTCGGCGGGGGAGCGGGCGAAGTAGGTGGGGCCGAAGCCCTGGAGGTTGACATACAGCTGGCCGTCGGGGAAGCGGTCGCTCACGCGGTGCGCCCAGTGCACGGCGAGGGAGGTCTTGCCGACGCCTCCGGTGCCGGTGATGACGCACGGCGCCGTCGCGTGGCCGGGCAGGGGGGGTCTCCCCGGCAACGGGGGCGTAGCCGCCGGGGGAGGCAGGGCCAGCTCGTCGAGGGCGGCCAGCTCGTCCTCGCGGGCGGTGAACGGCTCGGTGTCCGGCGGGAGATGCCTCGGCACGGCGAACGCCGCTGCCGGAGCCGCCTCGGGCGTGGCCTCGCCCGCCGGTTCCTCCGGCCCTCCGCTGCCGGCCGTCTGCTCGTCCTCGGCCCCGCCCGCCTCCGCCGCCTCCGCCGCCGCCGTCCGGCCCGCGAGGATCGCCTGGTGGAGGCGTTGCAGCTCCTCGCCCGGCTCGATGCCCAGCTCGTCCGCGAACCGCTGCCTCACGCGGCGGAAGACGGCCAGCGCGTCCGTCCGCCGGTGGCAGCGCAGCAGGGCCGTCATCAGCAGCGACACCAGCCGCTCCCGCAGCGGGTCCTCGGCCACCAGCGCCGACAGCTCCGCCGCCACCTCCTGGTGCCGCCCCAGCCGCAGGTCGAGCGCGGCGCGGCGCTCCAGCGCCGACAGCCGCTCCTCCTCCATGCCGGGCGCCACCGCCTCCGGCAGCCACCGGCCCGCGACGTCCGCGAGCGGCGGGCCGTGCCACAGCGCCAGCGCCGTGCGCAGCTGCACGCTCGCGTGGTAGGCGCCCTTTCCCGACCCCCGCTCCGCGCCCTTCTCCGCGCCGCGCGCCTCGCGCACCAGCTTCCGGAAGCGGTGCAGGTCGACGCGCTCGCGCTCCGCCGTGAGGCAGTAGCCGCGCGCCGAGGTCGCCAGCTCGACCTCGGGGAGGAACGGCGCCAGGAGCCGCCGCAGCCGCGAGATGTGCCCCTGCACGGCGTTGCGCGACGACTCCGGCGGCTCGCTGCCCCACAGCGCGGTCTCCAGCCGGGCGACCGGCACCGGCCGGCCCGGCTCCAGCAGCAGGGTCGCCAGCACGGTCCGCTGCTGGGCGGTGGGCGGCCCCAGGCACCGGCCTTTGGCCCAGACGCCCACCGATCCCAAGAGACGGAACTCAACGCCGTCCACGATCGTCGCCCCATCTCCCCCGAAGCACCGTCAGAATCCCGACGAGGCGAACAGACTAGCGGCCAACTCAGCACGAAATCAGCCACGTTTCAGCGCGGATGAGCACTCTGGGCGCGGCGGCACCGCGACCCACCGTCCGGTTCCCCCCGCGGGGAGGGTTCAGCCCCCTGTCCCTCCCCGCGGGTTTCTCGCGTCCCCAGTGACCATCAGAGGTGATGCACGCATGTGGACCGACACGCCCCCAGCCCGCCGCAACCTGTGGTGGCGCCGCCCGCCCCGTCGTCCGGAGGTCAGTGGGCCGGACGGAGGCCGGTGACGCAGCCGACGACGCCCGCCAGGAGCAGCACCTCCGGGGCGGCCACGGACTCGCCGCCGAACGTTATGGCGTAACCCCGCCGTGCGAGAGGTGGTGCGTCAGTGGTGCGTCAGTGGTGGCTGCCCGCCTCCACCGCGCGCTTGAACGAGGCCTCGATCTCCGCCTCGGCCTCCGTCCGGCCCACCCAGTTCGCGCCCTCCACGGACTTCCCGGGCTCCAGGTCCTTGTAGACCTCGAAGAAGTGCTGGATCTCCAGCCGGTCGAACTCGGCCACGTGGTGGATGTCCCGCAGGTGCTCCATCCGGGGGTCGGACGCCGGCACGCACAGCAGCTTGTCGTCGCCGCCCGCCTCGTCCCGCATCCGGAACATGCCGATCGCCCGGCACAGGATGAGGCAGCCGGGGAACGTCGGCTCCTCCAGCAGCACCAGCGCGTCCAGCGGATCGCCGTCCTCGCCCAGCGTGCCGTCGACGAAGCCGTAGTCCGCCGGGTAGACCGTCGAGGTGAACAGGTGGCGGTCCAGCCGCATGCGGCCGGACTTGTGGTCCACCTCGTACTTGTTCTTCGAACCCTTCGGGATCTCGATGGTGACGTCGAACTCCACCTGGGGCACTCCTTAACCGTTTTACAGCTCCGTGCACAGCGACAGGTGGTTAAGTGTCCCTCACGCAGGTTTCGGATCGCGAAAGGGGCTGGTCGTAGCGTGCGCGGGGCGGCAGAGGCGGTTGCGCGGCGGTATCGCCGGCACGCGGCGACGTGGCGGCTGGCGATGGGCGCGGCGGCGGCCGGGCTGGCGTTGGCCGCCGTGGCGGTCGCCCTGACGGGCCCGTGGGACGCGGGCCAGCGGGAGGCCGAACGCCGGGCCGCCGCGGAGGCGGGCGAGCCGGTGGAGCCCGATCCGGTCGCGGGCGTCATCCCGGCGGCGCAGGCCGAGCGGGTGCTGGCGCCCCTCGGCACGGACGCCGGCGGCGAGGGCGGCGAGGGCGGCGACGGCGGCGCCGGCCTGCCCGGCGAGCGGGCGCTGGCGAACGCCCTGGGCCCGGCCCTGGACGACGCCGCGCTCGGCGCGGGCGCCACCGGCTCCGTCATCGACATCGCCACCGGCCGCGAGCTGTACGCCGACGGCGCGGGCGGCCCGATGACCCCCGCCTCGACGGTCAAGATCCTCACCGGCGTCGCCGCCCTGCACACCCTGGGCGCCGACCACCGGCTGACCACCACCGCCCTGTGGGACGCCGGGCACGAGCGCGTCGTGCTGGTCGGCGGCGGCGACACGACCCTCCGGTCGGAGGACCTCAGGGCGCTGGCCGAGGACGCCGCCGCGGCGCTGCCGGGCGACGGCGGCGGCCCGGTGTCCGTCGGCTTCGACGCCTCGCTCTACGCCACCGAGCTGCACCCCATCGGCATCAACGACAACATCGCGCCCATCACCCCCCTCCAGGTCGACGCGGGCCGCCTCGACGACAGCGAGACCGGCCCGGCGCCGCGCGCCCCCGACCCGGCCACCGAGGCCGCCGACGAGTTCGCCGGGTACCTGCGGGACGCCGGGGTGCGCGTCACCGGCGGGCCCGGCCGCGTCGGCGCCGCGCCCGAGGACGCCGAGACGCTGGCGGTGCACCGCTCCGCGCCGCTGTCCACGCTCGTGGAGGAGATGCTCACCCACAGCGACAACGACCTGGCCGAGGCGCTCGGCCGCCACGTCGCGCTCGCCACCGGCCACGACGGCGACGCGGCGGGCCTGCGGCGCGCCGTCTCCGCGCAGCTCGCCGAGCTGGGCCTGCCGGCGGCGGGCGGTGACGGCGTACGCATCGCCGACGGCAGCGGCCTGGACCGCGCGGGCCGCGTCACCGCCGAGCTGCTGACCGGCGCCCTGCGGCTGGCCGCCGACGCCCGGCGGCCCGCGCTGCGGCCCGTCCTGACGGGGCTGCCCGTGGCGGGCTTCACCGGCACGCTGGCCGACCGCTACGACCCGGACGGCGGAACGCCCGCGGGCGCGGGCGCGGGCCTGGTGCGGGCCAAGACGGGCACGCTCACCGGCGTCAACTCCCTGGCCGGGACCGCCATCACCCCGAACGGGCGGGTGCTGGCGTTCGCCTTCCTGGCGGAGGAGACCACCGATCCCGTCGCCGCCCAGGCCGCGCTGGACACGGCCGCCGCGACGCTCGCGAGCTGCGCCTGCCGCTAGAGCGGCGGCCGGCCGCCACTAACGCTTGTCCCGGACGGGCCGTACCGTTGACGACATGACGAGTCTCGGCGCACCCGACCTGGTGGACTGGAATCTCGCGGTGTCCACGGCGACCCGCATCGCCCGCCCCGGGCCGGAGGTGAGCCGCGACGAGGCCCGGGCGGTCGTCGCCGAGCTGCGGCGGCACGCGGTCACCTCGGAGCGGCACGTCCGCGCGTTCACCCGCATGGACTCGGGCGCGGTGGACACGCCCGTGCTGGTGGTGGACCGGCCCGGCTGGGTGCGGGCCAACGTCGCCGGCTTCCGCGAGGTGCTCCAGCCGCTGATGCAGCGGGTGCGGGAGCGGCGGTCGGCCACGCCCGGCGGCGTGGCGCTGAGCGTGGTGGGCAGCAAGGTGACCGGCGTGGAGGTCGGGATGCTGCTGTCGTTCCTCTCCTCGCGGGTGCTGGGCCAGTACGAGACCTTCGCCCCGGCCAGCCCTCAGCTTCCGGCGGCGGGCGGCGGGCGGCTGCTGCTGGTGGCGCCGAACATCGTGCACGTGGAGCGCGAGCTGGACGTGGCGCCGCACGACTTCCGGCTGTGGGTGTGCCTGCACGAGGAGACGCACCGCACGCAGTTCACGGCGGTGCCGTGGCTGAAGGAGCACCTGGAGGGCGAGATCCAGGCGTTCCTGCGGGAGGCGGACGTCGACCCGGGCACGCTGGTGGAGCGCATCCGGCAGGCGGTGCAGTCCATGACGGGCGGCGGCAAGGGGCAGGAGAGGGGCCAGGAGAAGGGCCAGGATCAGGAGGCCGCCGACTCGGACGGCGGCGCGGGAGGCTTGGGCGGCGGCTTCGTCGACCTGGTGCAGACCCCCGGACAGCGGGAGATCCTGGAGCGCGTCACGGCCGTCATGTCGCTGCTGGAGGGCCACGCGGACTACGTGATGGACGGCGTGGGGCCCGACGTGGTGCCGACGGTGGCGGAGATCCGGGAGAAGTTCACCCGGCGCCGCCAGACCGGCGCGGGCCGCCTGGACCGGGCGCTGCGGCGGCTGCTGGGCCTGGACGCGAAGCTGCGGCAGTACAAGGACGGCGAGCGCTTCGTGCGCACGGTCGTCGAGCAGGCGGGCATGGACGGCTTCAACAAGGTGTGGACCTCGCCGAACACCCTCCCCACCAAGGACGAGATCGCCAAACCCGAGCGGTGGGTCGCACGGGTGCGCCCGGGCGCCGCGTAGGCGTGCGGCGGCCGCGCATCTTCAGGCGCGGGGCGGGCGGTTGAGGGCGGAACACCCGCAACATCACTCGTACGAGGGACCGTGGCGGCATACCTGGCGTGCGATGCTCGGGATACCGCGCGACTCTGTCACCATTTACGCACCCAGCGTGACAGGGCTCTGGTCGAAGACTCCGGTCGAAGTCCCCAGGAAGCCCCCGGAAGCCCCCAGAAAGAAGTGATGCGGATATGGGTCCCCACCCCGCGGTCGCGGCGATACGCCTGGCGGTACGCCGCGTTCTGCACGACGTCCTCAGCGAGCTGAACGACCGCCCCGCCGACTCCCCCGCCGAAGCCCCCTCCGAAGCCCCCTCCGACTCCGACTTCCAGATCCAGGCCGACTCCAGCGCCGGCACCCCCGCCGACCCCCCTCTCATCCTCGTGGCCTGCTCCGGCGGCGCCGACTCCGTGGCGCTGGCCTCCGCCCTCGCCTTCGAGGCGCCGCGCCTCGGCCTGCGCGCCGGGGGCGTCACGATCGATCACGGACTCCAGCCGGGCTCCGCCGCCCGCGCCCGCGAGGTCGCCGAGCGGCTGGCCGACCTCGGCCTGGACCCCGTGGAGGCCGTCACGGTCTCCGTCGGCCGCTCCGGCGGCCCGGAGGCCGCCGCCCGCACGGCCAGGTACGCCGCCCTCGACGCCGCCGCCGACCGCCACGGCGCGGCGGCCGTCCTGCTGGGCCACACCCGCGACGACCAGGCGGAAACGGTGCTCCTCGGCCTCGCCAGGGGCTCCGGCATCCGCTCCCTGGCCGGCATGGCCGCGTCCTTCCCCGGCGTCACGGCGCCCGCCGGCGGCCGCCCGGACGCGGCGGGCGGCGCACCGCACCGGTACCGGCGGCCGTTCCTGGGCGTCGACCGGCAGACCACGCGCAAGGCGTGCCTCGTGCAGTCGCTTCCGGTGTGGGACGACCCGCACAACGCCGATCCCTCCTACACCCGCTCCCGCGTGCGGCACGAGGCGCTGCCCGTGCTGGAGAAGGCCCTGGGGCGCGGCGTCGTCGAGGCGCTGGCGCGCACGGCGTGGCTGTCGCGGGACGACGCGGACGCGCTCGACGACTGGGCCCGCCACGCGCTGCGGGCCGCCAGCCGGGCCGACGGCGGGCTCGACGTCGCCGCGCTGCACGAGCTGCCCGCCGCCGTGCGCCGCCGGGTGCTGCGGCTGGCGGCGATCGACGCGGGCGCCCCGGCCGGGTCGCTCTTCGCCCGGCACATCGAGGAGACCGACCGCCTGATCACGGCCTGGCGCGGCCAGCGTCCGCTGAATCTGCCGGGCCGCGTCGAAGCGCGGCGGCAGGGTGGCAGACTGGTGCTCCAGCGAGCAAGCCAGTAGGCCGCAAGGCCATCGGGCCACGAGAGCCTCGACAGCCACGAGAGAGCAGCAGCGCGGGTGCGAGAGAAAGACCTGGGGGCCGATCTTCAGTCGGTCCTCATCACCAAGGAAGAGATCGACGCCAAGCTTGCCGAGCTGGCCGCCAAGATCGACGCGGCGTACGCGGGCAAGGACCTGCTCCTCGTCGGCGTGCTGAAGGGGGCGGTCATGGTCATGGCCGACCTGGCCCGCGCGCTGTCCTCGCCGCTGACCATGGACTGGATGGCGGTGTCGTCCTACGGCGCCGGCACCCAGTCCTCGGGCGTGGTGCGGATCCTCAAGGACCTGGACACCGACATCCAGGGCCGCGACGTGCTGATCGTCGAGGACATCATCGACTCCGGGCTGACCCTCTCCTGGCTGCTGTCGAACCTGGGGTCCCGGGGCCCCGCCTCGCTCAAGGTCTGCGCGCTGCTGCGCAAGCCGGACGCGGTGGAGGTGGACATCGACGTGGAGTGGGTCGGCTTCGACATCCCCAACGAGTTCGTCGTCGGGTACGGCCTGGACTACGCCGAGCGGTACCGGAACCTGCCCTTCGTCGGCACGCTCGCGCCCCACATCTACCGCGACTGAAGCGCGACGGAACGCGACGGACGGCGACCGCCCGCGACCGCCCGCGACTGGACGGGAACATAGCGGCCCGCTTTACCGTTGGAGCGAAGGGAACGCAAGGGGTTCCCCGGCGGTATCGACGCCCGGCAGCGTGGGCGGGCGGTGCTGGGGTACCGTCGCGTTAGTTAGGCAGTTTGGCCGGGCGCGTATCGGCCGACCCAAGGACACCTCACCGTTGGCAGGAGGGACGGGGCCCGCGCCGCCCCGTGTGGATAAACGTGAAGCGCTACTTCCGTGGGCCAGTGATGTGGATCGTGCTGGCCGTCCTCGCCGTGATCCTGCTGATGCAGGTGTTCAGCTCCTCCGAGGGCTACAAGAACGTCGACACCGGCGAGGTCGTCCAGGCGATCGACAACAACCGCGTCAGGTCGGCCGAGCTCACCACCGGCGACGAGAACACCATCAAGGTCGAGCTGCGAGACGGCCAGGAGATCCAGGGCAGCGAGAAGGTCCAGGCGGACTACATCGACAACCAGGGCGAGCGCCTGGCCGACACCCTGCAGCAGAAGTACCAGGAAGGCCAGCTGCCGGACGGGTACAACGTCTCGCCCCAGTCGCAGAACCCGTTCGTCGGGATGCTGCTGTCGATCCTGCCGTTCCTGCTGATCATCATCGTCTTCCTGTTCCTGATGAACCAGATGCAGGGCGGCGGCTCCCGCGTGATGAACTTCGGCAAGTCCAAGGCGAAGCTCATCACCAAGGACACCCCCAAGACCACCTTCACCGACGTGGCCGGGGCCGACGAGGCCGTGGAGGAGCTCCAGGAGATCAAGGAGTTCCTGCAGGAGCCCGCGAAGTTCCAGGCCGTCGGCGCCAAGATCCCCAAGGGCGTGCTGCTGTACGGCCCGCCCGGCACCGGCAAGACGCTGCTGGCCCGCGCGGTCGCGGGCGAGGCGGGCGTGCCGTTCTACTCGATCTCCGGCTCCGACTTCGTCGAGATGTTCGTCGGTGTCGGCGCCTCCCGGGTCCGCGACCTGTTCGAGCAGGCCAAGGCGAACGCCCCGGCCATCGTCTTCGTCGACGAGATCGACGCCGTCGGCCGCCACCGCGGCGCCGGCATGGGCGGCGGCCACGACGAGCGCGAGCAGACGCTGAACCAGCTCCTCGTCGAGATGGACGGCTTCGACGTCAAGGGCGGCGTGATCCTGATCGCGGCCACCAACCGGCCCGACATCCTCGACCCGGCGCTGCTGCGGCCCGGCCGCTTCGACCGGCAGGTCGCGGTGGACCGGCCCGACATGCAGGGGCGCCTGGAGATCCTCAAGGTCCACCAGAAGGGCAAGCCCGTCGCCCCCGACGTCGACCTGGGCGCCGTGGCGCGCCGCACCCCCGGCTTCACCGGCGCCGACCTCAGCAACGTGCTGAACGAGGCGGCCCTGCTGGCCGCGCGCGGCAACGCCAAGCTGATCGACAACAAGTTCCTCGACGAGGCCATCGACCGCGTCGTCGCCGGTCCGCAGAAGCGCACGCGGATCATGAGCGACAAGGAGAAGATGATCACCGCGTACCACGAGGGTGGACACGCCCTGGTGGCGGCGGCGTCGCCGAACGCCGACCCGGTGCACAAGGTGACGATCCTCTCCCGTGGCCGGGCCCTGGGCTACACCATGGTGCTGCCCGAGGAGGACAAGTACTCCACGACGCGCAACGAGCTGCTGGACCAGCTGGTCTACATGATGGGCGGGCGCGCCGCCGAGGAGCTGGTCTTCCACGACCCGACCACGGGCGCGGGCAACGACATCGAGAAGGCCACGGCCACGGCCCGCGCCATGGTCACGCAGTACGGCATGACCGAGCGCCTGGGCGCGATCAAGTTCGGCTCCGACAACTCCGAGCCCTTCCTCGGCAAGGAGATGGGCCACCAGCGCGACTACTCCGAGGAGGTCGCCGGGCTGGTGGACGAGGAGGTCAAGAAGCTGATCGAGACCGCCCACAACGAGGCCTGGGAGATCCTGGTGGAGAACCGGGACGTGCTGGACAACCTCGTGCTGGCGCTGCTGGAGAAGGAGACCCTCAACAAGGACGAGCTGGCGGACATCTTCGCGCCGATCGTCAGGCGCCCGCCGCGCCCGGCCTGGACCGGCTCCGCGCGGCGCACGCCCTCGACCCGGCCGCCGGTGGCCTTCCCCGCCAAGGAGCTGAGCCTGGCCAACGGCTCCGGCCCCGAGGTCGCGGCGCCGCCGCTGGAGGAGCGCCGTCCCGAGGCGTAGGCGTTGGCGTATGCCGGAATGCCCCCCGCGCCCCCCACGTTCTACCGTGGGGGGCGCGCACGTGTGTGCGAATAGTGCGAGAGAACGAGGACCACATGGACCACACGACCGCGGGGCCCGTCCGTGAGTTCGACGAGAAGCGTGCCGAGAACGCCGTCCGCGAGCTGCTCATCGCGGTGGGCGAGGATCCGGACCGGGAGGGCCTGAAGGAGACCCCGGCCCGGGTGGCGCGGGCGTACCGGGAGATCTTCGCCGGGCTCTGGCAGCGCCCCGAGGACGTCCTCACGACGACCTTCGACCTGGGCCACGACGAGATGGTGCTGGTGAAGGACATCGAGGTGCTGAGCTCATGCGAGCACCATCTCACCCCATTTGTTGGCTATGCCCATGTTGGTTACATTCCATCCGCCAATGGGAAGATCACTGGCCTGTCGAAGCTGGCGCGCCTGGTCGATGTCTTCGCCCGCCGCCCGCAGGTGCAGGAGCGGCTGACGACCCAGGTCGCCGACTCCCTCATGCGCATCCTTGAGCCGCGGGGCGTGATCGTGGTGGTGGAGTGCGAGCACATGTGCATGACGATGCGCGGAGTACGCAAGCCCGGCGCAAAGACCACCACCTCCGCTGTCCGGGGCCAGCTGCGAGACGCGGCCACGCGGGCGGAGGCCATGAGCTTGATCATGGCTCGGTGACTCTGCCGGATTAACTCTGCCGGAGGTCTTCCGGCTAGCGGGCACCACGTGCACGCGACGGAGTGAAGAAGTCGAAGTTGCCGTTGCGCTGTGGCGGCGGCATCACCGGCTCCAGGTGGGCGGCCGACCGCTCGCGCGTCTCGCGCGTCTCGCGCGCCTCGCGTTCCCGCTCGGCCGCAGCCGCCGTCTCCGCCTCCGACTCCTCGCGCTGGCGGGCCAGGCTGCGGGAGAGGTGGCCCAGCGCCTCGTACGCCTGGAGGTACGTCAGCGGGGTCGGGGCGCCGCCCGAGGTGCGGTGGTCGGTGGCCTGCGCCTCCAGCGCCTTCGCGGGCGCGGCGGCCTCCAGCGCCAGCAGCCGCCGGCCCTCCAGCGCCTTGGCCCGCTCGGTCTCGGCCGTGGCGTAGCGGCGCAGCAGCTCGGCGTGCTCGCTGCGCAGCCGCTCCAGGTCGGCCCGCTTGGCCGAGATCTTCTCCTCCAGCGCGCCGATCTGGTCCTGCGCCTGCTCCAGCCGCGCCTGCCGCTCCTCGTTACGCCAGTTCAGCCCGGCCTTCGCGGCGCGCTCCCGGGCGACGATGCGCCCGGCCCTGATGTCCCAGCGCCGCAGCAGCAGCGCGCCCGTCACGGCGGCCACGGCCGCCCCGCCCGTCAGCGCACGCAGCACGAGAGCGTCCCCGTCGCCCGCCGCACCCCCGACGAACCAGGAGGCGCCGGCGCAGGCGACCGCCGTCCCGCCCACGGCTGCGGGGATCAGCACCCGGTGTAGTGCCGAGTTCCGGTGACGTCCACGTGCCATGGGCGAAACCTACCGTGGCCGCCCGGTGCGTGGGAGGGCACCGGGAGACTCTTCCCCGCTGTTTATCGATATGTGTCTCAGGACTGAGTTTCAGGGCCTCAGGTCGTCAACAGGCCCTGCTCCTCCAGGTAGTCGTGGGCCACGTCCTCCGCCGTGCGGCGTTCGGCGTCCACCTGGCGGTTCAGCTCGATCAGGTCCCGCGTGGTGAGCACCATGCTCAGCTGGTCCAGGACGTGGGCGATGTCCTCGTCCCCGGCGCTCCTGGTGTTGACGACGGGCAGCACGACGTCGGCGAGCTGGAGGTTCTTGTCGTCCTCCAGCAGCACCAGGTCGAAGTCCTCAAGGGTGCCGTCGGTCGTGGTGACCAGCACCATGTCGTCCTCGCCGTTCTGCACGGCCCGCTTGGCCTGCACCGTGCCAACGCCCTTGGGGTCGAGCTCGGCGATGTCGATGCCGTAGGTCTCCTCAAGGCCCGGCTGGCAGAAGGGCCGTTCGGGGCAGTCGTCGCCCGCCGCGAGGCGGACCGGCAGGCCGGAGGCGCCCAGGTCGCTGAGGGTCTCCAGGTCGTGCTCGGCGGCGAACTCCTCGTGGACGGCGAAGGCGTTCTGGTCGATCGCCCCGCCCCCCTTCAGCGCCGTCAGGCCCAGCGGCTCGGCCAGGTCCCGCAGCGCCGCGATCGTGTCCCCCGCATGGGCGGAGGCGACGTCCGGGGCGTCGACGCCGTTGACCTTGTCGTTGAGGAACTCCGCCATCGTCGCGGCGTACTCCGGCACGATGTCGATCTCGCCGCTCTCCAGCAGCGGCTCGTACAGCTCGCGGCTCTCGACCGTCTCCGTGTCCGTGTCGTACCCGTTGTGCTCCAGCAGCTGGGCGTAGAGCTCGACCATGATGGTCGCCTCGGTGAAGCTGGCGCCGCCGATGGTCAGCGAGCCCTTGTCGCCGCCGTCGCCGCCGCCCCCGCTGTCGCCTTCCTCCTCCAGGCTGTCGCCGCCGCAGGCGGCCACGGCGAGCACCAGCGCCACGGCGCTCGCGGTCATTCCAGCCATCCGTGCCTTCACGGTGTTCCGCTCCCCGTCTTCGCCTTGGTCATTGTCACGGCCGGACTCAGCCTTTCAGTCTCCGTCGCCGATGTCGAACGCGATAGCGAACGCCGTGAACCCCGCGAACGCCGCCGCAGCGGATCGCAGGCGCGCTCGGCCAGCGCCAGCACGCCCTCCACCGCCAGTGCCAGCAGCGCCACCAGCACCGCGCCCGCCACCACCTGCGGCGTCCGGTTGGTGTCGAACCCGGCGGTGATGATGCGCCCCAGGCCGCCGCCGCCCGGCAGCGCGGCCAGCGTCGCGGTGGCGACGATCTGCACGGCCGCCGTCCGCACCCCCGTCATGACCAGCGGGAACGCCAGGGGCAGCTCGACGCGCGTCAGCAGCTGCCAGGGCGACATCCCCATGCCCCGGGCCGCCCGCACCACCTCGGCGTCCGCCTCCGACACGCCGACGTAGGCGTTGGTCAGCAGCGGCGGGACGGCGAAGAGCACCAGCGCGATGATGGTCGGCAGGTCGCCGTGGCCGCCCAGCGGGCCCATGCTGAGCAGCACCAGCACCGCGAAGGTCGGCACCGCGCGCCCGGCGTTGGAGATGTTGACGGCCAGCGCCCCGCCCCAGCGGCGGCCGCCTCCGTGCCCGAGCCACAGGGCCAGCGGCAGGGCCAGCACGCAGGAGATGGCCAGGCAGACCCCCGTCAGGTACAGGTGCTCGCCCAGCCGGTGCCAGGCCCCGGCCTCGCCCCGCCAGTTCTGCGCCGTGGTCAGCCACTCCCAGCTGTCCCCGATGACGCTCAGCTCCACGTCGTACGCCCCCTCACGCCCCTCACGCCCCTCACGCCTCTCACGCCGTCCGTGCCGCCCGGGTCCACGGCGTGAGCAGCCGCTGCACCACCAGCAGCAGCACGTCCGCCACCACGGCCAGCGCCACGCACAGCACCGACGCCGTCAGCACCTGGGCCTTGAAGTAGCTGTCCATGCCGCTGTAGATGAGATTGCCGAGCCCGCCGTAGCCGATGATGGCGCCGATCGTCGTCAGCGAGATCGCCGAGACCGTGGCGATGCGCACTCCCGCCATCAGGGACGGCAACGCCAGCGGCACCATGACGCCGAACAGCAGGCGCACCCGCCCGTACCCCATGCCGAGCGCCGCCTCGCGCGCGTCGGCGGGCACCGAGGCCAGGCCGGCGCGGATGTTGCGGACGAGGATGGTCAGCGAGTACAGCACCAGCCCGCAGATCACCACCGACGACGACAGCCCGAACACGGGCAGCAGCAGCGCGTACATCGCGAGGGAGGGGATCGTGTAGAGCACGGTCGTCAGCGACAGGATGCCGCCGGCCGCCAGCCGCCAGCGGTGGGCGACGAGGGCGAGCGGGAACGCGATCAGGGTGGCGATCGCGACGGCCGAGACCGTGATGAGGACGTGCTCCCCGGTGGCGTCGATGAGCTCGTCGCGGCGGCTGCTGATGTACTCGCCGCAGATCCAGGCGTTGGCCGTCAGGCAGTTCTCGGAAGCGATCGTGGGCACCCCCCTAGCGGAGGGCCACCACCCTAGTTCGTTCATTCGACATTGCGATACTGACTCGCATGCTGCGATTCGAGCACGTGTCCAAGCGGTACGCGAACGGCGCCGTGGCCCTGCACGACCTGGACCTTCAGGTGGCGGAGGGCGAGCTGGCGGTGCTGGTCGGGCCGTCCGGGTGCGGCAAGACCACGACCATGAAGCTGGTGAACCGGCTGGAGGAGCCCACCGCCGGCCGGGTGCTGCTGGAGGGCGAGGACGTCGGCACCCTCGACCCCGTGCGGCTGCGCCGCCGCATCGGCTACGTCATCCAGCACGTCGGCCTCTTCCCGCACAAGACGGTGCTCGACAACACCGCGACCGTGCCGCAGCTGCTGGGCTGGCGCCGCGCCAAGGCCCGCGCGCGGGCGGCGGAGCTGCTGGAGCTGGTGGGCCTTGACCCGGCCGAGTTCGGCGACCGCTACCCCGACCAGCTCTCCGGCGGCCAGCGGCAGCGGGTCGGCGTCGCGCGGGCGCTGGCCGCCGACCCGCCGGTGCTGCTGATGGACGAGCCGTTCGGCGCGGTGGACCCGGTGGTGCGGGAGCGGCTGCAGAACGAGTTCCTGCGGCTCCAGCGCGAGGTGCGCAAGACGATCCTGTTCGTCACGCACGACATCGACGAGGCGGTGCGGCTGGGCGACCGCATCGCGGTGTACGGCCAGGGCACGGTCGAGCAGTTCGACACGCCGCTGGCCGTGCTCGGCTCGCCCGCCAGCGACTACGTCGCGTCGTTCGTCGGCAGCGACCGGGGCCTGAAGCGGCTGTCGGTGACGCCGGTGGAGACGGGCGACCTGGAGCAGCCGCCGGTGGTGCGGCTGTCGGACCCGATGGGGCGGGCGGCGGAGCGGATGCGCGCCGACGGCGTGCGCTGGGCCGTGGTGCTCGACGGCGACGACACGCTGCGCGGGTGGGTGCGGGACGCCGAGGCGGACGGGCAGGTCGCCGACCACGTGCGGCGCATGGAGGCGTGGCTGCCGCTGGGCGCCCCGCTCAAGCAGGCGTTCAGCACGATGCTCCAGCACGACGCGGGCTGGGTCGCGGTGCTGGACGACGCCGAACACGGGCGTTTCCTCGGCGTTCTCACGCCGTCCAGCCTGCACAGCGCGCTGCGGCGGTCGGTCGACGCGGACGCGCGGGACGTCCGGCGTTCCGAGGTGGAGCTGGAGAGCGTCACCGGCGTGCCCTAGCCCTGCCCTGGGCGGGGGCGGGTGTGGCGAGCAGCAGGCCGAACGGGTCCGGGCGGCTCGTCCACCAGGTGTGGACGGCGAAGCCGGCCTCGGCCAGCTCGCGGGTGAGCGGGCCGCGGCGGAACTTCACCGAGAACTCGGTGCGCAGCTCCTCGCCGCGCCGGAAGTCGGCGGTCAGGGAGACGGCGGGGACGGTGACGGTCTGGGCGGAGCGGGCGCGCAGGCGCATCTCGACGCGCTCGTCGCGGTCGTTCCAGACCGCGTGGTGGTCGAAGGCGGCGGGGCGGAAGTCGGCGCCCAGCTCGCGGTTGATCACGGCGAGGACGTTGCGGTTGAACGCCGCCGTCACGCCCTGGGCGTCGTCGTACGCCCGCACCAGGCGCGCCGGGTCCTTGACCAGGTCGACGCCGAGCAGCAGCGCGTCCCCGCCGGCGAGCGCGGCCCGCAGCCGGGCGTAGAAGGCGGCGCGCTGGGCGGCGTCGAGGTTGCCGAGGGTGCTGCCGAGGAAGGCGACGAGCCGGGGGCCGGGGGCGAGCCGGGGGCCGGGGAGGGCGAGGTCGGCTTCGAGATCGGTGACGGTGGCGGCGACGCGCAGGCCCGGGTAGTCGCGGCACAGCGCCTGCCCGGCGTCCCGCAGCGCGGCGGCGTTCACGTCGAGCGGGGCGTAGGCGCGCAGGGTGCCCTCGCGCAGCAGGGCGTCCAGCAGGAGGCGGGTCTTGGCGGAGGAGCCCGAGCCGATCTCGACGAGCGTGCGTGCGCGCGTCAGCCGGGCGAGGCGGGCGGCGTTGGAGCGCAGCAGGCCGCGCTCGGCGCGGGTCAGGTAGTACTCGGGCAGCCGCGTGATGCGCTCGAACAGCTCGCCGCCGCGCTGGTCGTAGAACCACTTGGGGGGCAGGACCTTGGGCCGGGAGGTCAGCCCCGCGCGGACGTCCGCGGCCAGGCGGGCGGTGAGGTGGTCCTCGGGCAGGCGGCGGTCAAGGCTGAAGCGGCTCGTGGTGGAGACGGACGTCATGGCGTGGGGTCCTTTCGCGCAGCGGGACGGTCGTCGCCGTGCCGCGGGTGGCAAGGAGGAGGCAGCGCTGCGGCACCTCGCTCCAGTCCGTGGCGTGGTCGGTGGGCTCGGAGGCGACGAGCACCTCGCCGGGCGCGGTCCGGTAGTAGAGGCTCGGCCCGTGGCGGGTGGCGGCGATGGAGCGGCCGTCGGTGAGCAGCAGCGTGAGCCGGGCCCGCGGCCGGACGGCGGCGACCGCCCGCACGACGGCGGCCAGGGCCTCGCCGGGCGGCTCGCCGGCCGTCAGCCGCCGCCCGATCAGCAGCCACAGCAGCGCCGCGTCGCAGCGGGCCTGGACGCCCAGCAACGCCTCGGCGTCCAGGCGCAGCCCGAGGTCGGCGGGGAGGCGCCGCCAGTCGTCGACCGCCCCGTTGTGGCTGAACAGCCAGCGCCCGAGCGCGAACGGCGCGGCGGCCGACTCCTCGCGGCTGGTGCCGGTGGTCGCGCAGCGGACGGCCGCGAGGACGGCGCGGCTGCGGATGGTGCGGGCCAGGTCGGGAAGGTTGGCGTCCCCCCAGATCGGCACGGCGCGCCGGTAGCGGGCGGGCGCGGCGTCCGGCGCGGGCGGGTACCAGCCGACCCCGAACCCGTCGGCACTGACGGCCCCGGCGCCGGGCTCCACCAGCCGCGGCGTACGGGCCTGCGCCAGCAGCCCGTGCGGCGGCTCGGTCAGCAGCCGGTCGAGACCGCGGACGGGGCCGAGGTAGGCGAGGTGACGGCACATCATGCCTCCGGCGGGGCGGGCGGCTTGTCACGGCGCGGGATGCGGTGACGGCGGCGGCCCCGGGCTCCGGCCCGGGTCCGGGTCGCCGCCCACACCCCGGCACCCCACCCGGGGTTGAGTGGCGTTGGGCGCCGTCGCCAGCGACCCCGACCCGGGGGCGCTGGGGATGTGGGTGACGACGGCGCCCGCCCCAGGGTGGGGTGCCGGGGTGTCGGCGGCCCGGGGGTCCGGGGGCGGAGCCCCCGGTGGGGCCACGGGCGGGTCACGGCACGGCCCCCTCCGCGGAGCGGGCCGTGCGGGCCGTGCGGAAGCCGGCGAAGATCTGGCGGCGGATGGGGAAGTCCCAGTTGCGGAAGGTCGCGCGGCAGGCGACGGGGGCCGTGGCGAAGGAGCCGCCGCGCAGCACCTTGTAGTCGCCGCCGAAGAAGACCTCGCTGTACTCGCGGTAGGGGAACGCCTCGAAGCCCGGGTACGCCGTGAAGTCCGAGGCGGTCCACTCCCACACGTCGCCCAGGAGCTGCCGCGCCCCGCAGGGCGCGGCGCCCGCCGGGTACGCGCCGGCGGGGGCCGGCTGGAGGTGGCGCTGGCCCAGGTTGGCGTGGCCGGGGCCGGGGTCCTCCGCTCCCCACGGGTGGCGCAGCGAGCGGCCGGTCGCCGGGTCGTGGCGGGCGGCCTTCTCCCACTCGGCCTCGGTGGGCAGCCGCCGGCCGGCCCAGCGGGCGTAGGCGTCGGCCTCGTACCAGCAGACGTGCAGCACCGGCTCGTCCGGCGGCACCGGCTCCGTCCGCCCGAAGCGGCGGCGCAACCAGCCGCCCGCGCCGTCCGGCTCCCAGTACAGCGGCGCCGTCAGGCCCTCGCTGCGCCGGTGGGCCCAGCCCTCCCGGGTCCACCAGCGCGGCTCGCGGTAGCCGCCGTCGGCGATGAACGCCTGGTACGCGGCGTTGCTCACCGGGGCCGCGTCCAGGAAGAACGCCGGGACGTCGACGGCGTGGGCGGGGCGTTCGTTGTCCAGCGCCCACGGGTCGGTGGCGTGGTCGGTGCCCATGGTGAAGGGGCCGCCCGGGACCAGCACTTCGCGCGGGGAGGGGGAGAGGGCGGGCGCCGGGGGCGGGGCGTCGAGCACGGCCGGGCCGCTCCGGAGCTGGTGCGTGGCGAGGATCGTCTCGTCGTGCTGCTGCTCGTGCTGGGCGATCATGCCGAAGACGAAGCCGTCCGCCAGCAGCGCCTCGCCCGTCAGACGCGCCTCGTCCAGCTCCTCCAGCACCGACAGGGACTGCTCGCGCACCTCGGCGAGGTAGCGGCGGGCCTGCGTCGGCGTGAGCAGCGGCAGCGTCGGCCGGTCGGCGCGCGGGTGGCGGAAGGCGTCGTAGAGCTCGTCGAGGTGCGGCCACAGCGCGGGGCGCCCGCCGGCGCGGCGTACCAGCCAGATCTCCTCCTGGTTGGCGATGTGCGCCATGTCCCAGACCATCGGCGACATGAGGGGGGAGTGCTGGGCGGTGAGCTCGGCGTCGTGCAGGCAGTCGGTGAGCGCGAGCGTACGCCGCCGCGCGGCCTGGAGGGCCTCGCGCGCCCTCTCGCCCGGCCGCACGCGGGATGCGGGGCGGGTGGGGTGTTCCGTCACCATGAGCGCGCTCCTTCCACGCGTGTCGCCGTACGCAGCTCGTCGAGGCGGTCGTCGGCGGGGCAGCGGCCGCGTTCGGCATAGCGCGCGGCGAAGTCCGCGACCGCGTCCCGCACGGGGCCGGGCGCGAGGGCCGCCCGCGCGGCGGCGAAGCAGGAGCGCACGGCCGCGCCCAGCGCCGGGTCTGCCGGGCCGAGCCGCGCGGCGCGGGCCCAGACGCGGGCCTGTGGCATGCCGTCCGGGCACAGCGGGGCGGTGGCGCGCCACGCCGCCTCGGCCGCCGCCGGGTCGTCCAGCAGCGTCGCGGGCACCGCCGTGGCGGCGATCCAGTCGTCGCCGCGCTGCGCGTCGATCATGCGCAGCTCCAGCCAGCCGCGCGGGCGGACGGGCGGGAAGAGGGTGCCGAGGTGGTAGTCCAGGTCGTCCAGGGTCGGGGTCTGGGCGCACCGCGAGGCGCCGTCGAGCCAGGAGCGGAAGGTGACGCCGCGCGGCGCGGCCCAGTCCTCGGCGGGCGCGGAGCGCGGCAGGCACATCAGGCGCGCGTCCAGGGCGTACCGCGACCAGGCGGCGCGGGGACCGGCGGGATGGTGGTGGGGCGGGCGGGTGCGGCCGGGGTCGATCCGCGCCCACAGCGCCTGCCGGGTGGAACGCCAGCCGGTGGGCCGGCCGCGCCACAGCGGCGAGTTGGCGAACGCCGCCACCAGGACCGGCCCGAGCCGGTGGGCCAGCGCCCAGCGGCGGCGGTAGTCCTGTTCCAGGCCGCACTCCACGTTGACCTGGACGGCGGCGGTGGCGCACATCATCACCCGCCCCCACGGGCCGTCGGCCGCGAAGTACGAGTCCATCGCCCGGTAGCGCGGGTGGTCCACGACGCGCCGCGGGCCCCGCGACGGGTCCAGGCCCTGGCCGAGGAGCGCGAGGCCTGCCCGCGCCAGGGCCCGGCGTACCGCTGCCAGGTCGGCGGCAGCCGCCTCGACGCACTCCGGCAGCGAGGCGGCGGGCGCGGTGCTCAGCTCGACCTGCCCGCCCGGCTCGCGGCTGAGGCCGCCGCCGCGCGGCAGCTGATCCAGGGCGGCGAGCGCCCCGTCGAGCCGCTCGGGCGCCACGGCCCGGCCGGGCTCGGCGGGGTCGTGCACCAGCCACTCCAGCTCCACGCCCGTGCGGCCTGGCGGCGCGTACGCGAAGCACGTACGCCGGATGTGGGCCTCCGCCTCCTCGACCGTCAGCGTCATCACGGCGTCGCCAGCCTCCCGAGCCTCCCGAGCGCGTCCTCCACGGCCCGGTGGAAGGTGGGGTAGGCGTAGATCATGTGCCGCAGCCGGTCGGTGGTCAGGCCCGCCTGGACGGCGACCACGAGCCCGTACAGCACCTCGCCACCGGCCGGGCCCGCCGAGGTGGCGCCCACGAGAACGCCCTGCCCGGCGTCCTCCACGAGCTTGACGAAACCGGCGTTGCCCGCCTTGTGGATCCAGCCGCGCGCGGAGGACGGCAGCCGCGTCAGGCCCGTCCGCACGCGCAGGCCGCGCTCGCGCGCCTGAGCCTCCGTCAGGCCGACGGCGCCCACCTCGGGGTCGGTGAAGGTGACGCGGGGGAGCGCGCGGTAGTCGGCCTCGGGGCCCGGCTCGCCGAGGATGTCGCGGGCGGCGATCTCGGCCTGGTACATCGCGACGTGCGTGAACGCCCCGTGCCCGGTCAGGTCGCCGACCGCCCACACGCCGTCGGCCGCGCGGCCCGCCCGCATCCGCCCGTCCACGGGCAGGGCGCGGGCCTCCGGTCCGGGGTCGAGGCCGGGGACGGTCGCGAGCCCGAGGGCGGGCAGATCCGCCTGGCGCCCGGTGGCCACCAGCAGCCGCTGGGCCGTCAGCTTCTCGCCGCTCGCCAGCAGCACCATCAGGTCCTCGCCGTGCTGCTCCACTCGCTCGGCGCGTGCGCCGGTGCGCAGCTCGATGCCGTCGAGCGGCAGCGTCTCGGCGAGCAGCTCTCCGGCCTCCGGCTCCTCCATCGGCAGCAGCCGTTCCAGCGCCTCGACGATGGTGACGCGGGTGCCGAAGCGGGCGAACGCCTGCGCCAGCTCAACGCCCACGGGCCCGCCGCCGAGCACGATCAGGGACTCGGGCGGCTCGGTGGCGGCGACGGCCTCGCGGTTGGTCCAGTACGGTGCCTCGGCCAGGCCGGGCACGGGCGGGATGCTGGGGCGGGAGCCGGTGGCGAGCACGACGCCGCGGCGGGCGCGGAGGATCCGGGACTCGCCGCCGGCGTTGTCGACGCGCACCATGCGCGGCCCGGCGAGCGAGCCACGGCCGCGGACGAAGCGGCCGCCCCTGCCGGTGAAGCGGTCGACGGCCGCCTGGTCGTTCCAGTCGTCGGTGGCCTCGTCGCGGACGCGGGTCGCGAGCGGGGACCAGTCGGGCGCGACGCGGGCCCGCCCTGCCATGCCGGGCACGCGGCGGGCCTCGGCGAGGAGGGTCGCGGAGCGGAGCATCATCTTGGTCGGGACGCAGGCCCAGTAGGGGCATTCGCCGCCGAGGAGTTCCCCTTCCACGCCGGCGACGACGAGGCCGGCCTCGGCGAGACGAGTGGCCGCGTGCTCGCCGCCGGGGCCCATCCCCACGACGACGACGTCCACGTCGGTCTCGGCAGCGGCAGCCATGCGTCCAGGCTTACGGCGCGGTGCGCACCGCGCCTGCCCTGCGCGTCCGTCCGGGTGAGGCGGGCTGTTGTGTTGAACCGTCGTGGGCGTTCGACGTACCGGTGCCGCATTGGCCTGCGGCTTCATACATTGCGTATTTCGGCCGTCACAGTGGGGGGGTCAGGCGCGTGGACTCGAACGAGCCGCCGGTCTTCGGCAACGAGGTCCGGGAGGTGCGTACCGACAAGAACATGACGCAGAAGCATGTGGCCAACGGAACGGGCTACTCGGAGGCGTACGTCTGCAAGGTGGAGTCCGGGCAGCAGTTCCCGAGCGAGGCGTTCGCGAAGGGGTGCGACAAGGTGTTCGCGACAAGCGGGGTCTTCGAGCGGCTGCGGCAGCGGATTCTGGACGACGAGAGCCCGTCGTGGTTCGAGCCGTACCTCAACCACGAGGGCAAGGCGAGCCACATCATGGTCTATTCGGCGACGCTGGTTGCGGGCATGCTCCAGACGGAGGACTACGCGCGGGCGGTCTTCCGGTCGTCCAACCCCCGGGACGACGCGGCCGTGATCGACGGCAAGGTCAAGAACCGGCTGCGCCGCCGCGAGGTGTTCCAGTGGGAGAACCCGCCGCTGCTGTGGTGCATTCTCCACGAGGCGTGCCTGCGCACGGTGGTGGGAGGCAACGAGGTCATGGCCGGGCAGTTGGAACATCTGCTGACCTCGGCCGAGTCGCCGCACATCGAGATTCAGGTGATGCCGTTCGCGGCGGGTGCCCCAGCCGCCTGGATGAGGCCCTTCATCCTGCTGCGGTTCAAGAACGCCTCCACCCTGCTCTACACGGAGAACCAACTGGGCGGAAAGCTGGCCTACTCGCCGGAGAGGGTCGCCGCCGCGAGCGATGACTATGATCGGCTGAGAGCACACGCCCTGTCACCGGATCAGTCCCTGTCCCTGATCAAGACCGTGCTGGAGGAGTACCGACGATGAGCGCCGAGCTGGATCTCTCCGCCGCCGAGTGGGTCAAGTCGTCCTACAGCGATGGTGCTGGCGGCGACTGCGTGGAGTTCTCCCGAACCTTCCTCACCGCCGCCGAGTGGGTCAAGTCGTCCTACAGCGACGGCAGCGGCGGCAACTGCGTGGAGTTCTCCCGGAGCCTCGCCCCCCTCGTCCCCGTCCGCGACTCCAAGTCCCCCGACGGCCCGGCCCTGGTCTTCACCCCCGCCCACTGGACTGACTTCGTCTCCGCCCTTGGCGCTGGGAACCTCCGCGCCCGCTGACGGCCCCGGCGCGTGCGCCGCGCGGCGGCGAAATCCACGTGCGGGTGCGGGGGAGGGCGGGTGTACTTCCCGCATGGTCGAATACCGCCAGCGCCACGCCGACGAATGGCTCGCGCACTTCGCCCGTCGCGGCCACGGCTCCCCGCGCCCCCTCGCCGCCGGCGTCGAGGGCGCCGTCTACCGACTCGAAGAGGGCCTCGTCGCCAAGGTGTGGAGCGGGCGGCCGCCGGCCGATCTCGATCTCTCCCGCCGGGTCTACGCGGACATCGCCCGCCACCCGCTGCCCTTCGCCACGCCGGAGATCCTCGATACCGAGGTCCACGACGGCGTTCTCGTGACCTACGAGCGCGAGCTGACCGGGTCGCCCTTCCGCCCTCAACCCGTGATGACCTCCTCCGAACGCGACCTGCCCCCCACCGAGACCGCCGCGCTCCTGACGGTCCTGCGTGCCCTCGCGACCGTCCCGGGCTCCGAGGCCATGCGACGCCTCGCCGTCCAGGGCGACGACCACCCCCTCTGGCGGGGTCATACACGCTTCCCCGACGCGCTCGCCGCCCTCGTCCGGCGCGCCGCCCACCGCCACGGCGACGTGCTCGCCGCCCACGTCCCGGGTCTTTCCGCCGCGGTGGAACGCGTCGTCGCCTCCCTCACGGACCTTCCCGGCTCCCCGGTCACCGCCATCCACGGGGATCTCGTCCCGCCCAACATCCACGTCGACGAAGCCAGCCGGCCCACCGCCGTCCTCGACTTCGGCTTCTTCACCACCGCCGGCGATCCCGCGTTCGAGGCCGCTGTCACCGCCGCCGTCTGGGACATGTACGGACCGCACGCCGAACACCACGCCGCCACCCTCACCGGCCTGTTCGCCAGGGAACTCGGCTACCCGGCCGAGACCCTCGTGCTCTACCAGGCCGTCTACGCCCTCACCACCTACGACCTGTTCTCCTCGGACGGCAGCGACGGCCACTTCCGCTGGTGTGCCGCCCTTCTCCGGAGACACTCCGGGCTTCGCGATCGTGCATGAAGCCCCGGCCGGGAACGGGGGGCTCCGAGCTACAGGCTGTGGGGGAACAACTCGAAGGCATCCACGTGGCGGGGGCGGACGACGGCGAAGCGCCGCCGGTCGAGCGTGGCAATCCGTGCCGTCTTCACCCGCTCAGCCACAGCGACCACGCATGCGTCCGTCCCGCCCAGTGGCAGGCTGGCGTACTGCTCCACCAGATCTGCCATGCGCAGAATGTCCTCAGGAACCACAGCCGTGACCGTGCCGTACAAGCCGTTGGCCAGGTCCCGCAGGAAGACCGCCTCAGCTCGCGCCCCGAGTTTGCTCCCCACCAGGTAGCAGGCTTCCGCGATGACCGGGGCAGGCACAAACAGATCCCTGCGATTCGTTGCCACCAGCCACGCGCGACATGCCCCGTGGTCCTGATCCTTGCGGTCAACGAGAGAGACCGGCGGACCAGTATCGACGACGATCAACGACCGAACCCCTCGGCCAGGTACCGGTCAGCGTTCCGCCCCATGTCCCCCGGGCCCTCGCCCAAGCCCAGCGATGCAGGCAAAGGCAAGCCGTCCGTCTCGGAATGAACCAGGCCCCTGCGGCCTTCCTGGTCCCGCCCACGCTCGCGCAGCCACGCGGCCACGTCATCCCACGTCTCCGGCGCCAGCCGTTCCACGAGCTCGTGAAGCTCCGCTTTCGTCGTCATGCTCCCAGCGTAGCCATGCCTTGACACAAGAGGTCCCGTCCAACGGGGGCCCTAATCGACATCGCGGCGGCTGTCCGGGAGGCCACTGCGGAGGCTCAGCGTCAGCGAGCGCACGGCGACACCGACCACCCGCGGTGATCCCCGCCCGTGCGACGGTGCGCACGTTTTCCCGCCGTAGGCGGCCTTCCCGTCGCAGTCGTCGGGATCATGCTGGGGATCGGCTAGATCGGCTCCGCGCTCGGGCCGTTGTCGTGGCCGTCGTCGCCATTGCCGTCCGGCAGGCGGCACACACGCTCCAGGAACAGCGCCGCCGCGACCACCGCGACGCCCGCCAGCACCGCGAGGCCGGCGTAGATGGCCTGGTCGCGGCGGTTGGGCACGTCCAGCTTGTTCATCGCCAGGAACAGCCCGAAGCCGCCGTACAGCCCGCACACCAGCGACGACACCAGCGCGCTGGCCTGGCCGAAGACCACGGCGCGCGCGACCATCAGCCGGTCCACCGGCCGCGCGCCGGGCCGCCGCTCGCGCTGGGCGCGCAGCCGGGAGCGGATCGACAGCGCCGTGGCCAGCAGCACGGCCGCGATCAGCGCCAGGATCACCGGCGCCAGCAGCGGAACGGCGGGCAGCGTGTTGCCGAGCGATTCCCACAGCCCCGCCCCGGCCCACGCCAGGGCCGCCGCGGCGGCGAACAGCCCGGCGAGTGTCCCGATCCGCAGTTGGTTCACCGCTTCGACGTGCCCCTTGTCAGTCAGCGAGTTCGTTCAGTCCGGGAGCACCAGGCGCAGGTCCGTCCGGTGAATGACGCCCTGCCCGGACAGCGCCGGCAGCAGGTCCGCCACCGGGCCGTGCCCGGGCACCTCGGCGCCCGGCTCGACATCGTGCCACGGTACGAGGACGAACGCCCGCTCGTGAGCCCGGGGGTGCGGCAGCGTGAGCGCGGGGTCGTCGGAGACCACGCCCTGGTACGCCACGATGTCCATGTCCAGGGTGCGCGGCTCCCAGCGGGACTCGCCGCCGCGCCGCACCCGCTGGAACGCCTCCTCGATGGCGTGCGCCCGCTCCAGCAGCGAACGCGGCGGCAGCGTGGTGCGCACCAGCACCACGGCGTTGAAGTACGTCGGCTGGCTGCCGGCCGGGACGCCCCACGGCTCGGTCTCGTAGACGGGCGAGACGGCCTTGACCCGCATGCCGGGGGTGTCCTCCAGCGCGTCGATGGCGCCCTGGAGCGTCTCCAGCCGGTTGCCGAGGTTGCTGCCCAGCGAGATGACGGCGCGTTTGGGGTTGTGCAGCGTGGTGTCGGCGGCGTCGATCATGTCGGAGACGGAGGCGGGCACCGGCTGCACGGTCGGGTCCGGGGTGGCGGCGTTGTTCGGGTGCGGGGTCATGCGCGGCTCCGGTTGATGGTGACGGCGACGTCGTCGAACGGGACGGTGATCGGGGCCTGCGGCTTGTGCACCGTGACCGCGACCTCGTGGACGGCCTCGTGCGTCAGGCACTGCTCGGCGATGCGCTGGGCGAGCGTCTCCAGGAGCCGGCACGGCTCGCCGGAGACGATGGCCGCCACCTCCTCGGCGACGACGCCGTAGTGCACGGTCCTGGCCAGGTCGTCGCCGTCGGCGGCGGGGCGGGTGTCGACGCCCAGCTCGACGTCGACGACGAAGGTCTGGCCCAGCGCGCGTTCCTCCGGGAGGACGCCGTGGAAGCCGCGGGCGCGCAGGCCGCGAAGGGCGATGCGGTCCGGGGTCCGGTCGGGGGTCCGGTCGGGGGTCCGGTCGGGGGTCGGACCGGGAGTCCCATCGGGCGTATCTGCCATGGCGTTCACTCCCTTCCACTCCTCAAACGCTCTGCGGTGCCTCGTGGGTGCCATTCGAATCTACCTGCGATCAACGAGCGTCTATGTCAGCGCCGCCTACCCGTGCGGTGTTCCCGTACGCCAGCATCCGAACGTTCGTCCGGTCGTCGTCCGGGCGTCGGCAGGCGGCCGGCCGCCGTTACCGGGACGTCACCGGCCATCGTCCGGACGGGCGCCCGGCGGCGGCACCCCAGCCCCTACCCTGGTGCTATGAGCAACTCCCGCGCCCAGGTGACCGGGCTGCCCCGCTGGGACCGCTGCGCGGTCATGGGGGTGGTCAACGTCACACCGGACTCCTTCTCGGACGGCGGGCGGTGGTTCGATGCGGAGTCCGCGGTCAAGCGTGGACTCGATCTGGTGGCGCAGGGCGCCGACCTCGTCGACGTCGGCGGCGAGTCGACCCGTCCGGGCGCGACGCGCGTGGACGAGGCGGAGGAGCTGCGGCGGGTCGTCCCGGTGGTGCGGGAGCTGGCCGCCGAGGGCGTGATCGTCAGCGTGGACACGATGCGGGCGTCCGTCGCCGAGCGCTCGCTGGCGGTCGGCGCCCGCCTGGTCAACGACGTCAGCGGCGGGCGCGCCGACCCGGGCATGGTCCCGCTGGTGGCCGAGGCGACGGTGCCGTTCGTCGTCATGCACTGGCGCGGCCAGAGCATCGACATGAACGAGCGGGCCGTCTACGCCGACGTCGTCGGCGAGGTCGTCGACGAGCTGCGCCGCGCCATCGACGCGGCGGTGGCGGGAGGTATCGACCCGGGCCGCGTCATCGCCGACCCGGGTCTCGGCTTCGCCAAGCGGGCCGAGCACGACCTGGCGCTGGTGGCCGCGATGGACAGGCTGCTGGCCGGGCTGGGCGGACGCCCCCTGCTGATCGCCGCCTCCCGGAAGCGTTTCCTGGGGCGGGTGCTGGCCGGCGACGACCCGGACGCGGCGCCGCCGCCCGCGCGGGAGCGGGACGCGGCCACGGCGGCGGTCTCGGCGCTGGCGGCCCGCGCCGGGGCGTGGGCGGTGCGGGTCCACGAGGTCCGCGCCAGCGCGGACGCGGTCCGGGTGGCGCGGGCGGTCGAGGAGGCGGCTGTCCGGTGAGCAGCGCGCGCACCGACATCGAGGCGGTGGAGGCCGCCAACACGGCGCTGTACGACGCGCTGGAGCAGGGTGACCTCGACTCGCTCGCCGAGCACTGGCTGGAGGACGGCATCAGCGTCGTCCACCCGGGCTGGCCGGTGCTCAACGGCCGGGCGGAGGTGATGCGTTCCTACGCCCTGATCATGGCGAGCACGGAGTACATCCAGTTCTTCCTGACCGACGTGGAGGTGTCGGTCAAGGGCGACACGGCGATGGTGACCTGCACGGAGAACATCCTCAGCGGCGGCCCGGCCGAGGAGGACGGCAGCGCGGGCCCGCTGGTCGGCGGCCTGGTGGTGGCGACGAACGTCTTCCGCCGCACGGAGGAGGGCTGGAAGGTGTGGTCGCACCACGGCTCGCCCGTCCTGATCGACCGCGAGGAGGACGAGGACGACGAGGAGGACGGGGACGGCGGCGGGACCGCCGGGCCCGGCGGGATCTCCGAGCTGGGCTAGGCGCTGGGCTAGGGCTGGGCGCCCAGGAAGTCCAGCAGGTCGGCGTTGAACCGCTCCTTGTCGCCAGGGACCATGGCGATGCCGTGGGAGCTGCCCCGGTACACATTCAGCGTGGAGTTCCGGATGATCTCCACGGTCTTGCGGGCGGTGGCGTCGATGGGCACGATCTGGTCGTCGTCGCCGTGGACGATCAGCGTGGGGATGTCGAACCGCCGCAGGTCCTCGGTGAAGTCGGTGGTGGCGAAGGCGTCCACACACTTCACGGCCGCCTCGATGGACTGGTGCATGGCCATGAACCAGAACGCGTCCCTGTTGCCCTGGGTGGCCCTGCTGTCGCCCCGGTTGGCGCCGAAGAACGGCTCGGAGGTATCCCTCCAGAACTGCGAGCGCTCCATGAGGATGCCGCTCTTCATGTCCTCGAAGACCTTCGCGGGCACGCCCTCGGGGTTCGCCTCCGTCCGCAGCATCAGGGGCGGGATCGCGGAGAGCAGCACCGCCTTCCTGACGCGGCCCGTGCCGTGGCGGCCGATGTAGCGCGCCAGCTCGCCGCCGCCCATGGAGTGGGCCACGAGCGTCACGTCCCGCAGATCGAGCTCCTGTATCAGGTCGCTGAGGTCGTCGGCGAAGGTGTCGAAGTCGTAGCCGCGCCAGGGCTGGCTGGAGCGGCCGTGTCCCCGGCGGTCGATCGCGATGCCGCGGTAGCCGTTGTCGGCCACGCGCTTCATCTGGTCGTCCCAGGCGTCGGCGTTGAGCGGCCAGCCGTGCAGGAAGAGGACGGGGGGCCCGTCGCCCCAGTCCTTGTAGTAGATCTCGGTGCCGTCACGTGTGGTGATGATGGGCATGCGCGCTGTCCTTCCTCCGCGAGTCGTCCAAATAGTGCAATCAGGACAAATCTACGGAGGTGTGCGGGAGACCGCGATCGCAGGCGGGGGCGGCCGACGCCGCCCTCACCCTCCGTGTGGGGTGCTTGACGACGGCGCTCGACCCCGGGTGGGGTGCCGGGG
>NZ_JBQQCA010000014.1:0-124145 GCF_052246635.1 Streptomyces sp. 6N223 | reverse complement strand
CCCTCGGGCCCCACCCCCGACGGGCGGGCGGGTGGGGGAGACCCGCGCTACTTCGCGTCGGCGTAGCACTCGACCACTGCCGGCGTGAGAGGGAACCTCACCGGCGTCGGCCCGAACGCCGCACGCCCCGCCTCCTCCCCGGCCGCCGGCACCGCCTCGGCGACCGCCGTCGCCTCCCCCTCCGGGCAGTGCACGATCACCTCGTCGTGCTGGAAGAACACCAGCTCCGCCCGCATCCCCGTCAGCCGCCTCCGCAGCGCCGCCAGCATCAGCAGCGCCCACTCCGCCGCGCTGCCCTGCACCACGAAGTTCCGCGTGAACCGCCCTCGCGCCCGCGCCGACGGCGTGCCGCGCGGCCCCGGCACCGGGCCCGGCTCCTCCTCGTCCACGGCACGGCCGCCGGGCTCCACATCCTCCTCCCCGCCGTCGCCGCCCGCCGGCGGGCACGTGCGGCCCAGCCAGGTCCGCACCAGCCGCCCCTCCTCGCCCGCCCGGGCCGCCTCGTCCACGTACGCCACCGCGTCGGGGAAGCGGCGCCGCAGGTCCGCCAGGTGCTTGAGCCCGTCCCCGGAGGTCTGGCCGTATATCGCGCCGAGCAGCGCGAGCTTCGCGTGCGCCCGGTCGCCGGAGAAGCCGCGCAGCGCCAGCGCCGTGTACAGGTCGCCCTCGCCGCCCGCCGCCGCCATCAGCCCCCGGTCCCGGGAGATCGCGGCCAGCACCCGGGGCTCCAGCTGGGCGGCGTCGGCCACCACCAGCCGCCAGCCCGGGTCGGCCACCACCGCCCGCCGCATCACGCGCGGGATCTGCAGCGCGCCCCCGCCGTTGCTCGTCCAGCGGCCGGTCGGTGTGCCGCCCGGCAGGTACTCCGTGCGGAAACGGCCGTCGCGCACCCACTCCCGCAGCCACGACCAGCCGTGCGCGGTGTAGATCCGGTACAGCTTCTTGTACTCCAGCAGCGGCGCCACCGCCGGGTGCTCGACCGCCCCCAGCTCCCACGACCGGGTGGACGACAGCCTGATGCCCGCCCGCGAGAACGCCCTGATGATGTCGGCGGGCAGATCGGGCCGGACCGTCACCCCCTCCCCGAACGCCCGCGATATCCGCTCCGCCAGCTCGGCCAGCCTGCGCGGCTCGCCGCCCCCGGGATACCGCTCGCCCAGCAGCTCCGCCAGCAGTCCGCGGTGGATGTCGGCCCGCCACGGCAGCCCGGCGCGCCTCATCTCGGCCGCCACCAGCATCCCCGCCGACTCCGCCGCCAGCAGCAGCCGCAGCCGCCCGGGGTGCTCGGCGGCATCGGTGCGCGCCAGCTGCCCGGCATACACCTCCATCAGCGCCTGAAGCGGGTCGGCGTCCGCGGGCAGCGGCACCGGGCCCGCCTCGAACAGCGACGGCTGCGCCGAGGCGGGCGCCGACAGCGGCGGGTCCTCCGGCACCGGCAGGCCGCGCAGCCGCGCCCAGGCCGCGCTGAGCGACCGCGGCTCGCCGTACCGCCCCTCGTGGCCCAGCAGCAGCGCCTCCGCCGCCTCCACGTCATAGCACCGCGCCACCCGCACCCCGGACCGCAGCGCCCGCGGATACACCGCGCCCGTGGCCCGCCACACCCACCGCGCCACCTCCGGGTGGGACCGCACCGCCTCGTCCAGCGACGGCCGGGTCACCACCGGCCCCGCCGCCCGGCCGCGCTCGTCCAGCGGGCACAGCCGGACCGAGCCGTCGGCGTACTCCGCCACTGCCCATCTGCCCATGACGCCGAGTCTGGCAGCCGCCACTGACAACGCTCCGAAGCAGCCGCGGGCCGCCGCCGTACTCCCGCCGGAGCAGGCCAGGTGCCGCTGGCCGTACGACGACGCGCGGCCCGCCCGCGACGAGTCTGGAGAGCGACAGGAGCGGCACGGAAGGCAGGGAGCGACGAGGACAGCCGCGCCACCTGCCACAGCGACGCGAAGGAGCGTGACGAGAATGAACACCCTGGCGCACGCCTGGGGAGACGACGGCGGCCCCGGGCCGTGGATCCTGCTGTTCCCGCTGATCTGGGCGGCCATCGTGGTCGGCGCCATCTGGCTGCTGCGCCGCACCGTCTGGCGCGGCGGGCGCGGCCCGTTCGGGCGCGGCCCCGGCGGCGGCTCGCCCGTGGCCCTGCTCGGCCGGCGTTTCGCCGCGGGCGAGATCGACGAGGAGGAGTACCGCCACCGCAGGGCGGTGCTCACCGAGGACGGACGACGAGGAGGAGGCGGCGGGCGCGAGCGGGCGGCGTGAGCGGGCGGCGCGCGTTCGCGCCGTCCACCCTCCGGCGGGATGCCGGACGCGGCGAGGCGTCCGGCACCCCGCCGCCGCGCTCAGCCGCGCTCAGCCGCGCTCAGCCCTCGCCGTCGTCGCCGCCCGCGATCACCAGCTCCGCAAGGTGCGCGGCGATCTCCTCGCGCTCCTCCGGCGGCAGCCCGGCGTCCGTGACGAGCGTGTCCACGTCGTCCAGCGAGGCGAACGAGCTCAGGCCCGTCGTCCCCCACTTCGTGTGGTCGGCCACGACCACCACCCGCCGCGCCGAGCGGATGAAGTGGCGGTTCGTCTCGGCCTCGGCGAGGTTCGGGGTGGACAGCCCGGCCTCCACCGAGATGCCGTGCACCCCCAGGAACAGCACGTCGAAGTGGAGGGAGCTGATCGCGGCGTCCGCGACCGGCCCCACCAGCGCGTCGGAGGGTGTACGCACCCCGCCGGTGAGCACCACCGTCGCCGCCGGCCCGCCCGCGCCCCGGCCGCCCTCCGACAGGTGCTGCGCGTTGTGGAACACGTCCGCCACCCGCACCGAGTTGGTGACCACCGTCAGCTCCTGCACCTCCAGCAGCTGGTGCGCGACGGCGAAGGTGGTCGTCCCGCCCGACAGCGCCACCGCGCTGCCCGGCGTCACCAGCGCCGCCGCCGCCCGCGCGATCTCGCTCTTCGCCGACAGCTCCAGGGACGACTTCGCCTCGAACCCCGGCTCGTGCGTGCGCGCCTCCGCCACCGGAACCGCCCCGCCGTGCACCTTCTCCAGAGCCCCCTGCCGGGCCAGCACGTCCAGGTCACGGCGCACCGTCATGTCCGAGACCTGCAGCATCCGCGTCAGCTCGCTGACGCGGATGCCCCCCCGGCGGCGCACCTCGTCCAGGATCAGCGCCCGCCGCTGCCCGGCCAGCAGGTTCTGGTTGTCGCTCACGGCACTCCTTCAGATTTGCTCGCTCCGGGTCATCCTCGCACGTCCCGGCGACCGTCAACCGGGTGGCGATTGGGTCCCGTTCCGGTCGCGGTTGCGGGTGGACGGGCACGGAAACGCCCCAGGGCGGGCAGAAGACGCGGCAGAGGACAACGGCCGGAAGAGACGCCGGAGGAGAAGGGGACCACGGGTGGACACGGGCGCTGCGCGGCACGGCGGGAACGACGGGGGAGAGGGCCGGGACCCGGCCATGGAATTACTGGTGCACGGGGTGGGCGGCGCCACGCCGCAGGAGATGCTCGCCGACCCGCGCACGACCCGTGTGACCGGCGACGGCACCGCCAGCATCCACCGCCGCACCGACGACCTCGCCGACCGGCCCTGGGACGACGCCGACCCCGTGCGCGAGGCGTACACCTGGTCCGGGCTCACCTCCGGCAACGCCGCCCGGGCGCTGTGGCTGCTGCTCCTGCCCTTCATGGTGGCCAACCTGGCGCACTGGATGCGCCCCGCCGCCAGGGGCGGCCGCCGCACCGCCCGCGCGTACGACATCCTGGTCCGGCTCCTGGCCCTGTCCCTCACCGTGCTGCTGACCGCCGGGGCCTGTGCCGTCTGCCTCGACCTCGTCGCCTGGCAGTGCGCCGGCTCGGACACCTGCGTGGCGGACGCCTCCTGGCTCGGCCCGCTCGAGGCGGGGGAGGGCTGGTGGGGCCAGCCGGGCCGGCGCCTCGCGGTGGCCGCGCTGCCGCCGGCGGCCCTCGTCGGCCTGCTGTGGTGGCTCTCCCGCCGCACCTGGAGCGCGTACGAGTCGGCCTCGCCGCCGCCGCGCCCCCGCGCCGACGCCGAGGGCCGGGCGGCGCTGAGCCTGCCCGGCTTCTGGTATGGGCGGGGCATCGTCTCCCGGCTCCGCGCCGCGCACACCACGGCGGCGCTGCTCACCGTCTGCGCGGCGCTGCTGGCCGCGACCGGGCCGCACGACCGGGGCGCGGACGGCGACGGCGCGCTCGCCGCGTTCGGCTGGCTGCTGGCCGGGCTGGTGGCGGCCGGGATCGTCGCCGTCGCCGCCCAGCAGGCCCGGCACGGCCGCACCGAGGAGAAGATCGACGAGCAGCCGGTGCCGCGCGCCGTCGGCGCGCTGCCGCTCGCGGCCCTCGCGCTGCTGGCGCTGACGGTGGCGCACACCGCGTGGAGCCGCCCCGACTGGGTCACCGCCGGCCGCCACCCCGCCGGGGCCGCGACGTTCCCGGCCCTCGCGGTGGCCCAGGGCGTTCTCGTCGTCGGCGTGGCGCTGGCCGCCCACCGGCTGCACCGGGACACCCCGCGCCCGGACCGCGGCGCGCTGGCGGGCCTCGGCGGCGCGGCCGTGGCGCTGCTGGCGTGCGCGCTCGGCGGCGTGTTCACCGGGGGAGTGACGCAGCGCGTCGCCGACTGGCTCGACCCCTCGGCCGAGCCCGGCGAGCCCGGCGCCGCGATCGCCGGCCCGCCGGTGGTGCTCAGCTGGGAGGCCGCGGCCATCCCCGCGCTGCTGAGCGTCGTGCTGGGCCTGGCCGTCGTCGCCTGGCTGCGCGTCCTCCGCCGCACCCGCCGCCTGGCCCCGGCCGTGCGCGGCCGGTACGCAGACGAGCCCGTCACGCGCCTGGACGAGCGCAGCGAGGACATCGCCGCCGCCCTCGCCCGCGCCGAGCTCACCGACGCCGCGCCGCTGGCCGTCGGCTGGATCACCGGCGCCAGCCTCGTCCTCGGCGTGGCCGCCGTCGCCGGCTCCCTCACCGACGAGACGCCCTCGAAGGCGGCCGACGGCGCCCCCGTGCCGGTGCAGTTCGCCGCCGACGTCTCCCAGCAGCTCGGCTCCTGGCTGCTGGGGATAGGCGTGGTCCTGCTGGTGGCGATGGGCCGACGGGCGTACCGCGACGCGGGGACGCGCCGCACCATCGGCATCCTGTGGGACGTCGGCACCTTCTGGCCGCGCGCCGCCCACCCCTTCGCCCCGCCCTGCTACGCCGAGCGGGCCGTCCCCGACCTCGCGTGGCGCATGTGCACCTGGATCGACGTGGGCGGCGGGCGGTTGGTCATCTCCGGCCACTCCCAGGGCAGCGTGCTGGCGGCGGCGGCCGTCTGGCAGCTCGACGACGCCGCCCGCGCCCGCGTCGCCCTGCTCACCCACGGCTCGCCGCTCACACGCCTGTACGCCCCCTGGTTCCCCGCCTTCTTCGGCCCCTCGGCGCTGCACTCCCTGCACCGGGACATGCCGCGCTGGCGGAACCTGTGGCGCGCCACCGACCCCATCGGCGGCCCGGTCGGCGTCACGGCGACGGGCGGCGCCCCGGTCGACGCCGGTCCGCTGGCCGACCCGCTGCACTACGGGCGTACGCCGCGCTGGCCGCTGCCGGAGCCCGTCCTCGGCCACGCCGACTACGCCGCCGATCCGGCGTACGCCGAGGAGCGCGCCGCGCTCTTCCACCGCACGGCCGCCGGTCCGGTCCAGCTGCCCGCCCAGACGACTCCCCGGACGACTCCGCCGCCGGCGGAGCCGGTGGGCTAGACCCGCCTAGCCCACACCCGCCTTCCCGGTCCCATGGAGCGCCGCGCCCCCCGCGCCCGCGTCCTCGGGCGAGCCCCGCCCCGGCAGGTCCGCCGGGATGAGCAGCGTCAGCTCCTCCGTGCTGGGGTCCGGCAGCCGCGCCACCCGGCCCGCGTGCCGCTCCACCATCGCCTCGAACGTCTGCCGCGCGGTGCGCCCGTTGCCGAACGACGGGCCCCGCTCCAGCCCCGTGAAGTACGCAAGCAGCGCCTGCCGGGTCCCCTCGGCCAGCGCGTACTCCTGCTCGCGCGCCTGCTGCTCGACGATGTTCAGCAGCTCGTCGGGCGCGTAGTCGCCGAAGGTGATGGTGCGGGAGAAGCGCGAGGCCACGCCCGGGTTGGCGGCGAGGAAGCGTTCCATCTCCGAGGTGTAGCCGGCAGCGATCACCACCACCTCGTCCCGGTTGTCCTCCATCAGCTTCACCAGGGTGTCGATCGCCTCCCGCCCGAAGTCGCGCCCGGCGTCCTCGGGGGTGAGGGCGTACGCCTCGTCGATGAACAGCACGCCGCCCCGGGCCCGTTCGAACGCCTCCTGCGTGCGGATCGCGGTCGAGCCGATGTGCTCGCCAACCAGGTCGACGCGGGAGACCTCGACCAGGTGGCCGCGCTCCAGCACGCCCAGCGAGGCGAGGATCTCGCCGTACAGCCGCGCCACCGTGGTCTTCCCGGTGCCGGGGGAACCGGTGAACACCAGGTGGCGGCGGACCGAGGCGGCCTTGAGCCCGGCCTGCCGCCGGCGGCGCCCCACCTCGATCATGTCGATGAGGGCGCGGACCTCGCGCTTGACGGTGGTGAGGCCGACCAGCGCCTCCAACTCGGCCAGCACCTCCTCGGAGGGGCGGGTGGCCACGGCCGCGGCCCCGCCGTCGGCGCCGTCGCCCGCGCCGGGCCCGGACCCCTGACGGGCCGGGGTCGGCGCCCCGGACGGGCCACCGCGGGAGCCGTGGGACACGCCGGAGCCACCGGAGCCACCGGACCCGTGCGGCCCGCCGGTCCCGGCCGCGCCGGGCGACGCGCCGGAGGCCGCCGCGTCCGTGAGGCTCTGCCGCACGTCCGCCCCCGGCTCGGTCGCCTCGTCGCTGCGGCAGTCGGCCAGCACCGGCCCCGCCTCGCTGAAGACGTACCCGCCCCGCGCGCAGCGCTCGGTCCGGCAGCCGGTGAGCTCGCTGCGGCAGCCGTCGATGATGTGGAAGCCGTACCCGCCCGAGCCCGTGATCCGGCAGCGGCGGAACGCGCCCCGGCCCTGCGCCGAGACGTACACCCCGGCCTCGGCGGCCCCGGTCACCGCGCAGTCCGCGACCTGCGGGTCGGCGCCCTTGGTGACGATGACGCCGGTCTTGGCCCGCTCGATCGTGCAGCCCGTCACCGTGCCGCCGCTGCCCGGGTCGCGGAACCACGCGCCGGTGCCCACCTGGTGGATGCGGCAGGCGTCCAGCCGCGCCGTGGCGCCGTCGCTCACCGAGACCGCCGAGCCGCGCACCCGCTCGATCTCGCTGTCCACCACATCGGCGCGGGACCCGGCGTCCAGCACGAACAGCGCGTCCGGCACCTCCCGGACCCGGCAGGACTCCAGCACGGCGGTGGCGCCGTCGCTCACCCACACCGCCGGGTACTCGCCGGTGCTCTCGCCGATCTCGCAGTGGTGGGCGTCGGCGTGGGTGCCGGGATCCCACACGGACATGCCGTTGCGGCCGAAGCGGCTGACGGCCGTGCGGACCAGCGTCAGCACCGAACGCGACCGCAGGTCGAGGGCGTTCTCCGGGATGTCGTGCACCCGGCTGTCGGAGAGGGTCAGCACGGCCTCGGTGTCGAGGGTGACGCCGTCGCCGGTGGTCTCGCTGACGCGGCAGTCGGTCAGGTGGGCGGTGGCGCGCTCGGCCAGCCGCACCCCCGTGCCCCGGGTGCCGTGGATGCCGCAGTCGACCGCCTCCACCGCGCTGCCCTCGCCCGTCACCGACAGCCCGGCGCCGCCGGAGTCCCGGATCCGGCAGCGCTCCAGCCGCAGCTGCACCGGGCCGCGCACCACGACGCCGGGCTGCGCGGACTCGGCGATCTCGCACTCCTCGAACAGGCCCCCCGCGCCGTCGGTGACGCTGATCCCGGCGCCCGCCGGGTTCCTGACGGCGCACCGGCGCACCGTGGGCCGGGCCCGGCCGCGCACCGCTATGCCGGTGGCGGAGCTGGCGTGGACGTCCAGCTCGGTCAGCTCCGGGGCCGTGGTGCCCTCGACGAGCACGGCGGGCGCGGTCGTGTCCTGCCCCTCGATCCGCAGCCGGTGCACGGTCGCCGCGCCGCGCACGGTGAGCGGCACGCCCTCGGGCGGCGCGATGCGGGCCTGGCCGTCCCTGGCCTCCTCCGGGCCGCGCATCGTGACGGCGTGCTCGATCACCAGGTTCTCGCGGTAGACGCCGGGGGCCAGGACGAGCACGTCGCCGTCGGCGGCGGCCGCCAGCGCCTCGGCGACGGTGCCGTAGACGGCGGTCCGGCGCCGCCAGCGCGATGTTCCGGAGTGCGTCACCTGGACCGGGCCCGTTGCCATGGAGTGATCTGCCCCAACCTCGTGCGATAACCGAGCGCCAACACTGGCCGGTCCACGGTAGCGCGCCGCGAGCAGATGGAATGACCGGAGCGGCCCGGCCCAGGAGGGGCGCGCGACGCGGAGCGTGCGCCCCTCTTGTGCTCCTTCACGCTTGCCGGGGTATGCCGCCGGGGCACCCGCCGACGCTCCGGGTCGCCCGTGCGTCATTTCGGAAATGTCCAGCTGCCAATACCCAGATATTCGTCGGCGGAATCCCAGAAATGCGACCCCTTTCGAGTGATTGCCCGCCCCGAGGCGTGGCCGTTAGCTTCGACGCGGCAGTAGCCCCGAACTCCCCGTTGCCACCCGCAGATTGGCGGTGCCTCGCATGACGACTTCCGCAGAGCCGACCCCGCAGAACGAGGCCGTGACCCCTCAGTTGAGCCTGACGACGCAGGCCGCGAAGAATCTGGCGACCACGACCAAGACGCCGCCGCAGATGCAGGAGATCTCCTCGCGGTGGCTCCTCAAGGTGCTGCCCTGGGTGCAGGTCACCGGCGGCACGTTCCGCGTGAACCGCAGGCTGACCTACACGCTGGGAAACGGCCGCGTCGAGTTCGCCGCCACCGGCTCGGAGGTCCGGGTCATTCCCGCCGAGCTCGGCGAGCTGCCCGCGCTGCACGGATACGAGGACGAGGCCGTCCTGGGCGAGCTCGCGGCCGCCTGCGTGCAGCGGGACTTCGCCGCGGGCGAGGAGATCCTCGCCGCCGGCGCCCCCGCCGACCAGGTCGTGCTGATCGCCCACGGCAAGCTGATCAAGCGAAGCCCCGGCCCGTACGACTCCGAGGTCGACCAGGGCGTGCTCGCAGGCGGCGAGTTCTACGGCGACCAGGCGCTGACCCTCGCCGAGCCCGGCACCGTCGAGCACAGCCTCACCGCGCTGACCAGCGGCACCCTGCTGGCCCTCTCCCGCCAGGCGCTGCGGGAGATCGCGGACCGCTCCGAGACCCTGCGCGCCCACCTGACGGCCGCCCTGGCCGCCGCCCCCGCCGGGCAGAACGACGCGGGCGAGGCGGAGATCGCGCTCGCCTCCGGGCACACGGGCGAGCCGGTGCTGCCGGGCACCTTCGTCGACTACGAGCTCGGCCCGCGGGAGTACGAGCTGAGCGTGGCGCAGACGGTGCTGCGCGTCCACACGCGGGTGGCGGACCTGTACAACGAGCCGATGAACCAGGTGGAGGAGCAACTCCGGCTGACCATCGAGGCGTTGCGCGAACGCCAGGAGAGCGAGTTGGTCAACAACCCGGAGTTCGGCCTGCTGCACAACGCCGACCCCCGCCAGCGCATCCACACCCGCGGCGGCCCGCCCACCCCCGACGACCTGGACGAGCTGCTCGCCACCGTGTGGAAGGAACCCAGCGTCATCCTGGCCCACCCCAAGGCGATCGCCGCCTTCGGCCGCGAGTGCAGCAAGCGCGGCATCTACCCCGGCAGCGTCGACGTCGAGGGGCACGCGATTCCCGCCTGGCGCGGCGTTCCCGTGCTGCCGTGCAACAAGATCCCGGTCAGCGAGACCGGCATCAGCAAGATCATGGTCATGCGCACCGCCGAGAAGCAGGGCGTCGTCGGCCTGCACCGCACCGGAATTCCCGACGAATATCAGCCCAGCCTCTCCGTCCGCTTCATGGGAATCAACGAAAAGGCACTCATCTCCTATCTCGTCAGCGCCTACTATTCCGTGGCCGTGCTCGTGCCCGACGCCCTGGGAATTCTCGAGGACGTCGAGATCGGCCACTGAGAAGCCGGGGGGACCGGGCGGCATTTCCGGCGCGCGCCGCGGAGCCGCCCGCGCCGCCTCCACCCCTGAAACCTCGCACGCACCGCCCGACGGAAGGCGCGTTTCCCCATGACATCCCCCCTCACGCCGACGGCGCCGGAACGGCCGGAGCAGCCCAGCAGCCTCGGCACCGCCGCCGCCCGGCGGCTGGCGACCACCACCAAGACACCGCCCCAGATGCAGGGCGTCTCCTCGCGCTGGCTGCTCAGGGTGCTGCCCTGGACCCCGGTGACGGCCGGCACCTTCCGCGTCAACCGCCGCCTCACGCACACGCTCGGCGACGGCCGGGTGGAGTTCCTCGTCTCCGGCTCGGAGGTCCGGGTCATCCCCGCCGAGCTGACCGAGCTGCCCGCCCTGCGCGGCTACGAGGACGCCGAGGCCCTCGAGGCGCTCGCCGCCGCCTGCGTGCAGCGCGAGTACCGCCCCGGCGACGTCCTGGCCGAGGCGGGCACGCCCGTCGCCGAGGTGCTGCTCATCGCCCACGGCAAGGCCGAGAAGCGCGGCCCGGGGGCGTACGACGCCGAGGCCCGCCTCGGCACGCTCGCCGACGGCGACTACGCCGGGGACCAGGCGCTGACCGGGCCGCCCGGCGACTGGCCCTACACCCTGCGCGCCGTGACCCGCTGCACCGCGCTGGCGCTGCCGCTCGCCGAGGTGGAGGCCGTCGCCGAACGCGCCCCCGGGCTGCGGGCGTACCTGGACGACGTGGCCTCCCGCCCCGCACCCGCGAGCAACCGCAGGGGCGAGGCGGAGATCGCGCTCGCCTCCGGGCACACGGGCGAGCCGGTGCTGCCGGGCACCTTCGTCGACTACGACCCCGGCCCGCGCGAGTACGAGCTGAGCGTGGCGCAGACGGTGCTGCGCGTCCACACGCGGGTGGCGGACCTGTACAACGAGCCGATGAACCAGGTGGAGGAGCAACTCCGGCTGACCATCGAGGCGTTGCGCGAACGCCAGGAGCACGAGCTGGTGAACAACCCCGAGTTCGGCCTGCTGCACAACGCCGACCCCCGCCAGCGCATCCACACCCGCGGCGGCCCGCCCACCCCCGACGACCTGGACGAGCTCATCTCCCGGCGCCGCAAGACCCAGTTCCTGCTGGCGCACCCGCGCGCCATCGCCGCGATCGGCCGCGAGTGCAGCAGGCGCGGCCTCTATCCCCACGAGACCGAGCTGGAGGGCGCCCGGCTGCGCTCCTGGCGCGGCATCCCGCTGCTGCCCTGCGACAAGATCCCCGTGACCCGCACCAGCACCAGCAGCGTCATCGCCCTGCGCACCGGGATGGAGAACGAGGGCGTCGTCGGCCTCCACCAGCCCGGCATCCCCGAGGAGATCGAGCCCAGCCTGAACGTCCGCTTCATGGGCGTCAGCGAGCAGGCCGTGATCTCCTACCTCGTCAGCCTCTACTTCTCCGCCGCCGTGCTCGTCCCCGACGCACTGGGCGTCCTGGAGGACGTGGAGGTCTGACGTGCCGGTCCGGCGCGCCCGCCCCGACGGGCCGGGCGCGCCCGCGCGCTAGCGGCCGGGACCCTGCTCCGCCCAGTACCCCTGGTTCGGGTACGGGTGCTGCTGCTGGGCGGGGTAGGGGTTCTGGTACCCGGCGGGCGCCGGGCGCGGCGCCGCGGGCCGGGGCGCCGGGGGCCGCATCTGCTGCGGCGCGGGCGCCTGCGGGGCCTGCGGCCCGGGATACGGCCGGGGCCCGCCCTGCTGCGGCAGGTACGCCGGACCCTGCGGCATGGGCGCCCCGGTCGGAGCCTGGGCGGGCACGGCCGCGGTGGGCACCGGGGCGGGGGCGGGCCGCGTCTGGCGGGCCGGGGTCGCCTGGTAGCCGGGATAGCCGCCCGGCTGCGGATGCGGGGCGCCGGCCGAGGGGCCGGAGGGCAGCGCCGGAAGGGCGGGCAGAGCCGGCTGGGCGGGGGCGGGGGCGTACCCGCCCATCGGCTCATAGGCGGACGGCACCCGGATGGGAGCGATCTGCGGGGTTCCCCGCTCGGCCACCAGACTGTCGTAGATGGGCGTGTCGGGGAAGGACGGCGAGGAGTGGTAGGCACCGCCGTAGGGGCGCGGGGAGGTCATGCCCCATAAGTTAAGCCCACCATGTGCTGGTTGGGGAGACCGATTAGAGGGTCATTTCGCGTGGTTGAGCTGACGGGAGCTGCTCAATACGAAGGAATTCCGGAAAAAACGCCGATGAGCCCCCACAAGATGGCGTATCCGGGGCGGCTTCGGAGGGCCCGGGGGGAGGGTGGCATAGTTGAGGTGCCTGCCACTGAACAGGCGGAGTGACGACGGCCGCCCGACGGGGAGGATCCCTTCCATGCCCACGATGCTCAAAGGTTCGAACGTCCCGGTGACGGCACGGTCGGTCCGTGTCGAGATCGGCTGGCAGACGGCCGCGGGCACACCCGATGTCGACGCCTCGGCGCTGCTGCTGGTCGCGAGCGGCAAGGTCCGCTCCGACGACGACTTCGTCTTCTACAACCAGCCCCGGCACACCTCGGGCGCGGTGCGGCACGAGGGCAAGCAGCCGATGGGGGCCGCCGTCACCGACCGCCTCGCCGTCGACCTGGCCGCCGTCGAGCCCGGCATCGACAAGGTGGTCCTCGCGGCCTCGGCCGACGGCGGGACCTTCGGGCAGGTGCCCGGGCTCCACGTCCGGCTGCTGGACGCCGACAGCGGCGCCGAGGTGGCCCGCTTCGACAGCGGCGACGCCACCAGCGAGACGGCGTTCGTGCTGGGGGAGCTGTACCGCAGGCAGGGCGCCTGGAAGTTCCGCGCCGTCGGCCAGGGGTACGACTCGGGCCTGGCGGGGCTGGCCACCGACTTCGGCATCAGCGTCGACGACGCGCCGCCTCCGGCGCCCCCGGCCCCCGCCGCGCCCGCACCCGCCCCGATGCCCACCGCGGCCCCGGCACCGCCGCCCGCCCCCGCACCGGCCCCGGCTCCCGCGCCGATGCCCGCCGCGCCTCCGCCGCCGGCCCCGGCCCCGGCCCCGTCCGGTGGCCCGGTGCGGCTGAGCAAGATCACGCTCACCAAGAGCGCCCCGTCGGTCTCCCTGTCCAAGCAGGGCGGCACCTCCGGCCGGCTGCGGGTCAACCTCAACTGGCAGCAGCGCGCCCCCCAGCAGCAGAAGCTCGGCTGGAAGGAGAAGATCGCCAAGGCGGTCTCCGGCGGCCTCGACCTCGACCTGTGCGCGCTCTTCGAGCTGACCGACGGCCGCAAGGGCGTCGTCCAGGCGCTGGGCAACGCCTTCGGATCGCTGCACCAGCCCCCGTACATCCACCTCGACGGCGACGACCGCACCGGCGCCGTGGCCACCGGCGAGAACCTCACCATCAACCTCGACCACGCGCGGGAGCTGCGCCGTGTGGTGATCTTCGTGACCATCTACTCGGGCGCCAGCAGCTTCAAGGACATCACCAACGCCATGGTGACGCTCACCCCCGAGCGTGGCGCCCCGATCGAGTTCTCGCTCGACGAGTGCACGGTCGCCTCCCCCGTCTGCGCCCTGGTGCTGCTCACCAACGACGGCAGCGGCGACCTGGTCGTCAACCGCGAGGCCCGGTACCTGGTCCCCGACCGGGGCGTCAGCCCGCAGCGCACCGTCGACTACGCCTACGGCTGGGGCATGCAGTGGACGCCCGGCCGCAAGTAGGCCGCGTGCGGGGCCCCCGCGCGCCCGGCCGGTACGCTGCTGCCCCGTGAAGATCGCGCTCATCGACTCGGGGATCGGCCTGCTGGCCGCGGCCGCCGCGGTCCGGCGGCTGCGGCCCGACGCCTCCCTGGTGCTCTCGGGCGACCCCGACGGCATGCCCTACGGGCCGCGCACCCCCCAGGACATCACCGAGCGGGTGCTCGCCTGCGCCCGCGCGGCCGCCGCCGAGCGGCCCGACGCCCTGATCGTCGCCTGCAACACCGCCTCGACGCACGCCCTGCCGGCGCTGCGGGCCGAACTGGAGCCCGCGGTGCCGGTGATCGGCACCGTCCCCGCGATCAAGTCGGCCGCCGCCGCGGGCGCCCCGCTCGCCGTCTGGGCCACCGCCGCGACCACCGGAAGCCCGTACCAGCAGGGCCTGATCCGCCAGTTCGCCGACGGCGTACCGGCGACCGCGGTGCCCTGCCACGGCCTGGCCGAGGCCGTCGAACGCGCCGACGAGGAGGCCATCAGCGCCGCGGTGAAGGCGGCGGCGGAGCTGACCCCGCCCGGCGTCCGGTCCGTCGTCCTGGGCTGCACCCACTACGAGCTGGTCGCCTCCCGCATCCGCGACCAGCTCGCCTCGGCGGGCGGCGCGCCCGTCACCCTCCACGGCTCGGCCCACGCCGTCGCCGCCCAGGCGCTGCGCCGCGCCGGTGCCGCGCCCGATCCCGGCGCCCCCGCCTCCGGCACCCTGCGCGTCTACGCCAGCGGCCGCCCGGCCGCCCTGCCCGAGGCCGCCCGCGCCTACGCCGAGGCGCTGCTGCTGCCCGCCGACCTGGTCTCGTAGTCTCGGCGCCATGACGACACCCGGCTTCATCCGCGAGCTGCGCGAGAACATCGGCCACCAGCTGCTCTTCCTCCCCGGCGTCAGCGCCGTCGTGCTGGACGACGAGGACCGCGTCCTGCTCGCGCGCCGGGCCGACGACGGCCGCTGGTCGATCATCGGCGGTATCCCCGAGCCCGGCGAGCAGCCCGCCGAGGCCGCCGTCCGCGAGGTCCACGAGGAGACCGCCGTGCGCTGCGTCCCCGACCGGGTGCTGCTGGTCCAGACGCTGCAGCCGGTGCGTTACCCCAACGGCGACCAGTGCCAGTACATGGACACCTGCCTGCGCTGCCGCGCCGTCGGCGGCGAGGCCCGGGTCAACGACGACGAGTCCGTGGAGGTGGGCTGGTTCGCGCTGGACGACCTGCCGCCGCTGCGCGAGTTCGCGCTGACCCGGATCAAGCTCGCCACCACCGACGCCCCCACCTGGTTCGAGCCGGCCTGATCGCCGTCGGGCCCGGCGGACCCGGCGGGCCGGCGTCGGGGCGTCACACCTTGCGGTAGGTGTACGCCTCGCTGGCCGCCGCCGCGACCGCCTTCAGGTCCGCGCCCGCCGAGGCGGTGACCAGCGCGGCCACCGCCCCCTCCACGAACGGGGCGTCCACCAGCCGCGTCCCCGGCGGCAGCTCCTCGTCCTCGGCGAGCATCGCCTGCACGGTCAGCACCGCGCTGCCCAGGTCGGCCAGCACGGCGACCCCGGCGCCCCGGTCGGCGCGCCGCGCCGCCCGGGCGATCAGCTCCGAGCTGGTGCCCAGCCCTCCGTCGGGGGTGCCGCCCGCCGGCTCCACCGGCGCCAGCTCGCCGCCGCCCGCCAGCCCGCGCGCCAGGCTCGCCACGGACTCGGCCACCTCCCGGCTGTGCGAGACCAGCACCACGCCCACCGGGCCGCGCCCTGTCTCAGCCATCCCCGGCCACCTCCCCGGCCTCGTACCCGGCGGCCCGCGCCAGCGCCGCGATCAGCAGCGCCGAGGAGGCCGCCCCGGGGTCCTCGTGCCCGACGCTGCGCTCGCCCAGATAGCTGGCCCGCCCCTTGCGGGCCCGCATCGGCACGGTCGCCGCCGCCCCCTTGGCCGCCGCCTGCCGGGCCGCGTCCCACCCGGGCAGCTCCTCGACCGCGGGCAGCAGCGCGTCCAGCATCGTCTTGTCGCCCGCCGCCGCGCCGCCCAGCCGCGCCACCGCCGCCACCCCCGCGCGCAGCGCCTCGGCGAACTCCCCGGCCGGGACCCGCTCGGCGTCGCCCAGGGCCTTCCCGGAGTTCCGCAGCAGCGTGCCGTACAGCGGCCCCGCGGCTCCGCCGACCGTGGAGACCAGCGTCCGCCCGGCCAGCACCAGCACCGCGCCCGGCGTCGCGGGCGCGTCGCGCTCCAGCGCCGGCAGCACGGCCGCGAAGCCGCGCCGCATGTTGCTGCCGTGGTCGGCGTCGCCGATGGCGGAGTCGAGCGCGGTCAGCCGCTCGGCCTCCCGGTCGATCGCCGCCGCCGCCTCGCCCAGCCAGCCCCGGACGAACGCCGCGTCCAGCGGCTCCGCGTCCTCCGCCATCACGCGCTCCTCTCGCCCCGTCGGCCTCAGCGGCCCCAGCGCAGCCCCGGCGTGCTCACCGGCGCGTCCCACAGCCGCAGCATCTCCTCGTCCACCTGGCACAGCGTCACCGAGGCGCCCGCCATGTCGAGCGAGGTCACGTAGTTGCCGACGAGGGTGCGCGCCACCGCCACGCGCCGCTCGGCCAGCACGCGCTGCACCTCGGCGTTGAAGCCGTACAGCTCCAGCAGCGGCGTGCCGCCCATGCCGTTGACCAGCACCAGCAGCGGCAGCTCGGGCTGTAGGTCCTCCAGCAGCGCGTCCACCGCGACGTCGGCGATCTCGCCGGAGGTCATCATGCCGCGCCGCTCCCGGCCGGGCTCCCCGTGGATGCCGATGCCCAGCTCCAGCTCGCCCGCCGGCAGGTCGAAGGTGGGGCTGCCCTTGGCCGGGGTGGTGACGGAGCTGAGCGCCACGCCGAAGCTGCGCGAGCTGTCCGACGCCCGCTGCGCGACGGCGGTCACCTGCTCCAGCGAGGCCCCCTCCTCGGCGGCGGCGCCGGCCAGCTTCTCCACGAACAGCGTGCCGCCGGTGCCCCGGCGCCCCGCCGTGTAGAGGCTGTCGGTGACGGCCACGTCGTCCTGCACCAGCACCTTGGCGACACGCACGCCCTCGTCCTCGGCCAGCTCCGCGGCCATGTCGAAGTTCAGCACGTCCCCGGTGTAGTTCTTCACGATGAACAGCACGCCCTGCCCGCTGTCCACGGCCGCTGCGGCCCGCACCATCTGGTCGGGGACGGGGGAGGTGAACACCTCGCCGGGGCAGGCGGCGTCGAGCATCCCGGGCCCGACGAAGCCGCCGTGCAGCGGCTCGTGCCCGGAGCCGCCTCCGGAGACGAGCCCCACCTTCTCCGCGACGGGCGCGTCCCGGCGCACGATCACCCTGTTGTCGACATCGACGACCAGCTCGGGGTGGGCCAGCGCCACGCCGCGCAGGGCGTCCGCCACCACGCGCTCCGGTACGTTGATCAGCATCTTCACAGGGCTGTCCTCCTCCATCTAGCATCCACCGGGCCGACCGGTCCTTCGCCAGGTCAGACCGGCGATGGCGGTCAGTCGATCTTGGCGGTCCATAGCGCCCCGAAGCGTGGGCCAACAGTTGCGGCTCGGCGAGCCTCCTCAGGTCAACAGCGTACGGCCTCTGATCCGGCATACACCCTGCGTGTCGCGGACGGCGCGGGGGCGACGGCAGGGAGCAGCCTCCCCGCCCCAACATCACCTACGCGGGAGCGGCGGCAGCCTCCGGTTCGGGCGGGCAACCCCTGCGTCCGTCCGAGTGGTGCCTCGCGTTCATCCGGACAGCACGAGGGCCAGTGCGGACCGGGGCGGGAGGGTCAGGTCGCGGATGACGGCCGATCCACTGACGGCGGACACCTCGAGCCGTGCGGGAACCGGGGGTACGCCGTGAGCGGCTCGGGCGTCGGCCGTGTGGACCGCGGCCGACACCGTTCGGTCGGGAGTGGCCAGGTGCACGAACCGGACCTCCACCTGCTGTGCCGCTGGTGATCCGTTGATGAGGATCGCCCCAGGAGTGCCGCTCGCGTTGACGAAACCGGCGGCGTTCGCGAGGCCGTCGTGGCTGGCCGCGCAGACGGCGAACGGTCCGGCGCCCAGTCCCGCGTCCACGCTGAGCAGGCGGAACGCGCGGGTCTGGGGCCAGAGGGTCGCGTGGGAGCCGTGCCAGTCGTAGATGGCTTGTCTGATGACGGCTCCGCCGGCGTTCTGGTCGGGGTGGAGGGGCACGTTGCCCGGCAGGGCCGACATGAACGCGGCGCCGGCGATGGAGGGGTCGCGGGCCAGCCGGAGGAGGGTGTCGGTGACGAACGGCACCGCGGCTTCTCCCATCACCTCGGGGGCCGAGGTGTCCGCGGCGTAGTTGTGGTTCCATTCGTTGACGTAGACGGGCAGCGCCGGGCGTCCGGCGTCGCTCAGCAGGCGTCGCAGTCCGGCCAGCCGGAGCTGTCCCACGGGATCGGCGCCGTAGCTGTGGATGGAGACGAACTGGAGGTCCGTGGGTGACAGCCCGCGGTCGCGCAGAATTGTTCCGATCGCGCCGAAGTCGCCGCCGTGCCGGTCCTCTCCCGGGCCGCCGACGAGCACGCCGGGATCGGCCTCCCGGACGGCGCGGACGGTCTGCGCGTACATCTGGGCCGCCGCGGCCGCCTGTGACGGGAACGGACTGCCGGTGATGTCGATCATGACGTCGGTCATCGGCTCGTTGAGGATGTCGATGGAGTCGATCTTCGCGGCGCAGCGCCGTACCACCGTGGTGACGATGTGCCGCCAGACGTCCCAGTCGACGGGGATGCCGTTCACCGCGCCGGTGTGGGTGAGCCATCCGGGGACCTGAAGAAGGTTGAGCTGGGTGGTGATCCCGTGTGCCTTCGCGTGGTCGAGCCAGGAGAGTGCTCCCCAGTCCCAGGTGCCGGCGTCCCGCACACCCCCGGTGCCGTCGCGGTACTCCTGCAGGGTGAGTGCGGGAAACGGGGTGTCGAAGAGCCGATTGAGGTGCAGCGTGCCGCGCTGAAAGGTCACGCCCGATGCGGCGAGTTGCGGGTAGACCGCCGCCTGGTGGTCGCGGGAGGGCTCGTTGGACAGGCCGAAGAGCAGCGGGGAGGCGGCCGGGTTGAGGACCGCCGCCATGTCCACCGTGACGAGCGCCGGGGCCGCGTCGGGACGCGGCGTGGCGCGCCGGTGGGAGGTCATGGCAGCTCCAGGGAGTGGTCGTCGTGTGGTGGCGGACCGAGGTGTGCCGGGTCGGGGGTGACGCCGGTGAGGGTGAGGGTGTCCGAGAGGAGACAGGCGTCCCGGTGCGTCCCGCTGTCCCCGTCGGCCGGGGTGAGACGGGGATCGTCCTGGGAGCACCGCGGCTGGGCGTAGGGGCAGCGGGTGTGGAAGCGGCATCCAGGGGGCGGGGAGGCAGGATCGGGCAGGTGGTCGGGGACACGGACCCGGTCGGCGTGGCTGTGCCGGGGGTCGGGGTCGGGCACGGCCGAGAGCAGCGCCTCGGTGTACGGGTGCCGGGGGTTGCGGTAGATCTCGTCGACGGTGGCCTGCTCGATGATCCTGCCGAGATACATGACGGCGACGCGGTCGCACAGATGCTCGACGACGGAGAGGTCGTGGGAGATGAACAGGTACGTCAGTCCGAACTCGTCCTGCAGGTCACGGAGCAGGTTGAGGATCTGGGAACGGACGGACAGGTCGAGTGCGGAGACCGCCTCGTCGGCGATGACGAGGCGAGGCCGGGTGATGAGCGCGCGGGCGATGTTGACGCGCTGGCGCTGGCCGCCGGAGAACGCGTGGGGGTAGCGGTGCATGTACTCCGGACGCAGGCCGACGCGGCGCAGCATGTCCGCGACGCGGTCCTCGAGTTCGGAGCCCTTGGCGAGTTTGTTGACCAGGAGGGGCTCGCCGACGAGTTGGAGCAGGGTCATGCGGGGGTTGAGCGAGGAGTAGGGGTCCTGGAAGACGACGCGGATGTCTCGCCGCAGGGGGCGCAGGGCCCTGTTGCCGAGCGCCGCGACGTCGACGTCGGTTCCGTCGGCGCGGGTGTAGGTGACGCTGCCGGTGGTGGGCCGCTGGGCTCCCGCGATGATGCGTCCCAGGGTGGATTTACCGCAGCCGGACTCACCGACAAGACCGAGGGTCTCCCCGGGCCGGATGGCGAGATCGACGCCGTCCACCGCGCGCACCGGCCGCCCGGCCCTCGTGAGCAGGGTACGGCGGGCCGCGTAGTGCATGGTGACCCCACTCACGCGCACCAGCGTCCCCTCGCCGGGCGCGCGTGGCGGCCCGGGAGCCCGCGGCGCCGAGGGGATGAGTGGCGCGGCGGGCGGGTCCGGTACCGGCCGGGGCGTCGCCGGCCGGTCCGGGAGGACGCAGCGGACGTGGTGATCGTCGCGGATGGCGACGACGGGGGGTGCGTCCTGGTCGCAGACGCCGGGGACGGCCAGCTCGCAGCGGGTGTGGAAGGGGCAGCCGGCGGGGCGGTTGGTGGGGGCGGGTACGGCGCCGCTGATCGCGTCCAGGCGGAGTCTGCGCTGCTGGCCGAGCCGTGGGACGGATCTCAGAAGTGCCTGGGTGTAGGGGTGCTGCGGATGGTGGAAGATCCGGTCCACCGGCCCGTGTTCGACGACCGTTCCCAGGTACATCACCGCGACCTCGTCGGCGATCTCGGCGACCACGCCGAGATCGTGGGTGATGAACAGCATCGACATCCCGGTCTGTTCCTGCAGATCGCCCAGCAGGTCCAGGATGTGTGCCTGGGTGGTGACGTCGAGGGCGGTGGTCGGCTCGTCGGCTATGAGGAGCTCGGGGCGGCAGGCCAGGGCGATGGCGATCATGGCGCGTTGGCACAGGCCGCCGGAGAGCTGGAAGGAGTAGGCGTTCATGCGGGATTCCGGCTGCGGCACGCCGACGCGGCGCAGTGCGTCGATGCCGGCCTCCCAGGCTTCGTTCCGGCTCATGTCGGTGTGCAGCGTGATGCTTTCCACCAGGTGGGCGCCGATGGTGTGCATCGGGGAGAGCGAGGCCATCGGTTCCTGGAAGACCATGGATATCTCGCCGCCACGCACCGCACGGAGCTCCTTTCCTGCGGGGTCCAGGCTCATCAGGTCGACCGGAGCCTGGCGCCCGCCGCCGTGCCAGAGCGCCTGACCGTCGACGATCTCTCCGGGCGGGTCGATCAGCCGCAGGACGCTGCGGGCGGTGATGCTCTTGCCGCAGCCCGACTCGCCGACGACCGCCACGGTACGCCCGCGGGGCAGGTCGAGATCGACGCCGTCGACGGCCCTGACGGTGCCTTCGTGGGTGGTGAAGTGGGTCTTGAGGTTCCGCAGGCGCAGCAGGGGTGAGGGGTCTTCGGTCTGGTGCATGGGGTCTCCCGGCGGGACGGCTCGCGTGGTCATGTGCGGTACGGGTCGGCGGCGTCGCGCAACCCGTCGCCGAGGAAGTTCATGGAGAGGACGACGATCACGACGGCGACGCCTGGGAAGAGCAGCCAGGGCGCGGTGGAGACGGCACGGACGTTCTGCGCCTCCTGCAGCAGGACGCCCCAGCTGACCTCGGGAGACTGAATCCCCAGGCCGAGGAAGGACAGCGCGGTCTCCGCGAGGATCATGCCGGGGATGGACAGGGTGAGCGATGCGATCAGGTGGCTGCTGAACGACGGCAGCATGTGCCGGAAGATCACCCGTGGCGCCGAGGAGCCGTCCAGCCGGGCGGCGGTGACGAACTCCTCCTGTCTCAGGGACAGGAAGCGTCCACGGACCACCCGCGCGAGGTCGGTCCAGGCGATGATGGAGACGATGACGGTGATGGCGAAGTAGCGTTGCAGCGCGTCCCAGCTGCCCGGGAGGGCGGCGGCGAGCCCCAGCCACAGGGGCAGGGTGGGGATGGACATGAAGAACTCGACGATGCGCTGGATGACGGTGTCGGTCTTGCCGCCGACGTAGCCGGAGATGCCGCCCAGCGTGACCCCGATGACGAACGCCACGGCCACGCCGAGCAGACCGATGGACAGCGAGATCTGCGCCCCGTGGATGATCAGGGAGAGCACGTCGCGTCCCGTGCTGTCGGAACCGAGCAGGAACATGGGCTGATCAGGGTCTGCGGGGCCGATGAGATGAATGTCCGTCTCGAACAGGCCCAGGAAGCTGTAGGGCTCACCGCGGGCGAACAGGTGCACCGGGATGCGGGTGTCCTCGTCCTCCGTCCACGTGATCTCGAACGTCTCGGGGTCCTGCTCGCTCTCCAGGCCGTTCACGTACAGGCCCAGGTCGATGTCCCCGTCCTCGTCGCGCGAGAAGAAGTGGAGTTGCTGAGGCGGGGCGTAGGTGTAGGGGGCGTTGCGGTAGTCGCTGGAGAAGGGGGCGAGGAAGCCGCCGAAGAGCGCCATGAGGTAGAACAGGCCGGTGACGACGAGCCCGGCCATGGCCAGCCGGTGGCGGCGGAACGCCCGCCACACCAGCGCGCGCTGCGGGACGGCCGCCAGGTGCTCGGCGTCCGGGGCCGGGGTTTCGGTCGGCGTGCGCCGGCGGAGGATTCGTCCGGTGATGGTCATCGAGCCACTCCTCACGCCAGCCCGAGGCGGACGCGCGGGTCCAGCCAGGCGAGGGCGATGTCCGAGATGAGCGTGCCGACCACGGTCAGTGTGCTCACGATGAGAATGATCGAGCCGGCCAGGAACATGTCCTGGCTGGTCAGGGCGCGCACGAGCAGCGGCCCGGTGGTGGGCAGGGCGAGGACCTGGGCCACGATGACCTCGCCGGAGACCAGGCCGGGAAGGACCCACCCGATGGTGGAGAAGAAGGGGTTGAGCGCGACCCGCAGGGGATACTTCAGCAGCAGTTTCCGCTCCGGAACGCCGCGCGCGCGGGCGGCGACGACGTAGGGCCGGTGGAGTTCGTCCAGCAGATTGGCCCGCATGATGCGGATGAGGCCGGCCGTCCCGGCGGCGCCCAGCACGACGACCGGGACCCAGAGGTGCTGCAGCAGGTCCAGCAGCTTGCCGAGGTTCCATCCGGCGTCGGCGAACTCGGCGGAGTACAGTCCGCCGACGGGCTGGTCGAAGAAGGTGGCGCCGAGCCAGATCAGGATCAGGGCCAGCATGAAGCTGGGGATGGCGAGGCCCAGGAAGCCGATGAAGGTGACCAGGTAGTCGCCGATCGAGTACTGCCGGACCGCGGAGTAGACGCCGATGGGCAGTGCGACGATCCAGGTGAACAGCAGGGTCGCGACCGCCAGGATCACCGTGGCCGGCAGCCGCTCGGCCAGGAGCTGGGACACCGGCTGGTTCCACTCGAAGGAGGTGCCGAAGTCTCCGTGGAGCAGGATGTTCCTCATCCACTTCCCGTACTGGACGAAGAAGGGGTCGCCCAGGCCGTAGCGTTCGCTGAGTGCGTCGACCTGGGCCTGGCTGACGGCCTGTCCTGACTGGGTGAGCCCCTGGACGTAGGTGGTCAGGTAGTCGCCCGGTGGCAACTGGATGATCCAGAAGGACACCACGGAGATCCCGAACAGCACGGGGATCATGTACAGGACGCGGCGCAGCAGATATCCGAGCATGCCCTCACGCCTCCTCGTAGTAGAACTGCTCGGGCCGCATCGGGCCGGGCGTGGGGTAGTAGAACGACGCCGGGTAGTTGGCGGGGAAGTTCCGCAGCCGGTCGCTGATGATCGTGTAGGCCGGGGCCGGCAGGGCGATGCCGAAGTTGTAGAAGTCGTCCTTGGCGATGGCCAGGATGTCCCGCATGAGCGCGTGCTGCCGTTCCGGGTCCATCGTGGTCCGGATGCGGTCGTAGATCTCCATCTGGCGGCGCACCGAACGGGGTGGCTCCTCACCCTCCGCACCGCCGGTCAGGTACCACGTGGCCCACAGCGGTGCCCAGTTCGACTCGCCGTTGAAGGGGAAGTACAGCCTCGGGTCGTACAGGGCGTCCAGGAGCCCTCCGCCGCTGGTCCACACCGTGGCCTCCAGCTCGTTGACGCCCTTGCGCTGGTAGAACAGCGAGCGGTCCATGACCCGCACCCGCATGTCGACCCCGATCCGGCGCCAGTAGCCGGCGATGAGGTCCAGCGTGCTGGCCTGGTCGGGCTGCTGGGTGACCACCGCGATCTCGAAGCGGAGGGCCCGGCCCGCGGGGGAGCGCCGGGTCCCGGAACCCGACCGCCGCAGCCCCGCCGCATCCAGCAGTTCCTCGGCCCTGGCAGGGTCGTAGTCGGTGTACTGCTTGGCCATCTCCTCGTCGAAGAAGGGCGATTCCCGCCGGGGAGCGAGCTGCCAGGGCTCCCCCTGGCGCTGGAACACCGCGGTGATGATCTCCTCACGGTCGATGGCGAGCGACAGCGCCACGCGGAAGTCCTTCAGGGCGAAGATCTCCCGCAGGCCGGCGTCCTTGGTGTTCTGGTTGAGCGAGATGGAGATCTGGTTCATCTCCGCGGTGACCGCGTCGACGAAGTGGTAGCCGCCCTTCTCGCGGCCGGCGGCCAGGACCGGCTTGTTGCGGATGGTGAGGATGTCGACCGGCGGGAACTCCACCTCCCCGTTGACGGCCTTGATGAGCATGACCTCCGGGTCGCCGACGACATCGATCGTCACGCGGTCGATGTAGGGCAGCTGGCTGCCCTCCTGATCGACCTTCCAGTAGTACGGGTTGCGCTCCAGTACGACCTGGGCCCCCGTACCGAAGGGGCTCGTCACACACCACGTACTCAGCGTGGGCAGATCCGGGTTCTGCCAGCGCGGCAGGTCCCAGTAGCCCTGGCCCACCTTGGAGAAGAAGTAGTTGGCCCAGCCCCCGAAGCCGGCCTCCTCGGCCTCGGCGACGACATCGGGGTTGTAGTCGGCGTGGTAGCGGGACAGATGGTGCTTGGGGTAAAGGGTGAACACATAGCCTTCGGGCGAGGCCAGAGACGACAGGAGCAGCCCGTTCGGCTGTGCGAAGGTCCACTGGAAGGTGTGGTCGTCCAGCTTCTCCAACGCGGCCGGTTCGCCTTCGCTCAGCATGAACGGCGGAGGAGCACCCACCAGCTCCGCGTGGCCCAGCACATCGTGGTAGGCGAAGAGGATGTCGTCGGCCGTGAAGGGGTGCCCGTCCGACCACCGGGTACCGGGCCGCAGCCGGAAGGTGAACCGTCGTCCGCCGTCGCCGACCTCGACGCTCTGCGCGAGATCCGGCACGGGCCGGGTCCACTCCGGGTCCCACATCATCAGCGCGTCGTACGCGGTGTGGGTGTACGCCTGGAAGATTGAGATGGCGCCGATCATCGCGGACCGGAACGTACCGCCGTAGCGACCGATCCCCTCGACGGGCTCGACAACCATCGGGCGCTCCGGCAGCCGCTCGCCCACCGGAGGCAGGTCGCCGGCGGCCACGCGTTCCGCGAGCATGGGCGCCTCGGGGCCCTTCGGCCCGCGCTGCACAGGCGTCTGCGGCACATCCGGGTCGAGCGAGAGAGCCTCACAACCGCTCAGGCCGCCCGCGGCCAACGTCGCCGCCACGGCGCCGCTCCACCGCAGGACCGTTCGCCGGTCCGTCATGTCAGCCTCCGATTGAAACGATTCACAACACCGAGAGCGAGGTACTTACCGCATCCAGATGCGGTCGATGCCGTGGAAACGTGTTTGAACCGGGAGTGTTACGCCAGGGCAGAGCCACGTCAAGAGCTGCGAATGAAACCCTTGAGTCACTTCGCCTGGCCGATCAATCCGGACATCACCTGTTATGACCCTTCGAGCCAGGCCGCAGGGCCCGCCCTGTTGTTGACAGGATGCTAAAACCGGTTTGAGTATCGTCCTGGCCGCGCGACGAAAGCGGACAGCGCACGAGACCGAGCCCGAAGGACATCTCTCCCATGACAGGCCATGAGCCGACGACCGCGCTCAACGAGCCGGTGCGCATCCCGGTACCCCGCGCCGATCCCGCGCTGCCCCTGGCTCTCCCGGACGCCCGGCGGGAGGAGGGCCTCCGCGTGTTCGACCGGTACGTGGCCCGTGACGGGCGGCCGTGGCTGCCCACCTTCGGCGAGTTCCACTACAGCCGCTGCCGTGCCGACCTGTGGGAGCGCGAGTTGCGGGCCATGGCCGCGGCCGGGCTCACCGGCGTGTCCAGCTACGTGTTCTGGAACCATCACCAGCCGACCGAGCGCCCGCCGCGCTTCCACGACCGCTACGACCTGCGGCGATTCGTGCATCAAGCGGCCGACGCGGGCCTTGTGACCGCCCTGAGGATCGGGCCCTTCGTCCATGCCGAAGCCCGGTACGGCGGGCTCCCCGACTGGATCGTCACCCGGCATGGCACCCGGGCACGGACCAACGCCCCGGCCTACCTGACGGACGTCACGGCCTGGTACCGGGCAATCGCCGACCAGCTCGCCGGCCTCTACTCCGACCAGGGCGGCCCTGTGGTGAGCATCCAGATCGACAACGAACTCCCCGGCGACGCCCCGCACTTGCTGGCCCTGAAACGGATCGCCCAGGACGCCGGCATGACGACGCGGCTATGGACGGTCACCGGGTGGGGCGGAGTCGACCTGCCCGGCGACGAACTCATACCCATGTTCGGCGGCTACCCGGAGGCCGCGTGGGAGGAGGCAGAGGTGGATCTGCCTCCCAGTTGCCGCATGCACTACCACTTCTCGCCCGCCCGCGACGACGACGGGATCGGCGCCGACCTGCGCCCCCGCACCCCCGCCGGCATCGACGACGACGCCGCCCGGTTCCCGTTCCTCACCTGCGAACTGGGCGCCGGCATGTCGCAGTCCTACCACCGGCGGCCGGTCCTGGACCCCCGCGACATCGGGGCACTGGCGACCACGAAGCTCGGCAGCGGTGCCAACTGGCTGGGCTACTACATGTTCCACGGCGGCACGAACCCGGCCGAGGCCGGCACTCCCGGGCTGCAGGAATCGCATGCCACGGGCTACCCCAACGATGTGCCCGTGCTGTGCTACGACTTCCAGGCCCCCTTCGGCGAGACCGGCCATCAGAACCCCAGCCTCGGGGAACTCCGGCTGGTCAACCTCCTCGCCCGGCACTACGGGCACCGGCTGGCGCCCCTGCCCCTGGTGCCGCCGCCCGACACCGATGACCCCTACAGCCATCAGGGGCTGCGCTGGGGGCTGCGTTCCGACGGTGTCCACGGCTTCCTGTTCTTCAACAACCACGAGCCGCGGGCAGGCCTGCCCAGCAGAACGGGCGTCACCTTCACCCTGGCTCTGCCGGACGGCGACGAGGTGTCCTTCCCGGACCGGCCCCTGACCATCCCGCCCCACGCCTACGGGATCTGGCCCGTTCGCCTGCCACTCAGCGACGCGGTCCGGCTCGAATGGGCGACGGTCCAGCCCGTGGCCGACGTGGTGCTGGCGGGGCGCAGGACGCACGTGTTCGCGGCCACTGCCGGCGTCCCCGCGTTGCTGGCCGTCACCGTCGCCGATGCCGCGGCACCGGGCGGGCGAGGGCCCGCGGTCGTCCACGAGGTCGTCCCGGGTCTTGAGCCGGTCACCACCATCCGGTCGCCGGACGGTGCAGAGCTCGATCTGCGGGTGCTCGGCGCCGACCAGGCACGTCACCTGTCCGTCGTCACGCTGCAGGGCCACGACCACCTCATCCTCACCGCCGGCAAAGTACTCACCGGCCCCTCGGCCGTGTGGATCGAGCGCGACGGCAGCCGGACACTGGCCCCGAAGTTCCTTCCCCCCCTGCCCGCGTCCCCGCCCGCATCGCACCTGCCGCCGGCGGCCGGCCCGCAGGGCTGGGACACGCTGCGGCTTCCCGCACAGTGCCCCCCGGTGACACCGGGCGCGACACGCACCCGCGTCTCGCCCGGGCTCCCGCCCGCCCGGCGCGGCGGCCCGCACGGCAGGGCCAGTGCCCCGACCGCCGAGGACATGGAAACCTACGCGGCACGCTACGACGTGGCCCTCGACGCGCCCGACGCACCCGAGGACCTGGAAATCACCATCACCTGGAACGGCGACGTGGGCTGGTTCCTCATCGACGGCGATGTCGTCGCCGACCAGTTCTGGCACGGCCGGCCCTGGCGCGTCCGCATCCCCCATGCCCGGCTGCGGGCCGGCAGCCGCTTCGAGCTGTGGCTGCTCCCACGCCCCGCCGATCCCCAGACCTTCACCGTGCCAGGGCTCGGCCGGCAGCCGCACGACGCCGATCTGCTCACCTCGCTGGCCGCGACACCGCTGGTTCTCACCCGAGTCGGGAGCCCCTCCACTCATGGCCGCTGACCGCCCCTCGCTCCGGGTCTACGCACTTCACGCGGACGGGCGCACCGATCCGGTCGGCGTGGCGAGCCCGCGCCCCGTCCTGAGCTGGAAGTTCCGCGCCACCGATCGCGTGCCCGCCACCATCCAGCTCGAACTCGCCAGCACGCGGGACCTGCTGGTCACGGGGCAGCCCGACGCCGGCCGGTTCTCCTTCCCCTTCACCGGCCTGGCACGGCTGCCCTGGCCGGTCGGCCCCCTGGCCAGCCGGGAGCGCCGCTGGTGGCGGCTGCGGGCCATCGACACCGAGGGCCGGGCCGGCCCCTGGAGCCCTCCCGCGGTGGTGGAGGCTCCGCTGTGGCACGCCGAGGACTGGAGCGCCCGCTGGATCACGCACCCCGCCTGGGCCACGGGGCCCGGCACGCCGCCGCCCGCGGCGCTGCCGGTCCTGCGCCATGAGTTCCGTCTCGACGCGCCGGCCCGCTCGGCACGCCTGTACCTGACCGGAGCCGGTGTCGTCGTGCCGTCCCTGAACGGCACGGACGCCATCGCGGGCCGCCTCGAACCCGGCCACTCCAGCCAGAGCAAACGGCTCCCGGCCAGCGCATGGGACGTCACCCGCGCACTCCGCGCGGGCCTGAACGTCCTGGCCCTCCAGCTCGGTACGGGCACCGGGTTCGTCGAGCCGATCCCGGGCCGGTACACCAAGCTCACCCGGGACGCCCTGCGGCCCCAGGTCCTGGCCCAGCTGGACATCGTGACGGCGGACGGCGACTCGGTGTGCGTGGCCACGGGCCCGCAGTGGCTGGCCGCACTCGGCGGCACCACGGTCGGGCACTGGTACGGCGGCGAGGATCACGACGCCCGCGTCCTCGCACCGGGCTGGGACGAACCCGGATTCGACACCTCCTCCTGGGTCCCGGCGGCGCCGCTTCCGGCCCCGCGCGCCAGCCTCTGGTGGCGGCGAAGCCCCGCGGTGACCGTCACCGACACACTCGCCCCGGCCGCGGTGACACCTCTCCCGGACGGGGAGGCCGTGGTGGACTTCGGCGTCAACGCGGCCGGATGGCCCCTGCTCCGCGTCGACCCGGCCCCGGCGGGGCGCACCATCACCCTCACGCCGTCGGAACTGCTCACCGGCGACGGCCGTGCGGATCAGTCGACGACGGGCGGTCCGACCTGGGACAGCTACACGACCGACGGCAGCGAGGCCCAGTGGCATCCGCGCTTCGTCTACCACGGCTGCCGGTACGTCCAGGCGAAGGGGCTGTCGGCCGACGAGGCGGCCCTGATGCGCTTTCAGGTGCTGCGGGCCGGCAATGAGAGGGTCGGATCGTTCACCACGGACGACCACTTCCTCGCGGCGCTCCACCGCGTCATCGACAGAGCCGTGCAGAGCAACATGTCCAGCGTCTTCACCGACTGCCCCCATCGGGAGAAGCTCGGCTGGCTCGAACAGCTCTACCTCAACTTCGAGGTCCTGGCGCGCAACTACGATGTCCAGGCCCAGCTCACCGACGCGGTGCTGCAGATGATCGACGCGCAGACGGACAGCGGCCTGGTGCCGAGCATCGCCCCCGAGTACGTCGTCTTCGACATCGACGAGGTCGACGGCGACCGGACCGCCTTCCGCGACGACCCCAACTGGGGGCGCGCTCTCGTCGAAGTGCCCTGGCGGCTGTACCGGACCTACGGAGACGAGGAGGTGCTGCGGACGGCCTGGCCGGCGATCCGGCGTTACCTGGGGCATCTCGACAGCCGGGCCAGCGGCCATCTGCTCGACCACGGCCTGGGGGACTGGATCGCCCTGGACCGGTCCACCCCCCGCGCGCTGGTCGCCACATCCGGCTACGCCGACGCCGTCGGCACCGCCGCCCGGATCGCCACCGTCCTCGGAGAAGCCGGCAGAGCCACGGAACTCCTCGCGCACGAGACCGCCGTGCGCCGCGCACTCAAGCGGCGTTTCCACGACGCCGCGACCGGGTCCTGGGGCAGCGGCAGCCAGGGCAGCTTCGCACTGGGCCTGGCCTCGCAGACGCTCACCGCCGACGAGTACGCACACTCCTTCACCGGGCTGCTGGCGTCCGTGGAAGCCGCCCAGGGGCACATCACCGTGGGCGAGAACACGCTGCCCGCCCTGATCCGCGCCCTCACCGACAACGGCCACGCGGACCTGCTCAACGAGATGATCCGGCGCACCGACGGACCGGGGTACGGGCACCAGATCGCCTCGGGGGCGACCGCACTCACCGAGTCCTGGCAAGGCCCGGCCGGCCCTGCCGGCCAGGGCTCACAGAACCACTTCATGCTCGGCATGATCGACGAATGGATACTGGGCGACGTCGTGGGCCTGCGTCAGGCACCCGACTCCATCGGCTGGCGACAGGTCGAGATCCGGCCGCGCTTCCTCGCCGGAGTCGGGGCCGCACGGACCACGTTCGACTCGCCACAGGGTCTGATCACCGTCGCCTGGACCAGGGGGCCGGACGCCGCCGTCAAGGTCGAACTCCCGGCCGGTGTCACCGGCACGCTGCGGCTCCCGGGTAACCTCGTCTCGCCTGGCAACCGTCCGGACGTCGCCCTCAGTGGGGGAAGGGCCCGGATTCCGTTCCAGGATGCGCCGCTCCGCTCAGAAGGATGACCGCGCCACGACCATCTCGGCGCCGACGGACGGGAAACATGGCAGACCCCGAGGGCTACACGAAGCCACGCCCGAGACGACGCGGCACCGCGCCCACCATCGCCGATGTCGCCCGTGCCGCCGGCGTCTCGAAAGGCACCGTTTCCCGTGTGCTCAACGGCCGGGACTGGGTGAGCCCGCAGACCCGTGACCGGGTGCATCAGGCAATGACGGACACCGGCTTCGTCGCCAACGCCACCGCTCGCTCCCTCGCCACCCAGCGCACCGGCAACGTCGCGTTCATCCTCGGCACCGCCCCCACCCGCCTCTTCGAGGACCCCAACTACGCGGTCCTGCTCCAGGTCACCTCCGAGGAACTGGCCAGGCAGGACTACGCACTCATCCTGCTCACCGCGGGGACGGCCGCCGAACGCCACCGCGCCGCCCGCTTCGTGCGCGGCGGCCACGTCGACGGCGTCCTGTTCGTCTCTCCTCGCGAAGAGCGGACGGACGACCTGATCTCTCTGCTGCGGACCCAGCCCGTGCCCGTGATCGCGTGCGGCCGGCCCTTCGTCCACGGCGATCCACTGCCGTTCGTGGCCACGAACGACCGGAGCGGTGCGACGGAACTCGGCCGGCACTTCCGCACCCGCGGCTACCGGCGCGTCGGGATCATCGCGGGCCACCTGCACACCGTCGGCGCGCAGGCTCGTGTCCAGGCATTCACCGAGGCGGCCGACGGGATCACCCGGCCCGAGTGGCTGGTGGACGCCGGCGAGTACTCACGCCAGTCCGGCGCGAACGCCATGCTGCAGCTCCTCGCCCGGGCTCAGGGGCTCGACGCGGTCTTCGCCACGTCCGATCTGCTCGCCGAGGGAGCCATCGATGTGATCAAGCAGGCGAAACTCCGCATTCCCGACGACATCGCCGTGGCCGGGTTCGACGACTCGGCCATCGCCCAGCGCACCTCGCCTCCGCTCACCACGGTGCGCCAGTCCGTCTCAGCCGTGGCCAGGGAAATGGTCAGGCAGCTGGCCGCCGGAGTGCGCGGGGAGCCGCCGCGCACCCTCTGGGTCGACACCGAACTCATCGTCCGCGCCTCCGCGTGACGGTCATCCAGCGGCAGACGGACAACCGCGCCGGTCGGTGTCACAGATGTCGTTATGGAACGCTCGCTCCCGAGCTCGGGCGCGGGTCGATGTGGATCTTCGGGCCGGCGCCGGCGCCGGGTGGGCGCCGGCCGGCGAGGATGGGGCCGACCTGTTCGAGTCCGACGGTCGCGGCGACCAGGGGTCGGGGATCGACGGATGCGTCGGCGTAGGCGCGGATGGTGGCGTCGAGACCGGGTGAGGCGGACAGAACGCCGACCGCGGTCACGTCCTTGAGGGCGAGCGCGCGGGTGTCGATCCGGCTGGGCTCGCCGGCCAGTCCGATGTAGACGACGCGGCCGGCCGGTTCGACGAGGTCGAGGGCCAGCGAGGGCAGGTGGGCGGCGTTCGAGGCGTCGATGACCGCGTCGAAGGGCAGGTCCGGGAGCGTGTCCTCCCGCCAGACGTGGTCGAAGCCCAGAGCGCGGGCGAAGGCGAGGGAGTCGTCCGTCCTGCCCATGAGGTGGACGTCGGCTCCGGCGGCGCGGGCGAACAAGGCGACCAGCAGTCCGATGGTCCCCGGGCCGAGCACCAGCGCCCGGTCTCCGGACCGCAGCTCGGCGGCCTGGGCGGCGCGCAGGGCGTTGCCGCCGGGCTCCACCAGCGCGCCGAGGACGGCGTCGACGGTGTCGGGCAGGACGTGCAGCGAGGAGACCGGTACCGCCAGTTGCTCGGCGAGGGCTCCGGGCCGGCCGTCGCGCACGCCGACCTCCTGTCGTTTCTCGCACACGTGCTGGTGGCCCCGTCGGCAGCGGCGGCAGGCGCCACAGCCGAGCATCGTGTCGCCCATGACCCGCCGACCGGTCCACGCGGCGTCGACGCCGGCGCCGACCGCCGCCACACGGCCGGCCCACTCGTGGCCCGGACGCATCGGGTAGGAGGAGTGTCCTTGGTGGAGGTAGGCCATCTCGCCGGTGAAGAACTCGACATCGGTGCCGCACACGCCGACCCGTTCGACGTCGACCACGACCTCTCCGGCAGCGGGAACCGGTGCGGGAACCTCCTGTACGTCGTAACGTCCGGGGGCCGTCAGCACGAACGCCCGCATGCCCGTGCTCATCGTGGTGCCAGTACGCGCTGGCGTTGCGTGCCGAGTCCATGGATGCCCAGTTCCATCACGTCGCCGGGCCGTAGCCATACCGGCGGGGTGAAACCCATGCCGACGCCGGGCGGTGTTCCGGTGTTGATCAGGTCGCCGGGCTCCAGGACGAGGAACTGGCTGAGGTAGTGCACGATGACGTACGGATCGAAGATCATCGTCTTGGTGGTGCCGTCCTGGCGGCGGACGCCGTTGACGTCCAGCCACATGTCCAGGGCGAGGACGTCGTCGATCTCGTCGGGGGTGGCCAGCCAGGGACCGGCGGGGTTGAAGGTCTCGGCGGACTTGCCCTTGGCCCACTGCCCGCCGCGTTCCATCTGGAAGGCGCGTTCGCTGACGTCGTTGACGACCAGGTAGCCGGCGATGGCCGCGCGCGCCTCCGCCACCGAGTCCAGGTAGCTGGTGCGCCTGCCGATCACGACGCCCAGTTCCACCTCCCAGTCGGGCTTGGTGGAGCCGCGCGGGATGCGCACGTCGTCGTTCGGGCCGACGAGCGTGTTGGGCGACTTGCTGAAAAGGATCGGCTCGTCGGGCACGGGCAGCCCCGTCTCGGCCGCGTGGTCGCGGTAGTTCAGGCCGACGCACAGGATCTGGTGCGGGCGCGCGATGGGGGCGCCTATGCGTTCCCCCGCGAAGCGGGACACCCGGCCCGCGGCGGCGCGTTCGGCGACGACGGGGCGGACGCGGTCGATGCCGCCGGAGCCGAAGAACGCCTCGTCGAAGTCCGTGACGACGTCGGAGAGATCGACGTACGTCTCGTCGTCGATGCGGGCGACGGGCTTCTCGGTGCCGACGGCACCTATGCGCAGGAGAAACACGGACTCACTCTCGGGGTTCGGGGGCCTGGTGTCTGCCGGAGGACGCGATCGCACACGGCGAGCTCATCGGTGTTGCCTGCCCAGAGGCCCGAGCAGCTCACGGATCTCGCCGACGGCATCGACCAGGGCGCGCAGGGGTGTCCGGTAGGCCAGGGCGCTGATGCTCACTGCCCCGCTCGGGGTGCCGGGCAAGGTGGCGTAGACGGGCAGGGCGATGCAGTTGATGCCGGTCTCGTTCTCCTGGTCGTCGACGGCGTAGCCCCGGTCCCGGATCGCCCGCAGGTCACGGTCCAGGTCCTCGGCGGTGCACAGGGTCTGCGGGGTCCGGCGTACGAGTGGCGCGTCGGAGATCCATGCCTCGACCGCCTCCGGGGTGTCCAGATGGTGGGCCAGCAGCACCTTCCCCACGCCGGTGGCGTGGGCCGGGTTACGGCCGCCGACCGTCGACGTCAGCCGGACGGCACCGGTCGGCGGATCGACCTTGGCGCGGTAGACGACCTCCCGGCCGTCGAGGACCGCGTAGTGCGCGGTCTCGCCGAACCGCTGCGCCAGCGCCTCGAGCGCCGGGCGGATGCGCACGTGCTCGGGCCGCGCCTCGTGGTGGGCGAACGCCATCCGCAGGAACTCGTCGCCCAGGACGTACCGGCCGTGGGTGTCCTGGTCGGCCAGCCCTGCCCGGCGCAGCGCGCCGAGGGCCCGGTGCACGGTCGGCTTCGGGCTGCCTATCACCCGGGTCAGCTCCTCCAGCCGTACGCCGTCGGGGTACCGGGCGAGCTCCTTGAGGACCGCCAGGACCCGGTCGGAACCCACGAGGCGGATGCCGTCCGTGCTCTCCGCGTCGTCTCCGCCGGATGAGGCTGTCGATCCGTCGAACGTCTGCGTATGCTTCATCTCGTTCCAAAGATTAGACTACTGTACTGATTATTGAAAAGAGCTGATGGTGAAGCTCCGTAGCGCACAGTGGTACGCCGGTGAGGACCGTAACGCCTACATCCACCGGGCGTGGATGCGTCGCGGTGTCCCGGACGACGCGTTCAGCGGCCGTCCGCAGATCGCCATCGCCAGCACCGCCTCGGAACTGACCCCCTGCAACGCTCACCTGACCGAGGTGGCCGCCTCGGTCCGGGACGGCGTACACGAGGCGGGCGGCATCCCGCTGAACCTGCCCGTCGTCTCGCTGGGGGAGACGCAGATGCGGCCCACCGCGATGCTCTGGCGCAACATGGCGGCGATGGCCACCGAGGAGATGCTCCGCGCCAACCCCATCGACGGCGTGGTCCTGCTCGGTGGCTGCGACAAGACCATTCCGTCGCTGCTCATGGCCGCCGCCTCGGTGGACCTTCCCGCCGTCGTCGTCCCCGGCGGCCCGATGCTGACCGGCACCTTCCGGGGCAAACCACTCGGCTGCGGCACTGACGTGTGGCGCCTGTCGGAGGAGGTGCGGGCCGGCACGCTCTCACAGGAGCAGTTCACCCGGTCCGAGTCGTCGATGATCCGCAGCCGCGGGCACTGCAACACCATGGGCACCGCCTCGACGATGGCGCTGGTGGCCGAGGCGCTGGGCACGGTCGTCCCAGGAATCGCAGGCACCCCGGCCCCCGACAGCCGGCTGCTGGAGGGCGCACACGGCACGGGGCGGCTGGTGGTGGAGATGGTGGCCGCCGGCCGCCGGCCGCGCACCCTCCTGACGAAGGCGTCCTTCCACAACGCGATCGTCGCGCTGGCCGCCATCGGCGGGTCGACCAACGCCGTCGTCCACCTCCTGGCCATCGCCGGCCGCCTGGGCGTCGACCTGCGGCTCGACGACTTCGACCGCATCGGTTCCCGCGTGCCGGTCCTCGTGGACCTCCAGCCGGCCGGCCGTTTCCTCATGGAGGACTTCCACCGTGCGGGCGGTCTGCGCGCCGTGCTGCGGGAGGTACGCGACCTGCTCGACCCCGACGCGCTGACCGTCACCGGCAGGCCGCTGCTGGAGCACCTCGAGGACGCCCCGATCTGGGATCCCGAGGTCATCCGCACCCGCTCGGAGCCGTTGGCCGCCGAGGGCGGCATCGCCGTTCTGCGCGGCAGCCTCGCCCCCGACGGCGCCCTCATCAAGCCCGCGGCGGCCTCCCCGCACCTGCTGCGCCACCGCGGCCGTGCCGTCGTCTTCGACAGCATCGAGGACTTCCACGCGCGCATCGACGACCCCGGCCTCGACGTCGACGCCGACTCCGTCCTCGTCCTGCGCGGCTGCGGCCCCAAGGGCTACCCGGGCATGCCCGAGGTGTCGAACATGCCGCTGCCGAGGAAACTGCTCGCCCAGGGCGTGCGCGACATGGTCCGCGTCTGCGACGGCCGCATGAGCGGCACCGCCTACGGCACCGTCGTCCTGCACGTCGCCCCGGAGGCCGCGGCCGGCGGCCCGCTCGCCCTCGCAACGACCGGCGACCTCATCAGCCTCGACGTCGAAGCCCGGCGCATCGACGTCGAGGTGCCCGCGGACGAACTCGCCCGCCGCACACCGAACGAGGCCACCGTCACCGGATTCGCGAGCCCGGGGCGCGGCTGGGAACGCCTCTATGTCGACCATGTCCTGCAGGCCGACACGGGCGCGGACCTGGACTTCCTGGTCGGCTCGAGCGGTTCGGAGGTGGGCCGTGAGTCGCACTGATCCGCCGGCCGTCGCCCCCACGCCGCTGGCGCGCTTGGCGGAGGCGGCACCGGGCGCGGTCGCCGCCCGGGTCTCCGACCGGCTCGCCTTCGCCCACGACGCCTCGCACTACCTGCTCGTACCCCAGGCCGTGGTCACCCCACGGGACGCGGCCCAGGTGGCGGCGCTGCTGCGGGTCAGCGCCGCCCACGCCCTGCCACTGACCTTCCGCTCCGGCGGCACCAGCCTCTCCGGGCAGGCGACCAACGACGGAGTGCTGGTCGACACCCGCCGCAACTTCCGTGGCGTCGAGATCCTCGACGACGGCGCCCGCGTACGGGTCCAGCCGGGCGCCACCGTACGCGCCGTCAACGCCCGCCTCGCCCGCCACGGCCGCAGGCTCGGCCCGGACCCGGCCAGCGAGTCGGCCTGCACGATCGGCGGCGTGGTCGCCAACAACTCCAGCGGCATGGCCTGCGGCACCGAACTCAACACCTACCGCACGCTCGAATCCGCGGTCCTCGTCCTGCCCAGCGGCACGGTCATCGACACCGGCGCACCGGACGCCGACGACCGGCTGCGCACGCTCGAACCGGGCATCCACGAAGGGCTGGCCCGGCTGTGCGACCGCGTACGCGGCAACCCGGCGTCCGTCGAGGCGATCCGCCGCCTGTACGCCATCAAGAACACCATGGGCTACGGCCTGAACTCCCTCGTCGACCACACCCGCCCGGCCGACGTCCTCACCCGCCTGGTCGTCGGCAGCGAAGGCACGCTCGCCTTCGTCGCCGAGGCGACCTTCCGCACCGTCCCGGCGCACCCGCACGCCGCCACCGGCCTGCTCCTCTTCCCCGACCTCGCCGCGGCGACCGGAGCCCTGCCCGAGCTGGTCCATGCCGGGTTCGCCACCGTCGAACTCCTCGACGCCACCAGCCTGCGCATCGCCCAGCGCGACCCGCGGGCCACCCCGGACCTGCGCGACCTCGGCGTCCGCGACCACGCGGCCCTGCTCGTCGAGCACCAGCAGCCGACCGCCGAGGAACTGCGGCAGAAGGTCGCGGCAGCGGCCGGTCTCCTCCCCACCCTTCCCCTCACCGCACCGGGCCGGCTGAGCGCCGAGGCGCGCACCCGGGCCGCGCTCTGGCACATCCGCAAGGGCCTGTACGCCGCCGTCGCCGGCGCGCGCCCGTCAGGCACGACCGCGCTGCTGGAGGACATCGCGGTCCCCGTCGACCGTCTGCTGCCCACCTGCACCGCCCTGACCGAGCTGTTCGAGCGTCACCACTACACCGGCAGCGTCATCTTCGGTCACGCCAAGGACGGCAACGTCCACTTCCTGCTCAACGAGGACTTCCACCGGCCCGAGCAGATCACCCGCTATCTCGCCTTCACCGACGACATGGTCGACCTCGTCCTCGGCCACGGCGGCACCCTCAAGGCGGAACACGGCACGGGCCGCATCATGGCGCCGTACGTCCGCCGCCAGTACGGCGACGAGCTCTACGACGTGATGCGTGAGATCAAACGGCTGATCGACCCGCGCGGACTGCTCAACCCCGGCGTTCTGCTCAGTGACGACCCCACCGCCCACATCCGCCACCTGCAGTCCACCCCCACCGTCGAAACGGAAGTGGACCGCTGCGTGGAGTGCGGCTACTGCGAGCCGGTCTGCCCCAGCCAGGACCTCACCACCAGCCCGCGCCGGCGCATCGTGCTGCGCCGCGAGATGGCCCGCGCCGAGGCCGCAGGGGACGCCGAGCTGCTGGCCCGGCTCGAGAGCGAGTACCAGTACGACGCCCTCGACACCTGCGCGGTCGACGGCATGTGCAAGGCGGCCTGTCCCGTGCTGATCGACACCGGCGACCTGACCCGGCGGCTGCGCGCCGAACAGCTCGGCCGGACGGCACAGAAGGCGGGGGCCTACGCCGCCCGGCACTGGGACGGCGTCACGAGAGCGGCCTCCACGGCCCTCACCGCCGCCCGTGCCGTGCCCGGAGTCCTGCCGTCCGGGGCCACCGCCGCGGGACGGGCGCTGCTCGGCCGGGGCACGGTGCCCGCCTGGTCCCCGGAACTGCCACGCGGCGGAAGACGGCGCCGGCCGCGGACCGCCGACAGACCCCAGGCGGTCTACTTCCCCGCCTGCGTCTCGACGATGTTCGGACCGGCCGACCCGACGGCCGGGGCCGGCGTCCGTGACGCGCTTCTGACCCTGTGCGAGCGGGCCGACGTCGAGGTCATGGTGCCGGAGCGGATCGCCTCCCTGTGCTGCGGCACACCGTGGAAGTCCAAGGGGCTGACCGACGGTTACGCGGTCATGCGCGACCGGGTCGTCCCCGCCCTGCGCCGGGCCACGGACGACGGGGCCCTTCCCGTGGTGGTCGACGCCGCCTCCTGCACCGAGGGCCTGGCCCGTATGCTCGCCGGAGATCACCTCCAGGTTGTGGACGCGGTCGCCTTCGTCGACGCCACCGTGCTGCCGCGGCTCACCCCGGCCCGCCGTATCCCCTCCCTCGTCATCCACCCCACCTGCTCCTCAACCCAGCTCGGCCTCGACGCGGCACTGACGCGGGTGGCCGACGCGGTGGCCGAGAACGTCGTACAGCCGCAGGACTGGAGCTGCTGCGCCTTCGCCGGCGACCGGGGCCTGCTCCACCCGGAGCTGACCGCCTCCGCCACCGCCGGCGAGGCCCGGGCCGTGCGCGCACAACCGGCAGCGGCCCACGCGTCGGTCAACCGCACCTGCGAACTCGGCATGACCCGGGCCACCGGGCATCCCTACCGGCACCTGCTCGAAGTCCTGGAGGAGGTCACACGGCCTCTTCCCGGCTGAGATCGCCGACAGCCGGGCTCAGCGGACCACGACGCGGACCTGGCCCAGGTTCCGCACCTTCGCGAACGGCGCGTCCGGGTCGCCGTCACGGTGGGCCGCCACGCGCAGGGTCGCCATGTAGGTGCCGGGTGTGGCGTAGGTGTGCGTCGTCGACACCCTCACGCTCTCCCGGGGTGGCCCGAACGGCCGGGGCGTGAACGTGCCGCCGCCGGTGAAGTCCCACTCGGTGGACACCACCTGGCCCGCCCCCGGGGGCGCCTGGATCAGAGCTCTGAACGTGACAGGCTCGCCGGCGGTGACCTCGATCCGGGTACCACCGCCCGCGGTCAGGTCGACGACGGGCTGGATGCCCCGGCGCCGCTCCGCTGTCGCCGGCACCCGGATCTGGGAATCCGCCACGTCGTACCGCGTCGATGCCGAGGGGGCCACGTCCCGCTCGACCCATGCGCTCAGGTCCCGAAGCGCGTGCTGGAGGATGCCGGCGTAGTCGACGAGACCGGGCAGGTGCGCGCCGATGTGGTCGGCATTGTCGTTGAACCAGACACGGAACATGGCGTCGCACCTCGCCCCGAGGGCCTGCTCCACCTGTGTGCCGTACCAGTCGGCGTGCCACGGGTACGCGTCGACGTCCAGCAGGTTCGCGACCATGAGCATCCGGCCGGTGATCCTGCCCGTGAATGTGCCGCCACCACTGACGTTGGCCGAGATCCGGGGGCCGATCTGGATGCCGCGCTGCGGAGGCACCGGCCGCCCGTGGGCGTCGCGGAACTGATCCCAGGCGTAGAAGCCGGGCCGGGTCGGGACCTGGTGCCGGTGGTACGTCACCAGCGCGAGCGACCACCGGTTGTCCATGCGGAGCGTGACGCCCTCGGCGAGCGCGTTCACCGCCTCGGGCGGGTTCCCGGCGCCGAGGGTGAAGACCTTCGCGGCCTCGTCCAGCGTGCCCGTGAGCGTCCCGATCTCCGTCGTCCCGTCCTGCTGGTAGGCCGTGAAGTCGAGTGAGAGGTTGCCCGGGTCCGCCGGCACGGCGTCGAGATCCAGGCTCGCGGGCCGGTTCTGCGCGTCCCGGTTGACCTTCGTGACGGTGGCCCGATGGTCGATCCGGGCGGCCCGGATCAGATCCCCCAACGGTGACGCCTCGGTGCCGAGATACCCCGGCTTCTCCCAGAAGTCGTCCGCGTAGGCCGGGTCCATGGAGCGCACCACGCCCGCGAAACCCAGCAGACCCTGAGGATCGTCCAGGCCGAGCAGGTAGGAGTGGTTCGCCCACCCTCGCAGCGGGACGCCCATCCTCGTCACCTCGAGCAGCACCGACCGCTCCACGTCGGACAGCCCCTGGTACGGGTCACCGGAGCCGCCGGGCCGCATCGCGTCGGCGATCCCTGGCGCCTTGGGCCCCAGGACCAGCCGGGCGAAGGCACGGACGAAGAAGGTGTTCGGAACCGCGGTTGGCGCGCCGGGAATGAAGGGAACCGCGCCGTCCCATATCCCGGTGGTGTTCTCCATGGCGCTGATCGTCTGGAAGGAGCCGCCGCTGCCGCCGTAGATGTAGCCGTGGATCCGACGGGGCGAACCGTAGTAGCGCGCCGCGACCTTCTTGGAGAACGTGGCCGCGGCCGCGTCGACCCGGTATCCGGTCCTGCCGTTGGTCTGCACCCGGTAGGCGCCGCTGTCCACGGCGAAGGCGATGTCGTCGTCGGTCGCGTTCTCGGTCTGCAGCGGGTACACCAGCTGGAAGAACCGGCGCCCCCAGCGGGCCTTCGGCGGGAAGTAGAAGGTGAATCGGGCGTCGGTGCCCTCGAAGTGGCCGGACACCCTGTGATGCGGCACCGGGCTGGTCACGTCCTGCTCGCTGTCGATGACCGGCCGGTTGTAGAGCGGGTCGGCGCAGTCGGGCGTGACCCAGATGGGCCCGCCGGGCTGCGGGGCCGAGCACGTCGACGGTGCGGCCGACGCCTTCGGGCTCCCGACCGAGGACGCGCCGAGCGCGACCGCGGCCACCCCCGCCGCACGCAGGACCGTGCGGCGGCTGGGCCGCGATGGCCGGGGGGATCCGTGCTCGCCGGCAGCAGCGGCGGTACCGGTACTTCTCATGGCGTTCTCCTTGGGAGTGTGCTGAACAGTGCGCCGGTCGGCGGACAGGCGCGCGTCGCGGCAGGTCTCGGTGGACACCAGGTCACGCCTCCGCCACGACGCGGGCCAGCTCGGTCAACGTCGCGTCGACCTCGGGCACGAGCGGCGTCATGCCCAGGTGGCCGTGGACCATCCCCCGCGCGAGGTACACCTCGAGGTCGGCACCGCATGCGCGAGCCCGCGCCGCGAAGGCGTCGCCGGATGCGCGAAGGTCGTCGTACTCGTTGACCACCAGCAGGCAGGGCGGCAGCGAGCCCAGGTCCCGGTGCTCGGCCGAGAGGTACGGCGTTTCGGTCTGGTGTCCGCGGTAGGCGCTGAAGAAGTAGGCCACGGTGCTGCCCAGGATCCGCGCGCCACGGGGCAGGACGCGGGTCTTCGCCAGGACCTCGGGCGACTCGGGGAGGCGGTCGTGCAACGCGGGATAGACGAGCAGCAGCCGCGCCGGCGGTGGGGCGCCTCGGTCGGTCATGTCGAGCGTGGCGGACAGGGCCAGGCTTCCGCCCGCCGACGCGCCGCCGAGCGTGAGGCGTTCCGGGTCGGTGCCCAGGCGGCCACTGTGCGCGCGAGTCCACTCGTATGCGGCGAGAAGGTCCTGGTGAGGGACCGGATACGTGGTCGTCATCCCGTCCGCCAGGTGGTAGTCGACCGACACCACCAGGGTGCCCGCGCGGTGGCAGAGCTCGCGGCACACCAGGTCGCCCTCGTTCATGTCGAGGCTGCCGCCGACGAAACCTCCACCGTGTGCCCAGACCAGTCCCGGTTTTCTCCGCGCTCCCCGGCGCGGCCGGTACAGCCGTACGCGAACCGGGCCGAGAGGGCCGTCCACGTCCTCCTCGGTCACCGTGACCGCTGGGGGCGCGTAGTGGCGGTCGTCCAGCGATCCCTCGAGGACCTGCTGTCGGTGCGCCGGATCCGTGAGCAGCTCCTCGATCGGTACGTCGGGTACGGTCGCGAGGCGGCGCTCCACGTAGGGGTCGAGAGGCATACGGCGATCCCGCCTTTCGGTTGGGCGTCAGTCGGTGAAGGTGTGGGTGCCCGGGGCGGCGGTCGCGTGCCGGCCGCTGGGCAGGACCACCGTCGCCTCCGTCCCCGCGGGCACCACCAGGCGCAGGTGCAGGTGGCCCCCCTCGGACCGCCACCCGGCCTCGATCCGCCCGTAGGGCGACTCGTGGGCGGCCTCCGCCCAGGTCAGGCCCCCGCCGGGGCGTGGCCGCACGCGGAAGCGCCGGTACGCGGGCGCCTCGTCGAGCAGTTCGATGCCGGCCACGTGGCGGTGCAGGAACGACACGACGGCGCCCTTGGAGTAGTGGTTCAGGGACGCGTTGACCGTTCCGTCGGCCGTGACGCCGTTCCAGTTCTCCCACACGGTGGTCGCGCCGCGGTCGATCATGACCAGCCACGAGGGTTCGGTGTCCTGCCGCAACAGGTCGTAGGCGAGGTCGAGGTGACCGGTGTCGGCGAGCACGGGAAGCAGGTACGGGGTGGCGAGGAAGCCGGTGCCGAGGTGCGTGCCCGCCTGCCGCACCAGCTCGGCGAGACGGGCCGCGGCCTTGGGCCGCAGCCGGCCGGGGAGGAGTCCGAAGGCGAGCGCCCGCACGTGGTTGGCCTGGGTGTCCGGGGTCAGCCGTCCGTCGGGCCCGACGTACTCGGCCTGCCACGCCGCGCGGATCTGGTCGCTCAGCGTGCGGTAACGCTCTGCCTCGTCCGCGCGGCCGAGGATGCCGGCGATCCGGGCGGCCAGGCCGGTGCTGTGCGCGTAGTAGGCCGTGGCGATGTCACCGTGGTCGCGCCGTGCGTGGCTGTCGAGGTCGGTGACCTCCTCGCCCGGCGCGAGCCACTCACCCCAGTGGGCGCCCGCGTCCCACAGGTACCGCTCGTGCGGCTCGGGCGTCGGCCGGGTGGCCGCGCGCCGTGGGTGCCGCTCGGTGCGGGCGACGCGTTCGACACGGTTGAGCCAGGCCGTGATCATCGGCCACGATTCGGCCAGGATCCCGGTGTCGCCGTACGCCCGGTACACCTCCCAGGGCACGATCACGGCGGCGTCTCCCCAGCCGGCCGAGCCGCCCAGGTGGCTGACGATGCTGTGTGCCTCGTCCGGGGCGTAGGGGCTGAAGTGGACGACGGTTCCGTCCGGCCGCTGGTCGGCCGCGACGTCGCGCAGCCACTTCGCGGAGAAGCCGGCCACGTCGAACAGGAACGCCGCGGTGGGTACGAACAGCTGCCAGTCGCCGGTCCAGCCGGCCCGTTCCCGGTGCGGGCAGTCGGTCGGGATGTCGCAGGCGTTGCCCCGCAGGCTCCAGACGGCCGCCTCGTGCAGCCGGTTGATCCGGTCGTCGCTGCAGGCGAACCAGCCGGTGCGCCGCAGGTCCGTGTGCACCACGACGCCGGTGACATCATCGGGTGTCAGGTCCTGGGGGTGGCCCTCGATCCGGACGTACTGGAACCCGTGGGTGGTGCGCCGCGGTTCGAAGGCGTCCCCGGTCACTCCCGCCGAGGTCACCTGGTCGACCTGCCCGGCCGGTTTGGGCTCCGGGACGGCGGGGGCGAGGTTGCCGGTCGTGACGTCCCCCGAGGCGTCGAGCCATTCGCCGTGGACGAGACGGACCGTGGTCCCCGCCGGGCCCAGCCTGGACAGCCGCACCCAGCCGTTGATGTTCTGGCCGAGGTCGACGATCTGCCGGTTCCCGTCCAGCCGGCGCACCGACACGGGCGTCAGCTCCTGGACCCGGCGCACGGGCGGCGCGGGGGAGCCGACCAGCTGCTCGAAGCCTCGCGGGTCGGTCGCGACGGGCAGCCACGCCGCGTCGTCGAACCCCGGCCGCGACCAGCCGCGCGGGAGGCGCCGCAGGTCCCAGCGCTCTCCGGCGACCAGGTCCGCGGCCGTGACATGCCCCTGCGTGCCGCGCCACGCCGGGCCGGTGCCCAGCACGGTCACCGTGCCGTCGGCGTGGGTGAGGCGGAGCTGCATCAGCAGTGTCGGCCGGTCGCCCCACTGGTCGGCGAGGCGGAAGTATCCGATGAGGCCGCGGTACCAGCCGTCCGCGAGGATGGCGCCGAGTGCGTTGCGGCCCCGCGTCACCCCGGAAGTGATGTCGTAGGTCTGCACCTGCAGCCGGGTTCGGTACTGCGTGAAACCCGGCGTGACCTCGGCGTCCCCGATCCGTGCGCCGTTGAGGAAGCCCTCGTAGACGCCGTGGGCTGTCGCGTACAGCCGTGCCGAGACGACCGGAGCCGCCACGTCGAACTCGTAGCGCAGCAGGGTCGCCGGCCGGTCGCCCGGCGGCCCCCCGGGATATACGCCCGGGGTGATCCAGTTGGCCTGCCAGTCACCGCCGCCGAGCAGGCCCGTCTCGAAGACCCCGGGTGCCGACCAGCCGCTCTCGCCCCGGTCGGTCCAGACCTTGACCTGCCACGCGACGCGTTCGGCGGAGCGCAGCTCAGGCCCCGCGTACGGGATCAGGAGGCTGTCGGCGGACTCGGTTCGCCCGCTGTCCCAGCCGTTGTCCGTCCGGATCCGGTACGCCGTCTGCCGGGCGGTGTCCGCAGGCAGGAGCCAGGACAGCCGGGGCCGGGCGAGGCAGATGCCGAGCGCTTCGTCGAGGTGCTCGACGCGCAGGTGAGCAGGGGCGGTCGTCGTGGCCACGTCAGTTCCGTTCCGTCATCAGCGGGTTGGGCAACGGGTGGAGAAGGGTCATGCCACACCTCGCCGGGAGATCACGTCGCGGTACCAGGCGAACGACGCCTTCGGAGTGCGCTTGAGGGTGTCCGGGTCGACGTGGACGATGCCGTAGCGCTTGCTGAATCCGGCGTTCCATTCGTAGTTGTCCAGCAGGGACCACAGGTAGTAGCCGCGGACGTTCGCGCCCTCCCGCACCGCGCGCTCGATCCACTCCAGGAAGCCGCGGACGTAGCGGATGCGCTCCTGGTCGTCGATCGGGTCGGCGTCGTCGGCGTCGGCCGTGCCGTTCTCGGTGATGTACACCGGGCCCTGCCAGCCGTATTCGTCCCGCACCAGCCGGATCGCGTCGTAGGCGGCCCTCGGGTAGAACTCCAGGCCGTTGTCGAGGAAGTTCCCGCCGAGGCGGTTGCTGTCGCTCTCCCACCAGATCGGGTTGTCGTTCTCGGCGCTGACGACCACACGGGAGTAGACGTTGAGGCCGAGGAAGTCGACCGGGGAGGCGATCAGTTCGAGGTCGCCGTCGAGGACGTCGGGCATGGTGCCCTCGGGGGTGAGCCGCTCGACGATCCGCTCGCCGTATGCCCCTTTGAGGAGCGGGTTGAAGAAGAAGCGGAAGGAGTCGTCCTCGTCGCGGTCGGCGAGCGCCTGGTCGGCCGGATTGTCGGTGGCGGGATGCCGCTTCCAGATGTCCACCACGATCCCGATCTCGGCTCCGGGAGCGTCCCGCTCCCTGAAGGCGCGCACCGCCTCGCCGTGTGCCAGCAGCGCGTTGTGCATGGCCTGTTTGCCCAGGCGCGGGTCGGCGTGGCCGGGGGCGAACGTGCCCATGCCGTAGCCCACCCACATCGAGATCGGCTCGTTGAGCGTGGCCCACCGCGGCACCAGCCCCGCGAACTCCTCGAACACCAGGGCCGCGTAGTCGCGGAACCAGAGCGCGATGTCACGGTTGGCCCATCCGCCGCGGTCCTCAAGCGCCTGCGGCAGATCCCAGTGATAGAGGGTGGCGAGCGGGGAGATGCCGGCTTCGAGCAGTTCGTCGACGAGTCGGCGGTAGAAGTCCAGCCCGGCCCGGTTGACCCGGCCCGTGCCCTCGGGGAGGATCCGCGGCCAGCTCATCGAGAACCGATAGGAGCCGACGCCGAGCTCCCGCAGCAGTGCGATGTCCTCCCGGTAGCGGTGGTAGTGGTCGGCCGCCACATCAGCGGGGACGTCCCGGTACACCTTGCCGGGCGTGTGCCCGAAGGTGTCCCAGATCGAGGGGCCCTTGCCGTCCTCGTTCCAGGCGCCCTCGATCTGGAACGCGCTGGTGGCGGTGCCGAAGAGGAAGTCAGAGGGGAAGGCCATGTTTCTCCTTGCCGAATGGTCTGTACGCCCGGGGGCGGGTTGCCAAGGCGATCCGGTGGGACCGTCCGCCGGCGAGCACGCGGTCCGTGCCCACCGTCGGAGTCGAAGCCCAGCGACGTGACCCGGCGCTGACGAGACGACCCCGGGCTAGCTCTCGTACGCCTCCTGCATCTCCTCGAGCACGCCGTCGACGGTGTCGTCGCCGAGGAGAAGCGCCTGCACGCCCTGCTGCGCCACGTCGTTGACGCTGGGGTTCGGCCAGCTGGCGAGCTGGGCGGTCCTTCCCTCGGCGACGGCCTCGTTGAACTCCTCCAGCGTCGCGGGCGGGGTGAAGCTGTCGTTGGGAATCGCGGGGACGCTCGCGAAGCCCTCGGCGTACTGGTTGATGTGCTCGGGTTCCGCGAGCAGGTCGAGGAACGCCTCGGCGGCGGTCGGGTTCTTGGCCTCCGCATTGACCGAGAGCGTGTATCCCGGGAGGGCGGTGAAGTAGGTGTCGTCGGGGTTGTCGGTGGCCGGCAGAGCGGCGACGGTGAACTCGCTGTCGGGCGCCGCCTCCTGGATGGGCGCGAGGTTGGCGCCCACACTGACGAGGGCGAGTGCCGCTCCGGCGGCCACCTCGTTGTACGACTGGGCTGCCGACCGGCCGAGGACGCCCTCTCCGAAGCACCCGGCGTCGTTCATCTCCGCGTACTTCTCGAAAGCCACCCTCCACGGCGAGTCGGGGATGGTGGTCTGCCCTTCCTGGAGCTGCGTGGCGAAGTCGGGATTCGGCCCGTAGAGCAGGGTGCCCGTCAGGGCGAAGTAGAGCATCTGCGGCCCGCTGGGGTCATTGAGCGCCTGGGCGTAGGCGTAGGCGCCCGCATCCTTGGCGCTCTCGCACAGCTCCAGTACGTCGGTCCACGTCCTGGGAATCTCGAGCCCCAGCTCTTGCAGCCTGGTCTTGTTGTAGACTCCCCCCAATCCCTGCAGTGTCCCCGGGTAGGCGTACGTCCTCCCCTGGTACTCCATATCCTCCTGCAACGCCTGCGGGATGTCGGCCACCCACGGAGAATCCGACAGGTCGAGCAGGTAACCCTGAGATGCGAGAGACTCGATGGTCATCGTCTCTCCGCTCCCCGGAAAGGTGAGGAACACGTCCGGTGCCGTGCCGGCCTGGATCTGTGTCAACATGAGATTTTCCACGTCACCGCCGATGTAGTTGACGTCGACGGTCGTCCCGGGGTACTTCTGCTCGAACGCCTCGACCACCGGTTCGAGGGCGGTCTTGAATGTCGAGTCGTAGACGACGGTCAGGGTGCCGCCTACGCTGCCGTCCGAGGGGGCATTCGCGTCCGGGCCACTCGAACTCGTGGAACACGCGGTGAGAGTGAGACCGGCGGCCAGGAGGAATCCCACCGCCGTTCTTGCTGGAATCTTCATCGTTTTCTCCGTTGGATGTGCGGGTTTTCTCGAGGCTTTCGCTCGACGATGTCTCAGCCCTTGAGGCCGCCGGCGAATCCCTGGATCACGTAGCGCTGGAAGATGAGGAAGACAAGGAGGACCGGAATCATCGAGATGGTGAGCCCTGCGAAGATCAGCGGCCAGTCGGTCGCGTACAGGCCCACGAACTGGAAGAGTGCGACGGGAGCCGTCATCTGGTCACTGCCGAAGAGGTACAGCAGTGGGGTGAAGAAGTCGTTCCAGATACCCACGGCGTTGAGGATGACCACGGTGCCGAGGACGGGCCGAAGGAGGGGGACGACGACGTGGAGGAATGCGCGGATATCCCCGCAGCCGTCGATGCGAGCGGCCTCTTCGAACTCCTGGGGAACGCTGGACCTCAGGAACGTGGTCACCAGGAAGATCGAGAACGGCATCTGCAGTCCGGTGTAGAAGATGATCAGTGCCCACAGCGACCCGAGCAGTCCCAGATCCCGCATCATCAGGTAGAGCGGGAGGAATGCCACCTGGAAGGGCAGGAGCAGTCCCATGAGAAAGAAGTAGAAGGTGGCGTTCGACAGCCTGGCCATCGACCGCGCCAGCGGATAGGCCGCCATCGTGGAGAGCGCGACGATCGCGAGGCACGAGACCGCCGTGACCATCACGCTGTTGCCGAGGGCGGCGCCGAGATTCGACTCCGTCCATGCCTGGGTGAAGTTATCGGTTGTGGGGCTGGTCGTCGGCGCGAATGCCGACGACAGGTCGTCGACGGGCCGGACGGCGAGATTCACCAGGATGTAGACCGGCAGGGCGAAGAGCAGCCCGCTGCCGTAGGCGAAGACGTGGTTGATGGCACCACCCAGCCGACTGGACTTCATGCGTTGCGCTCCTGCCGGCGGAGAACCACGAACTGGAGGAGGGACAGGACCGCGACGCCGATGGCGAGTGTGACGGCCAGTGCGGCCGACTGGCCGTAGGCCCCGAGCGTCGAGAACTGCTTGTAGATCAACGTGGAGATCGTCTCGGTCTGGCCGGCGGGTCCTCCCTGCGTGGTGGCATAGATCTGGTCGAAGACCTTCAGGCCGCCGATCAGGCTCAGCATCAGGTTGATCGTGATGGCCGGCGCCAGCAGGGGACGGACCACATACCAGAAGCGCCGCATCGCGCCGGCCCCGTCGATGGCCGCGGCCTCCAGGATCTCTGCCGGCACCGACTGGAGTCCCGCGAGGTAGACCACCATCGATATGCCGACGAACTGCCAGCAGATGACGATGATCACGACGGTGAGTGCGGATCCCGGCTCGCCCAGCCAGGCACGCTGGAACCCGTCCAGCCCCACTGCTCCCAGGAAGTCGTTCGCGGCGCCGATCCCGGGCGGGGCGAAGATGTACTTGAACAGGTACCCGCACACCAGCGGTGACACGATGACCGGCGCGAAGATCAGGGTCCGCAGCATGTTCCGCCCGCGGAGCCGCGTGTTCAGAACGAGCGCCAGCAGGAGGCCCGCCATGTTCTGAATGACCATGGTCACGGCCGCGATGACCACCGTGCGCACCAGGGCGTCCCCCGACGTTCCGTCGAGGATGGTCCGGTAGTTGTCCAGCCCCACGAAGTCCCGGGATGTGGAGTACGCGCTCCAGTCGGTGAAGGACATGTAGATGCCCCGGGCGCTGGGAACCACGACCACGTAGAGGTAGAACACCAGGGCGGGAAGGACGAACCACCAAAGGCTCCGGCCGACGCTTCGACGCCTGGCCGGTATGCGGACCTCGGATTCCTGGCGACGCGTCCGGGATTTCAGGGCCGTCGTCGTCATCGGTTTCCTCCGCACGGCATGCGGTGCGTCCTGAATTCGGCGAGCACAGGTGGATGACCTGCATGCCGGTGTCCGGGACCTCGCTCTCGCCGACTCCGGGCCGGGCCCATGGTGAACCGCCTTTCGCGGGGCTTTCTGGGGACGTGTGGTGGTCAGTAGGTGGCACGGCCGCCGCTGATGTCGTAGACGGCGCCGGTGGAGAAGCTGACCTTGTCGGAGGCGAGCCACGCGACCAACTCGGCGACCTCCTCCGGCCGGCCGATCCTGCCCATCGGGATGAGATTCGTGATGTAGGCCAGCGTCTCGGGCTGGGTGGCGGCGTTCATCGGGGTATCGATCACGGCCGGGGCGATGGCGTTCACCAGCACTCCGCTGGTGGCCAGTTCCTTGCCCAGCGACTTGGTCAGCCCAATGACGGCGGCCTTCGCGGCCGAGTACGACGAGATATTCGGGTTTCCGTCCTTGCCGGCCATGCTGGCGATATTCACGACGCGTCCCCAGCCCCGCTCACGCATACCGGGGACGAAGGTGCGGCAGGTGTGAAAGACGCCGTGTACGTTCACGTCAAACGCCTTCCACCAGCCCTCCACGGGGATTTCCCAGAGAGGAGCGTTGGGCCCGACGATCCCGGCCGAGTTGACCAGGATGTCGATGGGGCCGGCCTCGTCGGCGGCCGCCTGGACGCCTGCCGGGTCGCTGACGTCACAGACGATGTCGGCCCCCTCGGCGATGTCGAGGGTGATGGCCCTGACGCCTTCCTGTTCCAGCCGGGCAGCGGTGGCCTTGCCCAGGCCGCTGGCGCCTCCGGTGATGAGCGCGGTGCGCGAAGGGATCATGGTGTCCGTTCCTGGGGGAGTCACTGGAATCTCGCGCGGCTGCTGGTCGCTGCTGGAGCCGACGGTGGGGCCTGCTTGCCGGGATTTCCGCGTCGAGCCGTCGGCCGCGAATCATGTCGCCGGGGGGTGCCTGGGTTCCCGGTCCGTTTCGCAGCGGTTCGGGCGCGACGGGCGCGCCTGAGCCGATGCGGGCATTGGCAGAGTGCCGGGTGTAGCTGGCGTGTCGCACCTCCATGTCACGGCCGAGTGCGAAGCGTCCGCCGTACCGGAGAGCGCTGCGACGCATCGTCACCACCCTCCCTACCCTGCATTCCAATTAATGGAATAGTGATCGATATCTTGGAACTTGTGGCGACACTAGCCAACCCTCGCCCAGACGGGAAGACGTGCGCGGGAACAAATTTCGTCTCTTGAAACGCAGGTCTAACCTTCGGATCGCATCCGGGCCGACCTCATGCCTGTCTGGCGCCGGACGGGGAAGCGCCGCGAGCCCTGGTTGACGGGCCCCGGTCGACGTCTCCAGGCGACGAGAGCCGGGACGAGATGCGGAGGAGACGACGAACCCATGAACACCGACCAGACCGACCTGAAGGTTCGGATGTGGGTCGCGTTCGCGGTAGCCCAACAGCTCACCCTCCCCGGCCGGAAGGTCTTCCGGCCGGGGAGGGTTCTTGGCTGCGCCCCAATCTGTTCACTGCGGCGCTGGTAGTCCCTACCTGTCCGGTAGCCACACAGCGACTCCCGGCAGGGGGTGGGTGGCTCACCACCTCCAGGCGATGTCCTCGCTGCCGGTGTGGTCGACCAGCGGCGCTGCGGGCACGAAGTTCGCCGCGTCGTCGGTACTGCCTGAGCCGTCGTAACGTGCGACCTGCGGATAGGGGAAGGCAGGGCGGGTGCGGACGACCGGCCCACCTTCCTGAGTCCCCTCGGCGCCGTAGCCGATCACGAGCCGGTCGGGCGCCACGCCGTTCTCGGTCCAGTCCACCACCCGTAGCAGGCCCTGTTCGATCAGATCGAGGCCATCGACGGGATAGACGCCGCCACGGCAATGCTGCATGCCGGGTACCAGGAACAGCCGGACGGTGTCGCCGGTCCGCGATCCGATCCGCTCGCGGACCTCGGCGAGGTAGTCGATCTGCTCCAGCGGCGCCACGCCGAGGTCAGCCCAGCCGTGGTAGACGAGCATCTTGCCGCCGGCGCGTCGGAAGTCGCGCAAGTCCGGCTCGGGATCGTAGAGCGGCAGCAGCTCGCGCAGCTCGGCCGGGTCACGGTTGTAGTCGAGGTCACGGAGGTTGAAGTCGCCGGGCGGGTTTTCCTGGAAGGCGGCGTGGCGGAGCCACTCCGCAGAAAACGCCGCCTGTCCACCGAGCCAGGAGGCGTCGGCGAGCTGCATCTCCGAGCCGGGCTCGACCCGCCCGGGGTAGAGGATCCGGCCTTTGCTGTTTCGCGGGAAGTCGTACAACTTCTCCACCGCGGCGAGTTCCTCGCCGGTGAGGCAACCGGCCGGATCCTCGCCGCTCGCGCAGGCCAGGCGGGCGAAATCGAAAGCGCAGTTGCGTGGGTCCTCGATCAGGCCGTCGGTCAGGTTGTCGGCACCATCACACGCCGCGAGAACCTGCCCATGCAGCCAGGCCGCCTTGGCCTGGCTGAAGATCAGCGAGCCGTCCGGGCGCAGGGCGTGCCGCGCGACCCAGTTGTTGAAAATGCTACCCAGGCGCTGGGGGTACGCCGGGTCACCGGAGACGATCCCGTCGAAGTCGTCGGGGTAGCGCGACGCCTCCATCTGGCCCTCACGGCCACCGGTGGAGCAGCCGCCGAAGTACGAGCGGTCGGCGCGCTGGCCGTAGTACAGCTCGATCAGTCGCTTGGCGACCACCGCGGTGACGTGGGTCGAGCGATACGCGAAGTCTTCGCGCAGCCCTGGGTCGCGCGCCCACAGGGCGCTCCAGCCCAGCCCCGTGAGGTCATGGCCCATGTTCTGCGCCGCCGTCGCGAAGTTGAGTCGCTGGGCGTCAGCGCAGCCATGGACCGGGACCTGGCCACAGAAGCCGCCGCAGCCGGTCTGGAAGTAGCGGCCATTCCATGTGCTCGTTGGCAGGTTGACCTCGAATCGAATGGCAGGCTCGATGTAGCCCACGACCCGGCAGTGCTCGGCGATGCTGTCCGAGGCCGCGACAACCTGGGCACTGCCCACCCACGCAGGGGCATCGTCGTCAAGTGCCAGGTTCTCCCTGGCGAGCTGGCCGCAGCTGCGAACGGGGGCGACGCCGATGGGCTCCGCGACCTGGGAGGCCAGCGTGGCGAGGTCGTCGGAACCGGTGACGCCGGCTGCATCGAGCACGGCCGGCGCTGTCTGCGCTGCACCGACCGACGACGCGGGCGTGCTGGGCAAGATGGCTGCCAGCACCGCCAGGGCGGCAGTGGCGCCGCGCAGGAACCGCATGGAGCGGCGACGAGTGCCGATGGTCTGGCCGGCTGTGGGATCGGAGGGGAGCGGCGCGGGCCGCCGCGACGACACAGTAGACAAGGAAGCCACCTCTCACGGGGCATCGGTGACGGCTGAATACTGTATTCAGTCGGCAGGCGTGTCAATAGTCTCGCTCTCCCGGCACGAAGGTCGATGTCGGTTCCCGCGGCGTCACGCGACGGCCCGTCCCTCAACGGCAAAGGGCATTACGGGCGAATCATCGCACCGATCAGCGACCGACACCGCTGACGAATCGAGGTTAAGCAGCAGATCAGCGACGCGGGACGCTAGATCAACGTTCGCACGCAAGAGAGAAATCTTGTCGGCAGCGATTGTCAGGCACTGGTCACATCGCTAGCCTCTGCAACGTTGCAATCCGGCTTCCTCTCACACCCTGCCCGCTCCGAGGCGGGCCCAACGAGCCGTATTCCCGTCAAAAGGAGACAACGATGACTTCTGACACGCCTGCACGAGAACGAAGACGGTATGCAGGAGGCCCCCGCACCGGCCGCGGGCGGCTGTCCTTGGCCGGGGCCGCGATGGCGGCCCTGACCATGCTCCTGAGTCTGGTCGGTGCCGCGCCGGCCAGCGCCGCTCCGGCTACGCTCGTCAGCGCGGCTTCCGGCCGCTGTCTGGACGTCGTCGGCAACAGCCAGACGCCCGGCACCGAGGTCGGCATCCACGACTGCAACGGCCAGGCCAACCAGCAGTGGGAGTTCGTGAGCGGCTCACTGCGCACGTTCGGCGGCACCCGCTGCCTGGACGCGGAGAACGGCGGCACCGCGGCCGGCACGCGGCTGGTCATCTGGAACTGCAACGGCCAGGCCAACCAGCGCTTCACCCTTCGCGGCGACGGAAGCATCCTGGGCGAACAGTCCGGCCTGTGTGTGGACGTGGCCGGCGGGGCAACCGCCAACGGCACCCGCGTCGCCCTGTGGAACTGCAACCTGCAGGCCAACCAACGGTGGACGGTCGGCGGTGGCGGCACGCCGGGCGACTGCACCGTATCGCCCGTCAATCCCGACGCCAGTCCTCAAGCCCGTGCGGTGCTGTGCTTCATCCGCAGCCAGTACGGCAACCACATCCTCTCCGGCCAGCAGGAATCCACGTGGATCGGCGGCCCGGAGTACGAGATGAACCACATCTACAACAACACCGGCAGATACCCCGCGATCCGCAGCCTGGACCGCGGCGACTCCCCGGACTTCGCCTCGCGGGCCATCGCCTGGTGGAACGCGGGCGGGATACCCATGGTCGGCTACCACATGGGCGCTCCCACCTTCCCCGACGGCTACGACGGCTCCCGCCAGCGGGTCGACATCAACCGGGTACTCACCCCCGGCACGGCCGAGTACCAGTCGTTCATCGGCCGTCTGGATGGCGTCTCGGCCCAGCTCCAGCAGTTGGAGAACGCCGGTGCGGCCGTGATCTGGCGGCCCTATCACGAGGCCGGTGGCACCTGGTTCTGGTGGAGCATGGAGGGCGGCAGCCAGTACAACCGGCTGTGGCGCTTCACCTACGACTACATGACCAACGTCAAGGGCCTGGACAACCTCATCTGGCTGCACGGCTTCAACGGCGAGCCCAACAGCGCCTTCTACCCCGGCAGCCAGTACGTGGACATCGGCGGCGCCGACACCTACGCCGGTGACGGCAACTACGACCCCCTGAAGGCGATGTTCGACCGGACGTACGCCATCGTCGGACCCTCCCGGCCGATCGCCCTGCACGAGAACGGCCCCATCCCCGATCCGGCTCGGCTGCAGTCCTCCGGGGCCAGGTGGGTGCTGTTCAACACCTGGCACGGCAACCACCTGACGGTGAGCAACTCCACCAGCCACCTGCGGTACGTCTACAACCATAGTTACGTCATCACCCGCGACGAGCTGCCCGACTTCGGCTGACATCCGGCCCGCCCGGGCCCGGCCACCGCTGAGGTGGCCGGGCCTTGGGCGCGGTTCAACACCGGCCTGGTCGGTCAGTCACGTCTGCTTGCGGCGGAGGATCGAGCGCTTCTCCTCTGACCTGGTAGCCGGGAGACAAGGAGCCGCCCTCTCCGCCCTCTCCGTCCGCCTGTGCCAGGAGCACCCAGTCCCGTCCGTCCGGCTTGCCGGGGAGCGCCAGTCTTCCGTCGACCGGCCGCGCCCGCTCGTGAGCGGTCGCATACGCTCCCGTCCGCGGGTCGAACCACCGCAGGGTGTAGGACGTGCTCCTGAGCAGCGACAGCATGGCCCGTCCCTCGCCGTTCCGGTATGTCTCTCCGAAGAACATCACCACCGTCTCCATCTCCGGGTCGGCCGTGACCTGCGGCGCGTACATGGTGTTGTTGAAGACATACGGCGAGCTGAAGCACTCGGGGAAGGGACGCAGCCGGTACCAGCCGACGTCCTCGTAGAAGCGGCGCAGGTGGCTCAGCTGGTCCGCTCCGGGGAGGTCGATCCCCTCGTACCACGGGAGATCGCCCCACATGCTCCTGCCCTCGTCGCGCTCCCATGCGGCGTTCCAGCAGCCCTGGGCACCGTAGGTGTAGCCGCAGCATCCCGACTGCATCGCCCGGTAGGCGACGTGCCGCACCATCGTGTCGGTGACGGGGCGGCGGCCGGCGAACTCCACGCTGAGAAGCCCTTCGTACATGCTCTCGCCCTCCACCAGTGGCGTCCCGGGGTGAGCGGCCAGATGGTCGCGGTAGTGGACGGCGCTCAGGTCGAAGTCGCCGTGTCCGTGCTGATGGAGCGTCAGCGTCAGCCAGTCCTCGCCCTGGTAGTAGGGCGCGATGGGTCGTTCGGCGGTGGCGTGGGCGGTGCGCGGCTGGTCGTAGCCGTCGGCGTCCCTGATCGCCAGCGCCACCTCCCGCCAGGCGTCGATCCGCTGCTCCCGGCGGTCGGGCTCATAGCCCGCCACCTCACCCCCGAGGGTCCACACCATGGGGTAGGAGCCGTAGCGGGCCACGATGTACCGCGCGAAACGCTTCACACCCGCCAGGTCGGCGTCCACGACGGCGTACCAGCCAAGACCCATGGCGTTGACCAGCCCGTGACCGGCGATATAGGCGATCCGTGGGTCGACGTTGGCCTGGAAGTAGCCGACGTCGATCTCCTCGAACGTCTCTCCTCCCAGCCAGTAGGGACTGGCGCCGGAGGACCAGTCGAACATCATCAGATTCGTCTGGTAGACGGTGAACCCCTGCCCGACGCGCCGGTCCACCATCCCCCGGAACTGGGAATCCCAGCGTGGCTTGTTGGCCTCGTCCCAGCGTTCCCGCGTGAAACGCCAGTGCGTGTCGCCGAGCCAGAAGAACGGGGTGTCGTCGGCATGGGACAGATACCTGCCGCCCGGCCCCCGCCGCAGGAAGCCACGGCGGTAGATCGAGTGGCCGTCCTCCGGGTCGTCAACGCATCGCAGCTCGCCGGCTGGGCTGTTGAGGCCGCCGTCGGACGCGTCGTCGGACGACAGCGCGTAGCGCCAGGTGCCCGGACGAGTCGGGGCGAAGCGCACCTTCCACGTGCGCCCGCCGTCCCAGAAGGCGGGCCGCCGTATCTGGATGCCGCCCGGACCCGTGAAGACGGCCTGGGCCTGGACATCGGTGTAGGGATTCGCATGGTCTGTGAGGCTCTCGAAGGAGAACTCAGCGGTTCTCCATGTCGCGACGGTTCGCATGCTCCCCGCCTCAGGCGCGCTCATCGTCCGGGTTTGTTTCGCGTTCATCGCGGCTCGTACGCCACGGACAGCACGCGGGCCTTCGCGGCCGTTGCACAGAGGGCGAGCATGCGGCCCGTGAAGCCGGAGGCGACTTCGGTGGAGAGGTATCTCCCGTCCAGGCGCGCGAGCTCAACGGGCCCGTCACCGTCGTCGACGGACAGGACCAGTTCGTCAGGCCCGGCATCGCCCAGCGGCATGCGTGCCGATCGGGGTGGCAGGCAGGCGATCCGGAGCGCCACCGTGGTCCCGACGACGGCGACCGCGTCGAGGTCCTGCTGGACGGCGCCGACCCGCACCGTCGCGCGGACCTGGCCGTCTTCCAACGTCAGCCCGCACCAGTGACGGTCGTCGAGCCGCAGGAGGAACCGCCCCGAGCCCTCGAAGGTCGCGTCGGCGGTCCAGGCGAGGTCACGGACGCGCGTGCACAGCAGACCGGGCCCGGTGGGGCCGTCGGGCAGGTGCCGCAGCTCCAGTCCACCCGCCGGATGCCGCGCACCGACGTTTTCGGGTTCGCCGCCCGGGACGACCCACCGGGCGTCGAGCCGGGCCGCCGAGAAGTCGTCGGTGAAGGCGGTGGCCGGTGGCGGCGGGTCGAAGCGCCCCTCGTCGAAGACCGGCCATCCGTCGGCCCAGTCCACGCCCGCGAGGAACGTCTCCCGGCCCAGGACGTGGAAGCCCGGGGTCGATCCGCGCGGGCGGGTACCGAGGTAGACGGCCGCCCACTCACTGTCCACGGTCCGCACGAGGTCGGCGTGGCCGACGTTCTGGACCGGGTGAATGGTGCTGCGGCGGGTGAAGACGGGGTTGAGGGGAAACGGTTCGAACGGCCCCCACGGAGCGCGGCCGCGTGCCACGGTGACGCAGTGGCCCCGCTCCGTCCCGCCCTCGGCCAGGAAGAGGTACCAGTAGTCGTCGATGTGGTAGAGGTGCGGCGCCTCCGCCGCGGGCAGGCCGCTTCCCTGCCACAGCGGGTAGGGCGAACCGAGCAGCTCGCCGGACGCGAGGTCGAGACGGGCCTGTTGTATCTCTCCCTCTTCGAAGGAGGCGCTCATCGCCTTCCAGGTCAGGTAGCACTGTCCGTCGTCGTCCCAGCAGAGGTCCGGGTCGATGCCTCGCGCGGCCCGGACGAACACCGGCTCGCTCCATGGCCCGGCCGGGTCGTCGGCGTGGACGAGGACCAGGCCGGAGGAGAAGTCGCTGACGTTCGTCGTCACGAACCAGAAGCGCCCGGCATGATGACGCAGCGTCGAGCCGTATATCCCGGACGAGGGCCGCGCCTCACCGCGGCGGAACTGGGTGCGCCGGTCGAGGATGTTGCCGATCTGGGACCAGGCCAGGAGATCGTGGCTGTGGAAGATCGGCGCGCCGGGGAAGTATTCGAAGCTGGAGTGCGCGAGGTAGTAGTCCGCTCCGACCCGGCAGATCGTCGGGTCGGGGTGGAACCCGGGCACGATGGGGTTCTCGGCGGCGCCGCCGCGCGACCGCCGCCGGGGGCGCGGCCCTCCCTCGTCAGCCGTCCCGGACGTCTCAGCCATGCTCGACCACCGCCTGGGACAGGAAGCTCCGCTCCGCGCTCGTGAGCACCCGGATCCGGCCCACCAGCTCGAACGATCCCGCCAGGCGGCGGTCGTCCGCGTCGAATCCCAGGAAGAACTCGACGTTCGCGGGCTCGACGGCGAAGTCGCGGGCGGCGTTGGTGTACCCGAGCTGTGCGGCCGCGAGATGGAAGGTGACCCCGCGGGACTCCCCGGGAGCGAGCTCGACGCGGCAGAACCCGGCGAGCTGCTGGGCCGGCCGGGTGACACCGGAGGTGTTGACGCGGACGTAGAGCTGGACGACGGTCGCGCCGTCGACGGCACCCGTGTTGCTGACCGTTGCCCCGATCCGGGCGACCCCGCCGGTGTCGATCTCCGCGTCACACGCCAGATCGGCGAGCGCGAAGTCCGCGTAGCTCAGGCCGTGCCCGAACGGGTACAGCGGCGTGGCCGCCATGTCGAGGTAATGCTGGGGAACGCCGGGCGGCAGCGGATTCCGGTACCCGGTGCCGGCCTTCTGGTGGTGATACACCGGGATCTGCCCGGAGTGGCGCGGGATGCTGTACGGCAGCTTCCCGCTCGGATTGACCCGGCCGAAGAGAACCTCCGCCACGGCCGCCGGGCCGAACGGGCCTCCGTAGGACGCCACCACGATCGCCGAGGCGTTCAGGACCACCTCGGGCAAGGCGTAGGCGCGGCCCTGGAAGAGCACGGCGATGACGGGTTTGCCGGTGGCGGCCACCGCCTCGGCCAGCCGGGTCTGCGCGGCCGGCAGCGAGATGTCCGCCGAGTCGCTGCCCTCACCCTCGGTGCGCTCTCCCTGGAAGAGCAGGCTCGCCCCGCCGAGGGCGAGCACGACGACGTCGGATCGCCGCGCCGCGTCCACCGCCCGCTCCACGGCGTCCGGCCCCATCGGCCGCGTCAGCGAGCTTCCCTGTTCGGCGAGGACGCCACGCGCGAACGCGGCGATCCCCTCCGCGAGCGTGCGGGCTCCGTACTGGGCGTGGACGTACTCCTCCTGGTCCACCTCGGGAATCAGCTCGGCGTTCCACGTGGCCATGCGGGGGTCGACCCCGACCATGTTGCCGAGCTCCCCCCGGGACATGGCGATGGTCATCTCCCGCCACCCCGGATAGCTGTAGGCGGGGAACTGGTGCCTGGCCGCCTCGGCGTGCGGCCCGACCACCGCGACGGTGAGCGCTCCGGGGGACAGGGGGAGGACTCCGTCGTTCGTGACCAGCACGACGGATCGCCGGGCCAGCCGCTGTGAGAGGTCCCTGCCTTCGGCCGCGACGGCGGTCACGTCGATGTGCTCCCGCGGATACGGGTTCTCGAAGAGACCGAGCTCGAACTTGGCCCGCAGCACGCGCCGGGCGCTCGTGTCGACGTGACGTTCGTCCACGGCACCTCGCTCGACCTCGCCGGCGAGCACCGCGCCGTAGCCGTACTCGCTGGGCAGCTCGACGTCCAGACCGGCGGCGATCGCCAGCCGCCCGGCCTCCCCAGGCGTGGCCGCCACGCGCTGACGGCCGGTCATGTGCTCGAGGGTCGTGTAGTCCGAGGCCACGAAGCCGTCGAACCCGAGGGTGTCGCGCAGCAGATCGGTGAGAACCTCCCTGGACGCGCCCACCGGTATGCCGTCGACGTCGCCGTAGGAGTTCATGACCGACCTGAGTCCGGCGATCTGGATCGCGGCCTCGAAGGGGTAGGCGACCATGTCCCGCGTCTGCCGCGCGGCCCCTTCGTACGCCGACAGGTTGATGCCGCCGGTGCTCAGGGCGTACCCGAGGAAGTGCTTGGCGGTGGCGATGACGCCCGCGGACAGGTCCGTGCCCTGAAGGCCGCGGGTGAAGGCGACGCTCAACGCCGCCGACAGGTACGGGTCCTCGCCGTAGGTCTCGTGGGTGCGGCCCCACCTCGGATCGAGGGCGACGTCCATCACCGGCGACAGCGCCTGCAGGAAGCCCACGCGGCGCATCTGGCGGCGGACGAGGTCCGTCATCTCCTCGACGAGCTCGGGGCTGAAGGTCGCGGCGAGCCCCGTACCGGTCGGAAACACCATGTGGCCGCCGACGACGAAGCCGTTGAGCGCCTCGGCGTGGACCAGCGCCGGAACGCCGAGCCTGGTGCGCGTCACCATCTGCCGCTGGATGCGGCCCACGAGGTCCGCGAGCTGCCGCGGGGAGTCCAGGTAGAGCCCGGCGACGTGACCGGGTGGGTGCTTGAGCGGCTCCTCGACGTCATCCGCGTCGGAGCCGTCTCCGTTGACCAGCGACCAGGGCAGGACGGAGGTGAGCTGGCCGCATTTCTCCTCAAGCGTCATCTCCTTCAGCAGGAGATCCGCCCGAACGTCGGCGGGCAGCCCGGAGTTGCGGTAGTCGTCATGGGACAGCGTCACGGTGCGTCTTCCTTATCGGTGTGTGATGACGCCGGACCGCATGAGTCGAGGCGGCCGGACTTGCGGGGTGTGGAGGGCGCGGAGGGCCGGATCTCAACGTCGTGTCTCGACCGGCTCCCCTCTGGCGCCGGGGGCGGAGGGCTGTTCCTCGCGCGCGAGCTCCAGGCGACGTGCTCGCCGCAGCCGCTGCTTCGCCGGGTCCGCCACCGGGGCGGCCATCTGGAGCCTGCGCGTATACGGGTGTCGCGGGTCCGCCGCGACGCCGTGCGCCTCACCGATCTCGACGACGCGCCCGTGGTAGAGGACGGCGATCCGGTCGCTCACGCTGTGGACCACGCCGAGGTCGTGACTGATGAACAGGTACGCGACGCCCGTCTCGCGCTGGATCTCCTCGAGAAGCGTGAGCACGCGGGCCTGGGTGGTCACGTCCAGGGAGCTTGTGGGTTCGTCGCAGATGATCACCGACGGGTCGAGCGCGAGCGCCCGCGCGATCGCGATCCGCTGTCGTTGCCCGCCCGAGAACTCCCTGGCGTAGCGCGCGCCGGCGTCGGCCGGCAGGCCGACGGCGTCCAGCAGCTCCCGCACCCGCGCCCGCCCGCCGGAAGACCTGGCCGCGGCCAGGGGCTCGACCAGGATGTCCTCGATCCTCATCGAGGGGTTCAGCGAGGAGTACGGGTCCTGGAACACCACCTGGATGTCGCGTGCGACCTTGCGTCGCCTGGCGCGTGGGATGTTGCTGATGATCTCCCCGCGGAAGGTGATCGAGCCCGCCGTCACGGGCGCGAGCCCAAGGATCGCGCGGCCGATGGTGGTCTTTCCCGACCCGGACTCGCCGACGAGGCTGAGGGTCTCGCCGGGGGCGAGGTCGAAGGAGACGTCATCGATCACCGTGACGGGGTCGCGGCGGCCGCCGTAGCGGACGACGAGGTTCTCGACGCGCAGCACTGGTTCCGCCACCTCTCACACCTCCGCGAGTTCGACACGGCGGGATGCCGACAGCAGCTCGCGCGTGTAGTCGTGGGCCGGCGAGGCGAAGAGCGCGTCCACGTCGCTCCGCTCGACGATGTGCCCGTCCTTCATCACGCTCACCGCGTCACAGATGTCCGCGACAACGCCGAGGTTGTGCGTGACCAGGATCATCGCGAGCCCGCGCTCGTCGCGGAGCTCCCGGAGCAGTTCGAGCACCTCGGCCTGGACGGTGACATCCAGGGCGGTGGTCGGCTCGTCCGCGACGATGAGGCCGGGGTTGGAGGCCACGGCGCCGCAGATGAGTACGCGCTGTGCCATCCCGCCGGAGATCTGGTGCGGGTAGAGCCGGAACACGCGCTCGGGATCGTCGATGCCCACGCGCGCCAGCAGACCCAGCAGCTCGCGTTCGGCATCGGATCTGTTCATCTTCCGGGCGGCGCGAAGGCCATACACGAGCTGTGCCCCGACGGTGAACGCCGGGTCGAGGTTCGACATGGGCTCCTGCGGGACGTACGCGATCCGCCGGCCGCGAGCGTGCCGCAGGGCATCGTCGTCGCCCAGCAATTCCGTGCCGTCCAGGCGGATGCTCCCGCCCAGGACGACCGCCTGACGCGGCAGGATCCCGAGCGTCGAGAAGGCCATCTGCGACTTCCCGGAGCCCGATTCGCCGACCAGCCCGTGGATCTCCCCGCGGCGCACGTCGAGGTCGACTCCGTGCACGACCTCGCGCACGCGCTGCTCGTTCCCCGGATAGCCGACACGAAGGCCGCGGATCGACAGGATCACGTCCGGCGCGACCTTCGCCGCGACCTCCGGCGCGGCGTCGGCGCGCGCCTTCCGGGCCTCGCGGAGGAGTTCCCGGCGCCGCGCGGGCTTGAGGTCCCTGCTCTGTGCCGCCGACTGAAGCACGTCCCGCAGGACGTTGCCGAGCAGGACGAGAGCCATGATGGTGAGGCTGATGAGGAGCGCCGGCCAGATCATGCCGGGGCGGTTGTTGTAGAGGTTGTCGAAGGAGTTCTGCAGGACCGTTCCCCACGAGGGCTGGGCCGGGTCGCCCAGCCCGAGGAACTCCACCCCGGCCTGGATGCCGATGCCGGCGGCCAGGATGAAGGACGTCTGGATGATGACCGGCGCCCGCACCGCCCACAGCACGTGCTTGGCGATGATGCGCGCGTCGGACAGTCCGACAACCTTGGCCGCGTCGACGTACAGCTCATTGCGAACGCCGACCACGATGGACCGGACGAGACGGAAGTACGTGGGTGCGATCAGCAGCCCGAACACGGCCATCGCCGCGATGATGTTCGGTCCGGTGAGGGCGTAGAGCGAGATGAGCAGGACGATGCCGGGCAGCGACATGACGGCGTCCGACAGGAAATTGACGACCGCGTCGATCCTGCCTCGGTAGAAGCCGGCGACGAGGCCGCTGGTCAGGCCGACCGAGAGCGATACGGCCAGGACGATCAGGCACCCGAGCAGCGTCGGGCGGGTTCCCCACATCAGCCGCGAGAGGATGTCTCTTCCGGTCGCGTCCGCCCCGAGAAGGTGCCCTTCGCTGAAGGGGCCCGCGTTCACCGCGGCCAGGTCCGTGGCGTTCGGATCGACGGGAGCCAGCCAGGGGCTGGAAAGCCCGAAGGCCGCCACGAGTACGAGGAAGCCCAGGCAGATCGCCCCGGTCGGATGTCTGAGGAGCCGCCGGAGGCTGGAGCGCCGCACCGGGAGCGCGTCCGGAATCGAGAGCGTTGTCATCTGACCCTCGCCTTCGGATCGATGAGAGCGTTGGCCAGATCGGCCAGGAGATTGACGCAGAGGACGACGATGATCGCCACGATGACGGCGCCCATCACCATGGGGACGTCACCCTGCTGTGCCGACAGGTTGGCCAGCTGGCCCATGCCGGGCAGGGCGAAGACCTGCTCCACGAAGATCGCCCCGCCGAAGAGGGCCAGCGTCTGAAGGCTGAGAACGGTGAGGCCCGGGCCGGCGGCGTTGCGCAGCACGTGCCGGAACACGACGCGGGACTCGGGGATGCCGCGGGCGCGGAGCGTGCGCACGAAGTCCTGCGAGAGAGTGTCCAGCACGGCCCCCCGGAACTGCGTCGCCGCCTTCGCCACCGAACCGATGAGAAGGGCCAGCAGGGGGAGTGTCACGGAGGTCAGCCAGTCGCTCACGCCGTCCTCCGGCGGCACGTAGCCGGTCGCCGGGAAGATCCGGTAGGAGACGGCGAACAGGGACACGAGACCGATCGACACGATGAACGCCGGGACGCTCTCGCCGACCACGGCGACGAACTGGGCGACCCGGTCGAGCCATCCGCCGTAGACCGCGGCCGCCACTCCGAGCAGCACACTGATCACCAGAGTGAGCGAGAGGGTCAGAACCACCAGCGTGAGGGTCACCGGCACCCGCGTCGACAGGGCCTCCGTCACGGGCTGCCCCGTGAAGAAGGACCTCCCGAGGTCACCGGTGACCGCATGCCCGAGCCAGTCGCCGTACTGGACGAGCAGTGGCCGGTCGAGTCCCAGCCGGGCGACCTCACGCCGGACGTCGGCCTCGGTGGCGGACTCGCCCAGGATCGCCCGTGCGATCCCGGGTCCGTTTCCGAACATCAGGCAGAAGGTGGCGAAGCTGACCACGAGCAGCACGCCCAGCGCTCGCAGAAGCTTCAAGAGCAGGGACCACACCATCGCGGGCAACTCCTCCTCGACCGGCCGCGGCTACTTGAAGTCCCGCAGCAGTGGGTGCAGTCCCGCGTAGTCCGACATCGTGGGGATCTCGAGGTCCGGGCTGTGGGCGTAGAAGCCGTCGGGGTACGCCATCGGCACGAACCACGCCTGGTCGATGACGTGCCGGTTGATGTCCTGCTGAGCCGCCACACGCTCCTCGTCCGTGCCGTTGAGAATGCTCTGCCACAGGTCCTCGATCGTGGGGTCCGGCTGGTGCATGACGTTCCAGATGCCGTCCTGAAGCACGTAGTCCTGGATGTCCTGCAGGGATTCGCCGTAGTTCCCCAGCTGCCACAAGGGCACGGGGTAGTCGCCGCTCAGCAGCTCCTGGATGGCGCTGGGGCCGCTGAGTGTCTCCTGCTTCACGTTGATGTTGAGAAGGCCGAGCTGATCGGTCACATAGGGGATGAGGAGGTCGAGGTTCTGCCCCTCCATGAACGGGATCTTCAGCGTGAACCCGTCGGCGTAGCCCGCCTCGGCCATCAGCTCCCGGGCCGCTTCCACGTCGTACGGGTACGGGTCGTCGAGGCCGTCGATGTAGGCGTCGCTGTCAGGGCGGAAGATCTGGTAGGCGGGATCGGCGTAGCCCCGGTAGAGCTGCTCGGCGATGGCGTCCCGGTCGAAGACCATGTTCATCGCCCGGCGAACCCTCACATCGCCGAGCGCGGGGATGGCCTCTCCGAGGTGGTCCGTCAGCAGAAGGCGCGTGGTGACGCCGCGCAGCGTCTTGACCTCGAGCCCGGACCCCTGGGCCTCGTCGACGGTGGCCTGGGACACGATGGTCCCGTCGATCTGTCCCGTCTTCAGGGCGTTCAGTGCCGCGGTCTCGCTCTCCAGGACCCTCATGACCAGCCGCTCGTACGGGAAGTTCTCGGCGTCCCAGTAGTCCTCGTTCTTGATGAACGTGTACACCGAGCCGCGCGTGGTCGCGGATGCGTCGAGGGTGTACGGGCCGGACCCGATGGGCTTGTCGTCCAGCTCCCCCGCGGCAATCTGCTCCGACGGGGAGATGCGGGGCTCACACAGCTTCAGGGAGAGCGCGGGCTGCGGTGCCGGCCAGGTGATCGTCACCGTCAGGTCGTCCGGTGTCTCGATCTCGATGCCGGCGAACCGCCCGTTCTTCGATGCCGCGTGTTCGAAGCTCGCCTTGACGTCCCCGGAGTCGACGGCCGAGCCGTCCGAGAAGGTCACGCCTGGCCGGAGGTGGGCCGTCACGGAGCTGGTGTCTTCGCTGAACGTCCACTCCCTGGCCAGCCCCGGCTGAGGGGCGCCGGTCTCATCGCACCTGAGGAGTGTGTCCTTGACCGCTTCGACCGCCCACCCCTGATAGGCGGGCTGGTCGTCCCAGCCGACGATGTCGGCGGTCATCCCGAGCGTGAGAACCGACGTGCCGGAACTGCCGGAACCTGTGCTCGAAGCGCCGCCGCAGCCGGCGGTGGCGAGCGTCAGCAGGGCGATCGGGACTGCCAGTCCTCGCAGGACACGTCGTTGTGTGCCGAACATTCTTGCTCCTTTGGGATGTATGCGGCGCTTCTCCGGGCGCTTCCCCGGCCGCCCGGCTCCTCGCCGCAAAGTCGTCTTCCCTGGGCCGCCACATGGGCCGTCCCCTGCGCGGTGCAGCGACAGTAGGCCTGTTAGTGAATCGTGTCAACGGTGTAAGACACGTGTCACTAATGAATCGAGTGACCTGCATCTCGACGCGGCTGCGACGCTGGCAGAATCGGCGCCTGGCGTGACAGAGTCGTCCGCATGACCACGGACCGTTCAACCGCGGCGCCCCGTCAGGACCGGGCCCGCAGGGTGACCAGCGTCGACGTCGCGCGCGAAGCCGGCGTGTCACGGACGACCGTCAGCTACGTCCTGAACAACAAGGAGGGGCTCTCGATCCCGGAGGCGACACGGGATCGGGTGCGCGCGGCCGCGGCCCGGCTCGGTTACGCGCCCTCCGCCGCGGCGCGCGCACTGCGCACCGGCCGCAGCGACGTCGTCCTCGTACTGCTGCCCCATCGCGTCGTCAGCGCGGTCACCGAGTCATTCCTCGACACCCTGACCCAACTGCTCACCGCCAACGGCCTCACCCTCCTCGTGTACCACGGCCAGGGTCACGAACGGCCAGGCGACGTCTGGCGGGCTGTCAACCCACGCGCCGTCATCAGCGACACCCCGTACTCCCCCGGCGAAGAGCGCGAACTCCGCCAGTGGGGCATCCAGGCGCTGACGACCCTCCGCAGCCATGAGGCGTCGTCGACGAATGACCAGGCATCGACGCAGGAGTCCATCGGACGCCTTCAAGTGCACTACCTGACAGACGTCGGACACACGTCGATCGCCTACGCCACCACCGGCGACATGGAGCAACTGAGCGAGTACGCCAACCCGCGACTGGCCGGCGCCCGCCGGGAATGCGCCGCCAGAGGCATCGCCGAGCCCGTCGTCGCGGCCGTGGACCTCGACGTCGACGCCGCCCGATCCACACTCGCCACCTGGCGCTCCCTCGCTCCACCCGTCACCGCCATCGCCGCCTACAACGACGAAGTCGCCATCGCGCTGCTCACCGCGGCACACCTCGAAGGCATCCGCGTTCCGCGGGATCTCGCCATCATCGGAGTGGACAACATCCGCGTCGGACGCCTCGTCCACCCACCACTGACCACCATCCAACTGGCCGAACAAGATGAAGCTCGCTACCTCGCCGACCGCATCCTCAACCCCACCGCCACCCACGACCGCCCCACCGAAATCCTGAGCGTCCTGCCACGAGGAACAACCTGACACCGTCCCGCAACGACGGTAACGGTCCTCCGGACGGCATGCCGGCCGGTCGGCTGTTCGGATGTGGTGCTGGATGGGGTCATCGTCCTCGCTCCTGCGACGCGTGATCAGGTGCCCTTGGATCAGGGCGTCTGCTTGTCCCGGTTGCGCATGCGCTGCTCGGACTCCACGACCCGCGTCAGCTCTGCGACGACGTTCTGCGCCTTTGTGAGGGGCACGGCCGCGATGCCGTCCGAGTCGGCCACGACGATGTCACCCGGGTTGACGACGACACCGCCGATGGCGACCGGCAGACCCACAGCCCCGGGCCCGTTCTTCCACGGCCCCGCAGGCGTGACCGAGCGCGACCATACGGGGAAGCCCTGCTGGCGGATCTCGTCCTGGTCCCTCACCGCCCCGTCGACGATCGCGCCGACGGCCCCCCGGGACGAGAAGTACTGGGCGAGGATGTCGCCCATGACGGCTCGACCCGCGTACCCGAAGGCGTTGATGACGAGGAGGTCGCCGGGCCGGATGTGCGGGACGGCATCGATCACGGCCAGGTCGTCTCCGGCGACCGTCAGGACGGTCAGTGCGCTGCCCACGGAGCGGCAGCCGTCCCAGAGGGGGGTGATGCCACCGTCCGGCATGCCAAGGCGCCCGAGTGCGTCACCGATGTTCGCGACCGAGTGCTTCTGGAACTCCTCCAGCAGACGCCTGCCGGGACGCTGCCACTCAGGACCGACCTCTATGTTCGCCGAGCCTTCCGGGGCCGTCGCATAACCATGTACGGACGGTGCGTCTGCCATCTGTGCCGTTCTCCTGTCATGTGAGGAACTGGGTCTCCGTGCCGCGGGATCGGATGAGGATCCGAGCGGCGGATCTCTCCTGTGTCAGACCGTCTGGATGCCGGGCCGATCGGCGTCCTGTGCCTGGACGGCATCGATCCCGAGCGAGGTGTCCGGGAGCCCGTGAGCCCGGGCGGTCAAGGTGATCCGGCCCGTTTCCCCGGTGGCCCGGATGATGGCCAGGGCTCGGCCCTTGAACGACGTGGTGGAGCTGTCGAGGAAGCTCTCCTCGGTGGACGGGGCTCCGGAACCGAATCCTTGGAGGACGGCGGGACCGTCGACCTCGATGGTGATCTTCGTGTCCCGGTTCGGGTTGATCACGCCGTTCGCGTCGACGAGGCGGACGTCGATGTGGGCCAGCCGCTGCGGATCGGCGGAGAGCGCGCTTCGGTCCGTCTCCAGCCTCAGGCGTGCGGGTTCGCCGGCGCTGTGGAGTGCCGAGCGCCCCACCTCCGCTCCCTCGCGGTACGCGACGACCTCCAGGACGCCTGGCTCATAGGGCACGTCGGCCTCGGCGACGAAGCTCCGCTCGGTACCGACGGGCACGGTCGCGACGGTGGTGCCGTTGAGCCGGAACTCGACATCCTCGGCCACGGCGTAGGCCTCCACGTGGAGCGGTGAGCCGGTGGGGAGGTCGAAGGTCCAGCTGGGCGAGACGTCGGTCCAGGTCCACGCCTTGGGCTTGATGAAGTATCCGTCGTCGCGAGGGCGTCGCACCGCGAGGTAGGGCGTCTGCGTGAGCCCGTAGACGATCTCGCGGTAGTACGAGATCGGCTGGCGCTGTCCGGTGATGTCGATGTCCCCGCACTCGGCGGTGAGCCAGGGGTAGGGGGCGCGGTGCTCCTGCTGGTCCTCGGGATAGACGTGCCGTCCGGTCCCGACCTCGCCGAGGAACTCCCACGCGGTCCAGGTGAAGTCGCCGATGACATGGGAGTTCTCGGTGACGAGCTGCCAGAGCTGGTCGATCTTCGTCGGGAACGTCTCCGAGCCCACGACCACACGGTTGGGAAACGCCTCCTTGTCCAGCACGTACCGGCTCTCGCCGTAGTTGAGTCCCACGACGTCGAGGACGGAGGCGGGCTCGGCCAGCCGCTCGCCGACGACCGGCGAGGCCATGAGGGCGTCGAGCAGATGCACGGCCTGGCCCAGGTAGTCGTTCAGCCCTCGTGGAGCGGTGTCCAGCCGCAGCTCGGCCTTCAGGGCGGGGATCTTGTCACGGGCGATGTACATGCCCTGGAGGGCGTGGGTGACCAGGCGCGTGGGGTCCACCGCGCGCACCCGTTCGGCGAGGCGGCGGCCCCAGCGGGCACCGTGCGGGGTTCCGGCTTCGATGATCTCGTTGCCGATGGAGTACATGATCACGCTGGGGTGGTTGACGTCCTTCGCCACGGCCGCGTCGACGTCGCGTTCCCACCACTGCGGGAATCTCCGCGAGTAGTCGTCACCGGACTTCGCGACCGTCCAGACGTCGAACAGCTCGTCCATGACGAGCATGCCGAGGCGGTCACAGGCATCGAGCATGGCGACACTCATCGGGTTGTGTGCGGAGCGCACGGCGTTGAAGCCCGCGGCCTTGAGCATCCGCACCCGCCGTTCGGCGGCGTCGGCGAAGTCCGCGGCGCCGAGGATTCCGTTGTCGTGGTGGACCGCACCGCCGCGGAGCTTGATGGTCTCGCCGTTGATCCGCAGGCCGCGGATCGGGTCGGCGGTGACGGTACGGATACCGAAGTGCGTGGACGCCTCGTCGAGCGGGCCGCTGTTGCCGCCGTGGTCGCGGAGGCACACGGATGCGTGATAGAGGTGCGGTGTCTCGACGCTCCACAGCGACGGCTGCCGGACGTACGCCCGCTGATGGGTGGTGATCGTGTCGCCGGCCAGGAGCGTGACCCGGGACCGGTCGGATGATGCCACGACCGCGCCCGTGGCGTCCCGGATCTCGAGACGCACCTCGACCACGCGCGTGGAGACGTCCTCGTTGACGATCTCGGTCGACGCCACCACCGTGGCGAGCTCGGCGTCGACGTCCGGTGTGGTCACGCGCAGGCCGGTCGGCGTGACATGGACGAACTCACCGACGAGGAGGTTGACCGGACGGTGGATGCCGCCTCCCGAGTACCAGCGACAGTCCTCGTGCGCCTGGGCGTCCACCCGGACCGTGTTGACCCGGCCGTACTCCAGGAAGGGGTCCGCGCTGACGTGGAAGCGGGAGTATCCGTTGGCCCACTGGCCGGCGAGAGCGCCATTGATGTAGACCATGGCGTCGCGGTAGACGCCCTCGAACTCGAACGTGACGCGCTTCGTCGCCCATGCCGCCGGAACGTCGAACTGCTTCTCATAGGTCCACTTCCCGTCGCGGAAGTAGGCGGTCTGAGGTCCGCCGGAGTTCTCGGCGGAGCGCCCTCCCGTCAGCATGGCGTCGTGCGGCAGGGTGACCTCTTCCTCCCCGGCGCCGGCGACCACGATGGCCTCGTGGACGGACACCAGAGGGCCGACGCGCCAGGTGTCGTTGAACGGAATGCGGATCATGCGACTTCCTTGCTTGGTGATGGCGTGCCGGGCGATCGCAGCAGGGCCGGCGGGCTCACTTCACGCCCCCGGCAGCCAGGCCGGAGCGCCAGAACCTCTGGAGGAAGAGGAACGCGACGATCAGCGGGATCACCGACAGGAACGCCCCCGTGATCGTGACGCTGTAGGGGATACCCTGGTTCACCCCTTCCCGCCAGTTCGCCAGCCCGACGGTGACCGGTTGAAGTGTGTCGCTGTTGAGCATGAGGAGCGGCAGGAGGTAGTTGTTCCAGATGCCGACGAACTGGAACAGGAAGATGGTGACCAAGGCGGGGGACATGATCGGCATGGCGACTCGCCAGAAGATCCGGGCCTCGCTGGCGCCGTCGAGCCGGCCGGCCTCGAGCAGCTCGTCCGGCACGGACGCCGCGGCGTAGATGCGCGACAGGTAGACCCCGAACGGGCTGACGATGCTGGGCAGGAACACCGCCCAATAGGTGTTGACGAGGTGTACCTCGCTGAACATCAGGTACAGGGGGAGGGCGAACATGACGTCCGGGATCAGGACGGCGCCGAGGATGATGCTGAAGACCAGGTCTCGGCCACGGAAGGCGTACTTCGCCAGCGCGTATCCGGCCAGGGCCGACAGCAGTGTGCTCACCGTGGCGCCGCCGACGCTGTAGATGACGCTGTTCACGAGCCACCGGGCGAAGATGCCGTTCTGCTCCTGGAAGACGTCGCGGATGTTGGTCCACAGGTCGAAGTGCGAGAACCACAACCCGTTCGTGGTGAAGAGGTGGCCCTTGTTCTTCGTCGCGGTCACCAACAGCCACCAGACCGGGACCAGGGTGTACACGGCGAAGAACAGCATGACCGCGAACACACCCGCCCGGCTGGCCAGCGGCGTCTTGTGTGCGCGCCGGCGGGCACGGACCTGCTCGGCGGCGGGTGCGGGAGTGACAGCCTGGAGGGAAGTGACAGTCGTCATGAGAACGTGCCCTTCCGCTGGGTGAACTTGAGGAACCCGAAGGACAGCGCGAAGGTCAGCACCGCGAGGATGATCGACTGCGTGGCGGCGTAGTTGTAGTTGTTGATGTCCGCCGACTGCTTCGCGGCCAGAATCGGTGTGTAGGTGGAGGAGACGGTCGGGGCGACCCGATTCAGGATCGCCGGCTCGTTGTACAGCTGCGCGGTGCCGATGATCGAGAACACCGTGGTGAGGATCAGCGCCGGACGCACGGCCGGGATCTTCACATGCCACGCCACCCGCCACCCGGAGCAGCCGTCCATGACCGCGGCCTCGGTGAGCTCGCCGGGGATCGCCTGCAGCGCGGAGTAGATGATCAGCATGTTGAAGCCGGTCCACGCCCAGGTGATCATGTTGCCTGTCGAGGCCAGCACGAGGTTGTCGGACAGGAAGTTCACCTCGAGCCCGATGTGCCGCAGCGCCGAGGTGAACGGGCTGATGCTCGGTTCGTAGAGGAACGACCACATGATCGCGGCGATCACGCCCGGCAGCGCGTACGGCAGGAAGTAGATCTGCCGGAACGTCCGCTTGAACACGGCGGCGCGTGAGTCCAGGAGGAGCGCGAGGAGCAGCGCCGACCCCAGCATCACCGGCACCTGCACGATGCCGAGAACGAAGACCCGCAGGAACGAGGACATGAACCGGCTGTCGTGCAGTGCCGTCACGTAGTTGTCGAGCCCGGCGAAGACGGTCGTCGGCGGTGCCAGCCCGAGACCGCTGCGTTCGAGTTTGAAGAAGCTCTGGTACAGCGCGTAACCGATCGGTGCGAGCATCATCGCCGCGAAGAGGAGCCCGAAGGGTGCCAGGAACAGCACCGCGGAACGGGTGTGCCGTCGGCCGGGGACGCGCCTGGCCGTCGGGCCGGCGACGGCGCGGGTGACCTTGTCGCCGGGCGTTGTTACCGCCATGCCTGCTCCTTGTCCATGCTGTGGACCCCGCGCGGTGAAGTGAAGGATCCGTTGGTCATTTCCGTTTGGTCTTGTCGCGTCGACGTCCCGTGCCGAGGGCTCGGATCGATGGGGCTGGCCGGGCTTCCCGTGGCTGTGCCCCGCGGGCGCGGCCACCCGGCGGCAGAGGACCGCCGGGTGGCCGCTGTCACCCAGGTGGGCATCAGTTCCCGACGTCCAGTCCCTGGTTCTCCATGGCCGCGACCGTGCTCTCCTGCGCCGCGGTCACCGACCGGGGGATCGTGCCCTGCCCGGCACCGGCTCTCTGCAGGCCGTCCCTCAGGTCGGACTGAACCTGGCTCATGGTCGGCCCCCAGACCCAGCCCGTGCTCGTGTTCTCGGCGGCCGTCTTGAACACCTGGTAGATGTTCTGCCCGCCGAAGTACTCCGACGGCTGGTTCGCAGCCGGGAGTTCCTGTCCGCTCGTGGTGGCCGGGTAGATGCCCGTCTGCTCGATCAGGGTCGTGACGCTGTCGGGGTTCGTGCTGAGCCAGACGGCGAACTCGGTCGCCTGCTGCGGGTGCTCGCAGCCCTCGAGCACGACGGTCGTGGAGCCGCCGCGGTTGCCGGCCGCGTGCTCTCCCGCGGTCCACTGCGGCATCGGTGCTACGGCCCACTTGCCGGACAGATCGGGCAGGTTCTCGGCGATCAGCGGCGCCGCCCACACGGCGCTGATCAGCGACAGCACCTGGCCGTCCTGCACCTTCTCGAACCAGGCCGTGTCCAGCATCGGCTCACTGGTGACCAGGTCCCTGTCCAGCAGGTCCTGCCAGTACCGTGCCACCGTCATCGTCGGGGCGCTGTCGATGGTCACCTGCCACCGGTCGTTCGCGGTGTCGAACCAACGGCCTCCGGCCTGCCAGGTCAGCGCTCCCAGGTCATAGGCATCCTGCGGCGTGGTCGTGAGATACGCGGACGGGTCGGCGGTGTGCACCTCCTGCGCAGCGGCGGCGAACTCGTCCCACGTCGTCGGCACCGAGATCCCGTATTCCCTGAACAGGTCGGACCGGTAGAACAGCGCCATCGGCCCGGTGTCGACCGGGATGCCGAATACCTGGTCACCGACGCTGGACATGTTCCAGGTCCACGGCACGAACTGGCCCTTGCTTGCGTTGGCGTACTGGGAAATGTCCTCCACCGCGCCACTGGCGACGAAGTTCATGAGCGTGTCGTAGCCCACCTGTCCGAGGCAGGGTGCGTTGCCGGCCCTGACCGCGTTCTGCATCTTGGAGTAGCCGCCGACACTGCCCGCCGGGATCTGGCTCAGGTTGATCTTGATGTCGGGGTGGGACTCGTTCCACAGCGCGACAACCTTGTCGTAGCCGTTCGCCGAAGCCCAGAAGTCCAGTGTCACCGTCTCCCCGTCGGAACTCGACTCGCTGGAACTGCTGCAGGCGCTGAGGGTGACAAGCGACGCAAGGGCCAGCGCCAACCCAGCACCCTTCACCCATCGTGAAGCCATCGGAACTCCTTCTTGCCGGCCGGAGTGCGCGGGCCATCGCCGCTCACGCCCTCGTCTCAGCCTGAATTATCTACGATTCGTTTCTCATTTAGGGATGTGTCGGCCTTGCGTCGACTCCGCCCCTGATCGAGGTGAAGGGCGACATCAGCCGGGCAGTGTCCAGGTACCGGCATGCCTGGCCCTCGGTGGAGGTGACCCGCCGTAGAAGTACGACATGGATCTCAGTTGGGTTGACTATGAGGCTCGGTCGGCCGCATGTCAACCATTCGTCGCTGATGAGCGAAAAAGGGCCATGCGTCGACGTTCCGTGGCAGTCGGAGACGGGCGCGATTGCCGGCGTTCTGGGACAGCTTTCTGGGAGGGCGCCGCCCTGAGCGGACGGGGCCGGTCACGGTCAGTACGTGGCCGCACTCGTCGCGCGGAGCACGGCCGAACATGTCCTGCCGCCAGGCCGGAAACAAGAAGTTTGTGGAGGTGTGGCGTAACCGTGATCTAAAGCGCACGAGGCAGTCCTGTCCGGACCGTGGCTCGGGCGCCGGTGACTGAATTGGCTCGGTGCAAGATCCATTGCGGGCCGGTCATCGTCGATTTATTGTGCCCGTGGTGAATTGCAAACTCCGGGCGACGGCTTCTTTTCCCATGAGCGGTGCCCGACCGCCGCCCGTGACATAGCTGAACTAAAGCGCCTTGATGACGTGGGCGAAGCGGCGCAGTCCTTCTTCGAGCGTCGCCTCGTCGGTAGCGAAGGACAGCCGTACATGCCCTTCGCCTGAAGGACCGAACTCGGATCCGGCACGTACGAGCACGCCACCGTCGGCCAACCGTTGGACTAGTTCCTCGGAGGAGAGGGAGCTGTTGATGCGGGGGAACGCGTAGAACGCTCCGCGCGGCCGTACGACGCTCACGACATCCAGACCGTCAAGGTGCCGCATCACCAGATCGCGGCGACGCTGATAGCTCGCCGAGAGTGTGTGCAGCTCCTCGGGGATGCGCAGTGCTTCGACTGCTGCGTCCTGGACGAAGGTGTTCATGGGCCCGTTGAAGGTGCGGTGAACAAGGTTGATCTTGTCGGCGACCTCGGCAGCGGCGCAGACGAACCCGATGCGCCAGCCCGTCATCGCGTACGACTTGGAGAAGGTGCCGGCGAGGACGACCCGGTCCAGCACGGGGGTGAGTGTCAACGCCGAAGCGAACGCGATGTCGTCGAAGACGATGTCGCGGTATGCCTCATCGGACAACAGAAAGAGGTCGGGGTGATCACGGAGGATCGCGCCGAGGCCCTCGACATCGGACTCCGGGAGCACCATCCCGGTGGGGTTCACGGGATTGCACAGGATGAGCATCCGTGCACCGGACGCGGCCTCCGCGAGTTTCCGCAGGTCGAGCGAGCCGTCGGGGAGAGTGGAGACCCACACGGCCTCGGCGCCTGCCATGGCCACATGATCCGCGTACAGGGAGTAGGTCGGCTCCGGGATCAGCACCCGATCGCCGGGGCCGACCAGAGCGAGGACGGCTGCCGCGAGTCCAGCGCTGCCGCCGTGTGTCGCGACGACATTGGCGGCGTCGAACCGGTGTCCCGCGGTTTGTGACAGGTGCGATGCGATCTCCCGGCGGAGATCCGGCGACCCGGTGACCTGTGAGTAACGGGTGCGCCCCGCGCGCAGCGCACGGACGGCAGCCTCAACGACTACCGCTGGCGTGCCGCCATCCGGTTCGCCCATCGCCAAGGAGACGATGCCTGGGACCGCGCCGCCCAGCGTCCTCGGCCGCCTCGACGCCGCCCTGATGCGGTCCGGAAGGGGGGCGGCCCGTTGTGGAACGCTCGTGCTCATCCGACCTCCATGGACTCAGGGCTGAAAAGTGAGATTAGAGTCGCACATCGCCTCGAGTGATTCAAGGGTCCTGTCGCCGCCTCCGGCCGCCCTCCCGGATCGGGGGCCGAAGGGGCCTTGGGGTGGACGAGAGACGGACGCCGCCTGGGCTCACTCGGCCGAGCGCCCGAGACGCTTCGTCGCGGACCGACCACGGCATTCTTGGCCTCGCGCAGGATCCAGCCCACGAAGAATTGAGAGATATGTCTTAGTTCTCTGGCGCATGGACAGCATGCGCAGCCGCACCAGGACGCCGGTGGTCGCCTAGGGGTTCGCGCACTGCCCGCAGCGCAGGGCAGGACCGGGGCGTTAGAGTGCCCGAAGGGGCCGGACTATCTTTCCCCAGACCTGAGAGACGACTCTTTCCACACAGGCGCCCGGGAGGTTCCCCTGACGGTCAAGGACGAGGAACAAGGCACCGGACGCGGCATGCGACGCGACGCGATCCGCAACCGGCGCAAGCTCCTGGAGGCTGCCGGGGAAACCCTCAGGGCGGAGCCCAGTGCGGCAACCATGGCAGTCATAGCGGAACGGGCCAACCTATCGGTGGCCACGGCCTACCGCTACTTCCCGTCACTCGATGAGCTGCTCAACGCCTACCTGCTCGGGGTCATCGTCAAGCTGCGCGACTACAGCCACGACTGCCCGAAGACGGGCCCGGCCCTGTTCGAGGATGTTGTCCGGGAATGGGCTCGCCTGGTCCGTAGCTACGGTCCCGCCATGGTCCACATCCGATCACGCACAGGGTTCCTCACCCGCCTGCGCGAGAACGACGAGGTGATCACCCCGGTCCGGGACACCTGGGAGCGCCCCATCCGCACCGTGATGCGGCACCTTGGCGTGCCAGACGAACATTTTGATCACGCGCTGTTCCTGTACAACGCCATGTTCGACCCCCGCGAGATCCTCGACCTGATCAACACCGGGCTGACCGAAGAAGCGGCGATCAGTCACATGACCGCGGCGTACTACGGCGCTCTCCAGGGCTGGGCCCGCGGCTGAAGCCGGGCAGTGGACAGTCTGTGAACTGGCAGGACCTTCGGATAGCCGCAGGCGGCGGTCCGGGCGTCCACAAGGCGGCCCTGGCGCCCACCGTCCCGCGCGGCCACGACCTCGCGACGGAAGCGGGCCCGTAGGAAGTCATCCTGGGCGAGCCACAGCAGCACGACCTTGATCGCGACCAGCCGACCGCCCGGCGAGCACCCGGGGTGGACGACACCCATGCCGGCCTCGCCCGATCGGCCCAGCGCCCGGTACTTGCGCATGCGCTCCGGGCCGCCTCGCTGCCGCGACCTGCCAGAAAGCGTCCCCTGCCTGACGACGTCGCGGTCGCCCCGTCGAGGGGTTGCCATGCCCATGCCAGCTCCCTAAGTTGAAGTGGGGATTGCGACGTTGCAACAAGGCGCCGCACCGGGCGGCGGATCCGCCGTGCCCGCCCCTGGACGGAGTCCACGTCAGTCCACTCTCCTCACGGGACGGAGAAGAAGATGCGTTTCCTCCTCGAACGGACCGCGCCGGGCATCCGGCACGACGGCCCGCCGGGCGGGCGCCGCTCGCTGCGGCGGACCCTCGTCGGTGCCGGGGCCCTGGCCGGTGCGCTGGTGCTGGGACTGCTCGGCGCCCCTGCCGGTGCCGACCCGGCCGCCCCGCCGGGCGCGCCCACCGGCACCGCCGCTCCCGCCCAGCCGCGCCAGTGCGCCGAGCCGGTCAACCCCAACGCGACGCCCCAGGCGCGCGACCTGCTGTGCTACCTCTACTCGCAGTACGGCAACCACATCCTCTCCGGCCAACAGGAGTCCACCTGGGTGGGCGGCCCGGAGTACGAGATGGACTACATCCTGGACAACGCCGGCAAGCTGCCCGCCATCCGCGGCATGGACCAGGCCACCAGCGACTACGTGGGCCGCGCCCTCGAGTGGTGGAACGCCGGCGGCATCGTCGACGTCGCCTACCACATGGGGGCGCCGACCCATCCCGACACGTACGAGGGCACCCAGATGGCGGTCCCCATCGACGCCGTCCTCACCCCCGGCACGGCCGAGAACGACTCCTTCCTGCAACGCCTGGACGCGACCGCCGCCAACCTCCAGCTCATGGAGGACGCCGGAGCTGCCGTCATCTTCCGGCCCTTCCACGAGGCGGGCGGCACCTGGTTCTGGTGGAGCAAGGAAGGCGGCGACCAGTACCAGCGGCTGTGGCGCTACACCTACGACTACCTGACCAACGCCAAGGGCCTGGACAACCTGCTCTGGATGTTCGGTGCGAACGGTGAGCCGGACTCCTCCTTCTACCCGGGCGAGGAGTACGTCGACATCGCCGGCGCCGACACCTACAACAGCCCGCAGAACTACGACCCGCTCAGCGGCCTCTACACCTCGGTCCGCGACATCGTCGGCGAAAGCCTTCCCATCGCCCTGCACGAGAACGGGCCCATCCCCGACCCCGACCTGCTCCAGGAGACCGGCACCCGGTGGCTGTGGTTCCACACCTGGAACGACACCCACCTCACCCAGAGCAACTCGGTCGACCATCTGCGCGCGGTCTACGACCACGACTACGTCATCACCCGAGACGAGCTGCCCGACTTCGGCTGACCGCCTCCGGGCGTACTGCGGCCCCCTGCCCCGAGCCGGGCAGGGGGCCGCACACGGGCCACCGCGCCGGGCCGGGCGGGCGGGCCGCGGCCCTCGTGGTCGGGGGGAACCGTGCCCACCGTCGGCTAAGCTGATCGCGCTGCCGCGTGCCACACCTGCGGCGGAGGGCGAGGAGGAGAGATCCAGTGCAGGCGGGCGAGGGTATCCGCCGGGCCAGCATCCGGCAGGTCGCCGCGGCAGCGGGCGTATCGATGTCCACCGTCAGCAACGTGCTGAACAACCCGCACCGCGTGCTCGCGTCCACCCGGCGGCGGGTCGAGGAGGCGATGGACCAGGTCGGCTACGTGCGCAACAGCGCGGCCAGGCAACTCCGCGGTGCCCGCAGCCGGGTGATCGGCTGCATCGTGCCCAACTCCGCCAATCCCTTCTACGCGGCGCTGGCCCGTGGCATGGAGGACCGCCTGGCCGAAGCCGGATGCGTCCTGGTCCAGTGCAGCACGGACGCGCAGAGTGAGCGCGAGGCCCGCTACCTGCAAATCCTCCAGGAACAGGACGTCGGCGGCATCATGGTCAGCCCCGTGAGCGTCGGACTGGAACGCCTGCTGACGGTGCGCGGCCGCGGCACCCCCGTCGTGCTGCTGGACCGCGAACGCGACCACACCGACCTCTGCGCGGCCAGCGTCGACAACGTCGCGGGCGGCGAGCTGGCCGCTCGGCACCTGCTCGGCCTCGGCCACCGGCGGCTGGCCTACATACGCGCGGAGAAGACCGTGCCCAGCATCAGTGACCGTGCCAAGGGCATCGACAAGGCCCTGCGGTCCGCCGGCCTGGAACCGGCCACCGCCCTGACGGAGGTGCACGTCACGCCGGCAACCACCGACGCCGTCGCCTCCCAGGCGATGGCCGGCCTCCTGGCATGCGAGGAGCGCCCCACGGGTGTCATCTGTTTCAACGACCACACCGCGCTGGCGCTCCTGCGGGGCCTGCGGCAGCACGGCATCCGCGTGCCCTCGGAGATGTCCCTCGTCGGCTATGACGACGTGGACTTCGCGGCCGAACTGTCCCCGAGCCTGACCACCGTCCGACAGCCCACCTATCAGCTCGGGCACGCCGCCGCGGACCTGCTGCTCTCCGAGTACCGCTCCGCTCACACGCATCAGCAGATGCTCTTCAAGCCCGAGTTGGTCATCCGCGACTCCACGCGGGCGCCGCAGGCGTGAGGAGGCCGGCCGCCGCCGGCGGCCTGCGCGCGCTCCCCTCAGCTGGCGCGCAGGTCGTCCACGTAGAAGCTGCCGTCGGTGGTGGTACCGCTCTCCGCCTGGTTGATGAAGATGTTGAACTGGGAGAGGTCGGCGAGGTCCTCCGGGGTGATGCGCCGGTCGGCGTTGGCGGTGTCCCAGGGGGCGGGACGGAAGTCGGCGAAGGGAATCGTCACGGTGCCGCCCTCGCTGCCGGCCATGGACGGGTAGGCCTCGTACGCGACGCCGCCGGCGACGAGCTGAAGCACCAGCTTGTGCTGGGAGCCGTCCGGCTTGAGCCACAGCGAGAAGGTGTCGAACGCGGACCAGTCGCCCTCCAGGCGTCTGCCGATGCCGGTGTAGTCCTGGAAGCCGAAGTCGTAGTCGAAGCGCAGCGCGTTCTCGCCCGTCCCGACCGGGTCGTGGGAGAGGGAGATCGTGTTGGCGCCGTAGGGGCTGTACTCGGAGCGCAGCGCGGTGTCGTCGACATGGCCCTCGAAGTCGTCCACGACGCCCGGGGGCAGCGGCGGCTTCTCACCGAGGATGACGCGGTAGTCGACCCCGAGTGTCCGGTGGCCGGGCACGACGGCGCGGACGCGCAGCTCGGTGACGGTGTTGTCGAGGTTCTCCTCGCCGATGTCCCAGGTGCCGGTGTAGTATCCGGTCGCGCCGTCGAGCCGCAGCCGGTGCCGCGTGGGGTCGTCGCCGAGCGTGTAGTACACCTGCCGCGGCCGGGCGTCGGAGACGCGGGCCCGGACGGTGGCGGCCGGTGTGGTGACGCGCTCGCCGTCGGTGGGTGACACCACGTGCAGGAACGGCTCATGCCGCTCGGCGCGTACCCGCCGGTCGAAGACGTCCCGCAGGTCCAGGCCGGAGCTGAAGACCGAGTCCGGGTCCGCCTCGAAGTCCCGGAAGTCCGGCAGGAGTTCGTGCTCGGCCACGCCGTCGTGCGCCGGATAGGGGACGAAGTACTGGTCGGTACCGAAGTTGGCCCAGGTCATCATGTACGCGCTGCGCGAGGCGTCCGGGTCGGCGGTGATGGCGTCCAGGACCTGGGTGTACCACTGGAGGTTGCCGTTCTGGCCGTTGGGCTTCAGGGCGCCGCTCTCGCCGAACTCGGTGAAGGCGGAGACCTTGCCGCGCTCCTCGGCTATCCGGGCGATCATGCCGAGGTCGGCGACCACGCCGTTCAGCCACTGCCGCGAGCCGTCGGTGCCGTCGTAGTTGTCGTAGCCGAGGATGTCGACGAAGTTGTCCCCCGGGTACGTGCGCATGTAGACGTCGTCGACGCCGCCGTAGCCGCCGCCGGGTCCGTAGGCGTAGAGGAAGTTGTGCACGTCCTTGGTGTCGCGCAGGTACTCGACCGTGTAGCGCCACAGCTCGATGTACTGCGAGGGCGAGGCGTGGGCGGCGCCCCACCAGAACCACGAGCCGCTGTTCTCGTGGAACGGGCGGAAGATGACCGGGATGGGATCGCCTTCGTCGTCCGTGATGGCGTGGGCGAGCCGTGCGACGCGGTCGAGGTAGGCGGTGAACTCGTCGTTGTGGTCGCCTCCTGGCAGGATGCGCTCGACGACGTCGCCCCCGGTGTCGCCGTAGTTGCCGCCGGTGACGAAGTTGTTCATGTGCGCGCTGATGGTGTTGATCCCACCGATGCGGTGCGCGTCCTGGATCAGCTCCACGAAGGTGGCGAACTTCTCCTCCGGTGCGCCGGGTGAGGACCCGTAGCCCTCGTCGCTCATGTCCCAGCCGAACACCGCCGGGTGGTCGCCGACGCCGGCCAGCACGTCGGACCTGACGCCGTCGGCCTCACCGATCGTGACACCGAACTCGGTGGTCTGCTGGTGACCGAAGAGGACGCCGTTCCCCCGCTGATCCCGCAGGTAGGAGAGGAGAGAGCGGGTCTCGGCCGTCGCCTGCGGGTCGGCGATCTCCACCGTGCGGGTCTGGGGCCGCGGTTCCCCCGGAGCGGCCGGTGCCGCTGTCGCGGTGAGCGTGGCGAGCAGGCCGACCGCCAGGGTGCCGACCGCCGCTACGGCGGTCAGCCGCCCACCAAGCCCTGCGGCTCTTCGTGGTTTCTTCATACGCCTCTCCTGCCTGTGGAGTTGAGTGGTGGTGGGAGACGGACTATAGGGGACATACTTAGATCAGTGAAGTAACTTGGCAGGAGCTATTTCAACGTTGCAAGACCATGGCGAGTCTCGGGCGAGGTCGCCTTTGGCGGCGAAGGCGACCTCGCCCTGGCTGTGGGCCGCCTGGCCGCGTCCCGGTCATCGGACCAGGATCCTGCGGCCAGACGCTTGCACCAGCATTGTTTGGTGGTCTGTCAACGAGCCGCAGGCCGCTGCCTCAGCGGGACGTGGCCGCTCCGGTATAGCGGCGGGGCAGGATGATGCCCGGGTTGTCGTCCAGAATCACCTCCGCGGGTCCGAACTGCGCGGCGACTTCCCGGATCTCGGGGGCGTCCAGGAGCAGTAGCCGGCCGCGGTCGATCCACAGCTCGCCGTCCACGTGGACGGTAGGGCGGTCGACCTGGATGTCGCAGTGTGCGAATCCGGGACCCGAGGGATCGGCCTGGCCTTCGGGGTTGAGTCCGTCGATGCCGCAGTAGAAGGCGCCGGCGTGCTTCTCGCGCTCGAACTGTGTGCCCCCGGCCACCCGGACCTTCGGGTTCAGGCCCATGAGTGCGTGACGCATGTAGTAGCCGCCTGGCGCATAGCGGCGGAGCTGCTCTGCGGCGATGCCACCCTCGATCTTGCTGACGATGCCGCCTTCCAAGGTGATCCGCAGCGGCTCCTCCGGCACGCCGGTGACTGCCGAGTCCTCAACGGCGATCACCCCTTCGGTGTTGCCGGGGTAGAAGTTTGTGCCCCCGTACGGGAACGGGCGCCAGTCGCCCGGCTTCAACGGGCCCTCGTCCTGGGTGAAGACAGGTGCGGAGAAGGTGACGTCGGTGCCCTGTGCCGAGGTCACCCGGATCGTGCTGGCCGTGTTGAGCTGGCTCAAGGCCCGTCGCACGAGGGCGTAATGCACCTCGGCGGGGAACCGGGCGCCGGTCAGCATGGCTGTCGCCGTTGCCGCCATGTGCAGTGACGTGAAGCGGATTCCCTTGGCGGCGACCTCGCTGAAGAACAGGGGAGCGGTGTGCACTTCTCCCCACCAGGTTCCGGCGATGACGACGTCGGCCGCTCCGTGCGCCGCGGACTCGATCAGGCGGGACTCGTCTGCGTCCCAGCCCCCGGCGCTGAAGGGGGAGACGGAGAGAATGCTGACCTCCGCGTCCCGGTACGCCGCCGCTGCGGCGATCGCTTGGACCACGACGGGATCGACGGTGTGCTCCATGAGCAGCAGGACTCGCTCGCCGGGGGCTACTTGTGCGTAGTGGACGAGGTTGCGGGCGCCGGGCATGAGCTCAACGATCGAGTTCGGTGCGGCGGTCGGTTCGGCTGTGTAGCTGAACGGCGACGATGCGTAAGGGTTGGTTGTCATCACGACTCCTTCGAGGGATACAGCCCGTGTTGGGCATCGGACATGACGATCGGGGCGGGGGGTCAGCCGATGCCCCACTGCTTCTTGAAGCCGGATTGGCAGGCGGTGCCGTACAGGGCCTGCTGGCTCGTGCCGGCCTGCTTGACCAGAGCCGGAGTGACGAAGCGGGTCGGGGCCACCGGGTTGCCCGGTTCGAGCCGGAGCATTCCGCGCATGGCCTGGTTCAGAGGACCGTGCGGTACTTCATCGTCCTTCCTGCGGCATCGGACCCGCTGGTCGAGTAGACGGTGATGCGGTCGGCGGCGTTGGCCCGCCGCACCGCCGGCACGACGAACGGACTCATGGTGGCCAGGATCGGCGGTATCGCGTTGGCGTCCGGATGGGCGCTGGGGGCCGAGGCGACCTGGGAGTCGAGGCCGGTAGAACGGGCGTCGGCCGGTGAGCGTGGCCGGCGTGGCGATGACAGGGGCCACCGCGCCCATCACCCCGGCGACCGACGGGCCGACCTCACGGGTCACGAGTGCGATGGTCACTGCGAGAACGATGACCCAGGTGATCGCCTCGCTGGACGGAATCGGGCGCACGTTGTCGCCCATGGGCCGCACCCTCCTCACATCGCTGCAAGACTCACTTTCAGACGGTGGCTACTGTATACATTCGTTGACGTGAATGGGCAATAGGCGTGCGGTGAGGGGGCCGCTCGCCGCCGACGCCGACCCGGCGAGCACCACCGAGGAATCCTGCGGAGAGCCGTGGTCTGGCATCGGCGGATCACCAGTCCCGCAATGATCCAGCCGCCTCGAAGATCATTTCGTCAGGGGGTCTTGACGGGACAGGTGGAGGTGCCAGCCCCGCAGTCCGTCCCTGCTCGAGCAGGGCGGCGGGCATGGCCACGTGAGGGTGCGTGTCGGTCGTCCGGTGGCCGTCGTGGCCACTGTGGAAGGGCGCATCGTGCAGGGCGGAGCGCCGGACGCTGCCCTCGATCGCCTCGCGGAGCCAGCCGTCGCGTGCCGGCCCCCTTCGCTCGCCGTGTCACAACCCGACGGCGAGATACTGCGGTTCGAGAAACTCGTGGATGCCGTGGAAGCCACCCTCCCGGCCGAGGCCGGACTGCTTGGTGCCGCCGAACGGCGCGGCGGGATCGGATGCGACGCCCCGGTTGATCGCGACCATGCCGGAGTCCATCTGCCGGCCCACGCGCATCGCGTCCTCGACGGTGCCGCCGACGACGTACGAGATGAGGCCGTACTCGGTGTCGTTGGCCATGCGGACGGCGTCGGCTTCGTCCTCGAAGGCGACGATCGGTGCCACGGGGCCGAAGACCTCGGTTCGCGTGATCGTGGTGCCGTGTGCGACGCCGGCCAGCACCGCGGGGGCGATGAAGGCGCCGCGGTCCGGTGCCTCGCCCGCGGTGTTGACGACGGCGCCTTCGGCCTCGGCAGTCCGGACGAGGTCGGCGATCTTGTCTCGTTCAACCGTGCTGACCATCGCACCGAGATCGTTCACGCGATCGCTGCCCGGGCCGATACGGATCTTCTCCAACGCCCTCGTCAGGGCCGAGGAGAACGCGGCGGCCAGGGATGCATGGACATAGAAGCGGTTGGCGGCCGTGCAGGCGGCGCCGCCGTTGCGCATCTTGGCGACCATGGCGACCTCGACCGCGGTGTCCACGTCGGTGCCTTCGAGGACAAGGAACGGCGCGTTGCCGCCGAGTTCCATCGACGCGGAGACGATCCGGTCCGCGGCCTCGTGCAGCAGGAGGCGTCCCACCGCCGTGGAGCCGGTGAAGGAGAGCTTGTGGACGCGCTCGTCCGCCAGCATCGCCTTGGTGAGCTCGCCGGCCCTGCTGGTGGTGACCACGTTGACCACACCGTCCGGGACGCCGGCCCGCTGCAGAATGCCGGCGATCAGCAGCGCGGTGAGGGGCGTCTCCGAGGCGGGTTTGAGGATCGCGGTGCAGCCTGCGGCCAGGGCAGGGGCGATCTTGCGGGTGGCCATCGCGGCGGGGAAGTTCCACGGGGTGATCAGCACACACACGCCGATCGGCCGGTGGTCCAGCACGATCGTCTTGTCGCCGGCCGGTGCACGGCGGAAGTCCCCCGCGATGCGGGCCGCCTCCTCGGAGAACCAGCGGAAGAACTCGGTCGCGTAGGCGGTCTCACCGGCCGCGTCGGCCCACGCCTTGCCGTTTTCCGACACGATGGTGCGCGTGATGGCCGCCGATTCGGCGGTCATGATCTCCCAGGCGCGGCGAAGGATCTCGGCGCGTTCGCGGGGTGGGGTCGCCGCCCAGGCCGGCAGGGCGTCGTGGGCCGCGGTGACGGCGGTCAGGCCGGTCGGCACGTCGGCGTCGGCGACCGCGGCGAGCACCGTGTCGGTGGCGGGGTCGCGTACGTCGAACCGCTCTGATGCCGGTTGCCACGTGCCGTTGATGAACAGATCGGACAGCGGCGGTGTGGGCAAGGGAAGCTCCTCACGCAAGGGGTATTGTGGCAACTGTCTACAGTATATCAAGATGGGTTCAGCGCGTTGGTTGCGGCGCGGGCGGAGGGGTCCGGGAGTGCTCGCACTGCTGGCAGGAGCCGCAGTGACGTCGGCCGTCCTGTCGTGCGGTGGTGGCCTTGTCGAACCGGCGCACGTGGGGGTTGCGTCAACTGAAAACTGAATACAGACTACATTCGAACGGAAGGTGGCGGTTCAGCATGACCAAGACGGTCCTGGACGGACCCGAGAAGGCGCCAGCGCAGAGGGGCTCCTCGATCGACGTGGCTGCCGTGTCCAAGGAGTTCGGGCGCGGCGCGTCCCGCGTCACCGCGCTCGACGACGTCTCGTTCCGCGTCGAGGAAGGCAGCTTCGTCTCCCTCCTTGGCCCGTCGGGCTGTGGCAAGTCCACGATGTTGCGGCTCATCGCCGGCCTCGACAAGCCGAGCGGCGGGCAGGTGGAAGTGGGGGGCCAGTCGCCGGAGCAGCGCCGCCGGCTCCGTGACTTCGGCATCGTCTTCCAGCAACCGGTCCTCTTCGACTGGCGCACCGTCGAGGAGAACGTGGCGCTGCCGCTGCAGATCATGAGGTGGTCCAAGGCGAGGCGGCGGGAGCGCGCGCAGGAACTGCTGGACCTCGTCGGCCTGAGCGACTTCGCGAAGCGGCGTCCGTGGGAGCTGTCGGGCGGCATGCAGCAACGCGTGGCAATCGCCCGGGCCCTGACCTTCGCCCCGCCGATTCTGCTCATGGACGAGCCGTTCGGCGCGCTCGACATGATGACGAGAGAGCGGATGCAGACCGAGCTCCTGTCCATCTGGGCGAGGAGTTCGAAGTCGACGGTCGTCTTCGTCACGCACTCCATCTCCGAGGCTGCCCTGCTGTCGGACCGCGTGGTGGTGATGAGCGCCCGGCCGGGGCGTGTGATGAAGGTGATCGACGTGGACCTTCCGCGTCCGCGCACGGACGAGACGCGGCAGCTGGCCGCCTTCGGCGCGACGGTCGGCGAGATCAGGCGGCTGATCTTCTCCCAGGAGGAGCGGTGACGGCGCGGCTGCGTGGCGCCGCGCTCGTTGTCCTGGTGTGCGCGGCCGTCCTCGGACTGTGGTACGCGGCCGCCTGGATGGTCCAGTCCGGTGGCGGTCCCGTCGCGGCGGCCAAGCTGCCCTACCCGCACCAACTCGCAGAGCTCTTCGTCGAGGAGCGGGCCGCGCTCCTCGAGGCGACCTGGATCACCCTCAAGCAGGCGATCGTCGGGTTCGTGATCGGCTCGCTGGTGGGGCTCGCGTTGAGCGTGGTGATGGTCCAGGCGGCCTGGATCGAGGCCGCCCTGGTCCCGCTGTTGCTGGCAGCTCAGATGATCCCCATGATCGCGCTGGTCCCGATAGCGCAGAAGCTCTTCGTCAACGACGACGCGACCCGGATCTTCATCTCGGCTTTCATCACCTTCTTCTCGGTGACCATCGCCGCCGTGCGCGGGCTGAAGTCGGCGCCCAAGGAGTCCTATGAGCTGATGGCCAGCTATCGCGCGAGCCGGCTCGACCTGTTCCTCCGGCTCCAGTTCCCCTCGGCCGTGTCGATGCTCTTCAGCGGTCTGCGCGTCGCGGCCCCGCTGAGCCTGGTCGGCTCGATCCTGGTCGACTTCACCGGCGCACAGTCCGGTCTGGGGTATCTGATGGTCGCCGCGCTCACGATCGGATCCAGCGGAGCGATGATCGTGTGGGGAGCGATGCTGATCCTGCTGGCTCTCGGGTTCCTGCTCACTCAGGTGGTGGTCGTCGCCGAGCGGGTGCTGGCCCCGTGGCAGCCCGGCCTGCGGAGGGCGGCGTCATGAGCGCCGCACGCATCCGGTCCGTGGTCGCGCCCGGCGCCTTCCTGGTGGTCTTCTTCACGCTCTGGCAGGTCTCCTTCTTCAACGCGGTCTTCGCACTGCCCGAGTACGCGGTCCCACTGCCTGACCAGATCGCCGAGGCGATGATGGAGACCCGCGGTGATCTCGGGGTCGCCTTCGTCGAAACGTTCCGTGCCGTCGGCGCCGGATGGGCCCTCGGCAACCTCCTCGGCTTCGCCCTGGCGCTCGCCCTGCTCTTCCTGCCGCCCCGAGTCGCCGGCCCGGTCGGGGGCTTCTTCGCGGCGTTCCAGTCGCTGCCGATCATCGCGCTGGCGCCGCTGGTCGCGCTCTGGATCGACTCCCACACATGGTTCAAGGCAACGACCGTCGTCATCATGGTGTTCCCGCAGATGCTCGTCTACGCCTTCCGCGGGCTGACCGGCATCCAACCGGCCGCCATGGACCTGGCGCGATCCTGCGATGCCTCCTGGTCGCAGGTCTTCCGGTTCTTCCGGCTGCCGCTCGCCCTGCCGCACGTTTTCACCTCGCTGCGCTACTCGGTCGTCCTGGCCCTCATCGGCACGGTGGTGTGCGAGATCCTCCGCTCCGCCGACGGGCTCGGCTACCACATACACGACGCCCTCCAGCGGTTCGACGCACCCGGTGCCTGGGGGGCCGTGGCCATCCTCGGGCTCTCGGGCGTCACCGGATACGCCTCTCTGCTGCTCTTCGAACGACTCGTCGCGCCGTGGGCGTTCAAACGCGGCTGATCCGGACCCGCATTCCGCTGTAGGGCCCCGGCCCGTCCCTTGCGAAGGAGCACCACCCCATGTACAGGAAGAGACACCTCACCGCGGCGCTGGCCGCGTTGATGACGACGGCCGCCTGCGGCCTGGTCGGCGGTGACACCGGCGGAGCAGCCGCGTCCGTGTCCGCGCAATGCACCGATGAGAAGGTCACCTACCAGCTGAGCTTCATCGCCAATCCCCAGCACGCCGGATTCCTGGTCGCCTACGACAAGGGGTTCTTCGAGGACGAGGGCGTCGACATGGAGATGAAGGAGGGAGGCCCTGTTGTGAACCCGACGCTGCAGGTGGCACAGGGCAACGTGGACCTCGCCGAGATAACGCTCGCCGATGCCCTGAACGCCACCGCCAACAACGCGGAGATCTCGCTGGTGGCCCAGCAGGCCCAGCAGAACCCGCTGCGCTACATCAGCTGGAAGGACGTGCCGCTGTCCGGCCCCGAGGACCTGCGCGGCAGGTCCGTCGGCATTCAGCGGGCCGGCAACGTCACGCCCGAGATGGCGGTCATGCTCGGAGAAGCAGGTCTCTCCCGCGACGACGTCCAGATCAAGCAAATTGCCTTCGACGTCAGCGACTTCATGGACAGAAAGGTCGACGTCTTCCCGCTCCGCACCTACGCGCACATCCCGATGCTCGAGGAGCAGGGTGTGTCCTACCCCGAGGACGTGAACGTTCTCGACCCGAACGAGTACGGTGCGGGCCTGCCTGACGCGGGCATCTACGCGAACAACGAGTTCCTTCGCGCCCACGGCAACGCGGTGGCGTGCACGTTGCGCGCGCAGCGGGCCGGATGGGAGGCCGCGGCCGAGAACCCGGACGAGGCGAAGAGGATCGTCGCCGAGTACGCGCCGGCCGGGGTGTGGAGTACGAGCGCGATCGACACGGACGTCGACGAAGTCCTGAACTACATGTCGGTCACGCCGGAGGGCGAGACCGTGGAGCCGCTGTCGATCGACATGGACTACCTGACCGACGGGGCACGCAAGCTTCAGGACGTCGGGCAGGTGCCCGAGGACATAGACGTCAGGTCGATCATCGACACCGAGCCCCTCCGGGCCGCAGGCTCGCCCGCGCGGTGACGGCCTCCGCCTCACGCCTCCGCCTCACGCGGTTCATGCCCCCAGGCCGACGGCCTGGCGGCATGAGCCGCGCCGAAGTTCATCCTGTTCTTGCAAGGAACCCCGGGCGTTCACGCCCGGGAGGAATCGCATCCTTGACCTCGGCGACGCGGAGCGTCGCCGCATCGCTTGCGAACTGCCTGGTCGGTGGGCGTTGTCAGTGCCTGTGGTTACGGTGTGGGCGTGAAGCTGGTGGTGCAGGTCAAGCTGACGCCGGATGCCGTGCAGGCAACGGCACTTGAGGCGACCTTGCACGCGGTCAACGACGCGGCGAACTGGGTGTCGTCTGTGGGCGGTCGACCGCCTGCCGCTCACCCCGTCGGCGATCTGGACGGCCCTGGAGGCCGGTGGCGAATCAGGCTAGACAAAACGTGCGCGTGGCGTCGACGATAAACAGCTAACCGCGTTGTTGACAACCGGCCAGGCCTCGGTGACGGCGAGCCGCAACAGGGCTGGCTTCGACCATGTCGTCCAAGGAGTTGCACGAAGAGTAGGACGGAGATGCTGGGTATTGCGGATGTGCCCGCTGCGCTGAGTCCACATCCCGTCTTCGTCGGGCGCGATGTGGACCGCGCCCTCGCGGCCACCAGCGCGGTGGTCAACCCGCACACCGTCGATGTACTCGGGGATCCAAGGAAGATCGACGTCCGGCTGCACGCCGCGAAGGTCGGCGCCGTGACGCTCCTCCATCTCGGCTGGGGCGCGGACGTCGAGATCACCGCTCTCGGCGAGGCGAACTGCTTCTGCATCCAGTTGCCGATGCGTGGTGAGGCGCGCATCGATTGCGGGGACCAGAGCATCGTTTCGTCCCCGACCAGGCCGTCCGTCCCCTCGCCGGGGGAACCATTGCGGATGCGGTGGGAGTCCGGGTCGACGCAGCTGATCCTGCGCATCGACAAGCGCACCGTCGAGGAGCGCCTCCAGCGGTTCATCGACGCGCCGCTGCACCGGGGACCGATCCGGATGCCTCTGGGTATCGATCTTCGTGGTGCGGCGGGTGCGCGCTGGCGCGCGATGTTCGAGCTCGTCGAGGCCGAGATCGCGGTTCGCGACCAGTTCTCGACCATGGGGATGACCAGCGCCGTCACAGTCGAGGAGCTCGTCATCAACGCGCTCCTGTTGTGGCACCCCAACAACTACTCCGCGCAGCTCAGCCACGACATCCTGCCCGCTCGCGCACCCTATGTCCGGCAAGCGATGGGGTACGTCCGCGAGCACCTGGGCACACCGTTGACGGTCCCCGAACTCGCCGACCACGTCGGTGTGAGCGTGCGGGCCCTGCAAGCGGGGTTCGCGCGTGACCTGGGCTGCACGCCCTCGGCCTACATCCGTGATCAACGGCTGGACCGGATCCGGGAGGAACTGCTGCGATCCGACCCGTTCGAGGGGACGAGCGTCACCGACGTCGCCCTCCGATGGGGCTTCTCCCACCTCGGCCGCATGTCCCAGGCCTACCGCACCCGCTTCGGGGAACTGCCCTCACAGACGCTGCGCGGGTCCGGGCACCGAACGGTCCCGGACCCGCGCGCCCACCGAGCCGGCTAGAACACGCCCCTAGGCCGCGCCCACCGAGTTGAAGGCGCCTCGGAAGTACGTCAGCGGCGTCCCCTCGTCGGCATACCGGAGAGCATGCACCCGGGCCACCACGATCACATGGTCTCCGGCGTCGTGCTCCGCCTCGAGGCCGCAGTCGATCCAGGCCAGGCAGCCGTCGATCACCGGGGCACCGGACGTTCCGGCGTGCCAGCCGATACTGGCGAACTTGTCGCCGCCCTTGCGGGCGAGAGCGGTCGCGACGTCCGCCTGATGCTCCGCCAGGACGCTGATCGTGAACCGGCCGGCGCGGCGGAGCAACGGGTAGCTCGATGACGTCCGCGCGGGGGCGAACGCGACCAGCGGCGGATCGAGCGAGAGGCTGATGAACGACTGGCACGTCATCCCGACCGGACGGTCGTCCACCATCGCGCTCACCGCCACGACACCGGTGCAGAACCGGCTCATCGCCGCGCGAAAGCGCTCCTGCGGGATCGTCGCCGAGGCGTCGAGCCGGTTCATCTCAGGCCACCGGAGGCCGCCGGGACGGCCTCCGGCGCCGTCCGGGTGAAGTTGGGCATGACACCGCGGGCGAAGCGCTCCATGTTCTCGATGGTCTCCTCGTTGTTCATCGTGCCGATCTGGAGCAGGGCCAGGAGGTTGCCGAAGCCCATGTCATCGCTCATCTCACCGAGCTGCTCGGTGACGCTCTCCGCGCTGCCGACGATGGCGTACTTGTAGCGGATGACGTCCTCCCACGTCACGTCCGGAAGCTGCTTGGCGCCCGAGGTGAGCAGGCCGCGCAGGCCGCCCTGGGAGAGGTATCCCGCCGGGAAGCGGAGCTCCGCGCGGAGCTTGATCAGCTTGGTGAAGAGCGCCTCGATGTGCGGGCGCGCCTTCTCCATCGCCTCCTCGTGGGTCCTGCCCACGAAGATCGGGATGGACAGACCCACCTGCTCCTTCGCGGGCTCGTAGCCCGACTGGACGGCCGCCTTGCGGAACCCGTCGAACCAGCGCTTGACGACCGGGCTGGGGGCGTAGACCGACATGTAGTTGTAGTGACGCTCCGCGACCCACTTCATGGTTTCGGGGCTGCCGGTGCCGGGCACCCAGATCGGCGGGTGCGGGTCCTGGTAGGGCTGGGGCCAGACGTTGACGTAACGGAAGTGGTAGTGCTTGGAGTGCCACTCGAAGACGTCCCGGCTCTTCCATGCCTTGACGATGAGGTCGTGGGATTCCTCGAACCGCTCCCGGCTGTGCAGCGGATTGATCGACTGCGCGTAGTACTCCCAGCCGATGCCGCGGACGAAGCCGGAGATGATGCGGCCCTTGGTGATGTTGTCGAGCATCGCGACCTCTTCCGCGACCCGGAGCGGGTGGTCGCGCAGGGCGGCGGCGTTGCCGAGGATGGCGATCTTGACCCGTTCCGTGCGGCGCGCGAGCATCGCGGCGATCACGTTCGGCGCGGGCATGAGACCGTACGCCGTCGAGTGGTGCTCGTTGATGCACACCGCGTCGAAGCCGAGCTTTTCCGCGTACTCGAGCTGGTCGAGGTATTCGTTGTAGAGATCCGAGCCCAGCTCACGGTCGTAGTAGGCGTTGGGCAGGATCAGCGAGGCCGAGTCGTACGTGTCGGTGTAGGTCATGTCCAGGTGCCGGTAGGGCATCAGGTGGAACATGTTGAACAGCATGGGATCAGCTCCTAGGCGACGAAGTCGCTGATGCGGGCGGCCAGCTCGTCGGGGCATTCGAGGGACGCGGCATGACCGACCCCCGGCAGCACTTCCAGGCGGGCGCCGGGAATCAGCTCCGCGTACCGTTCGCCATGCGCGACCGGGACCAGGGCGTCCAGCTCCCCCCACAGCACCAGCGTTGGCGCGGTGATCCGGGGCAGCATCCGCGGCAGGCGAGGGTCGTGGCAGAACGGCTGCCACGCGAACCGGGTGAAGGAGGCCTCGTTGCGGGCGAGCGCGAGGACGGTGTCCACGTCCGGGTCGTCCGGGAAGAGCCCGGCCAGCTTGCTCGGGTCGGCCACCAGCGTGGCCATCTTCTCCTGCGGCGACATCGCGAACAGATCGCCGATCGGCGCGCCCTCGACGTAGAGGCCGATCGGGTCCACCAGGACGAGCTTGTCCACCAGTGCGGGACGGTAGGCGGCCAGTTCGGCGGCGATCCACCCGCCGAACGAGGTCCCGACCACCGTGACCGACGAAAGCCCCAGTGCCGCGATCAGGTCGGCGTAGTGGAACGCCAGGTCCTGGACGTCCTCCAGCGCGGGGAAGTCGCCGGAGCCGGCGAAGCCCGGGTGGTCGGGCGCGATGACGTCGAACCCCTCGGCCAGCTTGGCATGGAGCGGCATCCAGGTCCCTGCGCCGCCCGCGCTGTGCAGGAACAGTACCGGGTCGCCCGAGCCGCCTCGCAGCAGGGACACGGTGTCGTCGCCCAGGTCCAACCGCTCATGGGTCACGCCGGGCGGCTGTGGAATCTCCGCGGTCGTGCTCATGTTCCTCCTCGCTCTGCGTGATGCCGGCTAATGGATACAGATGACAGTAGACGGGATCCCGGGTGAGAGGGCTAGCCGCTTCGCGAAACCGCCTATCCGCTTTGCGAAGCGACTTTTCCGGCACTCTTCCGCGCAAATTAACTACTGAATACAGTGTTCACATGGCTGAGGTATTTCACGATGTAGAGATCGTCCGCCTGCGGGCCGCGGCCGGCCGGGAGGACGCGCTGCTCGCGTTTCTCGACGGTCACGCGTGCTTCGCGCAGCCGGAGCTGACGGCCCGCATCCTGGCCCCGAAGGACGGGCGGGAGGTGGTCCTGGTCATCGACTGGGCCGACGCCGAGGCCCCCAAGCGCGCACTGTCGTCCCCGGCGGGCGAGGCGTTCCGCGAAGGACTCAAGCCCCTGCTGAGCGGTCCGCCGGAAATGGCCTACTACCGGGATGCGCCGTGACGGCCGGCCTGCGGTCCACCAGTTTGCGCCGGGACGAGTGCGAGGACGGGTACGCGCGCCTGGTGGAGCTCGACGACGCCAAGTGCTGTTGATCCGGCTGGGCGACGAGGTGCGGGCCGTGTCCGCCTGGTGCACCCACATGCACACCCTGATAGGCGCGCAGCCGGTGCACGAGGACGGGCTCGTGGAGTGCCCCTTGCACGGCGCCGTGTTCGACAGCACCGACGGATCCCTCCAACTCGGACCGACCTGTGACCCGCTCCCCGTCTTCGAGGTCACTATCGACGCCGAAGGCGAAGTCACGGTCCACGTCGACGAACCCGCCGCCGCTCCCGTCGTCCGGACCTCTGGCTTCGGCGCCGGGGGCGCTTTCAGCACCTGAGATTCCCCAACTGATGAGGAGCGTCACCCCCGCCAACGTGACCGACCGCGACGCCGGGAAGGAAGTCCTCTTCCGGCTGCGGCTGATGCACCCGGAGATCACCATCGTCTGGGCCGACACCGCATACGCCGGCGCCCTCGTCACCTGGGCGAAGCGCTGGCTGGGCCTGACCATCAAGACCGTCTCCCGCTCCAAGGACGCCGTCGGCTTCGTCGTCCTACCCCGCCGCTGGGTCGTGGAGAGGAGTCTGGCGTGGATCATGCACGCCCGCCGTCACGCGAGGGACTACGAACGACTGCCCCAGCACTCCGAGGCCCTGATCACGTGGGCAGCCATCACCCTGATGACCAAGAGGCTCACCCGCACCGGCCGACTCCCGAAGCCGACGTCGACACGGGCCTCGCTCGCTCCCGCGGCCTGATCATGCCCCGGGGCCGGGACCACCACAGGAGCTGAGAGTCGCCGTCCCCTCGCACGACCAGCAGCTTGCCCGAACGGTCCGTGCGCCTGGAGGCCCGCCGCCCTCCTCTGTGCCGTGCGTCCTCTTGCCACTCGATAGGCGGCCTTGGCGGAGACTCGCGGAACGCCGGATGCCGATACCCGTGCTGCGATAAACAGGCACTCAGAGCCGTCTCGTGGTGAACAGGTTGGTTCCGTACACTGCGTCCACTTCCCTCCGCTCGGTTTCAGTGAATCCGACCTTGGCCAGCACGCGTCGAGAAGCGATGTTCCAGTCCCAGACCGTGGCCCACAGACGTTCGTACCCAGATGCTCTCGCCCATTCCAGAACCGCCAACGAGGCCTCGGTCGCGTATCCCTGTCGCCAGACTCGGCGTAGCAGCTCGAATGCCAGTTCCGGTTCCCCTACCGATCCTCGCCAGCCGTCGACCAGCCCGCAGTAGCCGATGACGTCACGAGAGGCTTTGCGCTCGACCGCGAGCAACCCGATCGACGACAGCTGGTTGTTGCGGATCGAATCCTCGAGTTCCGCGATCGTGGGGCGTCCGTCCGCGTCGATTCGGCGGTGCGGCGGCACTCGTGGATCACGTTCGGTCCACAGCTCACGGTGGACGACAGCCTCGGCTACCCGCCAAGGTCTGAGCAGCAGGCGACTTGTCTCGAGTACAACCTCACTGCCCGGAGCCGCGCCAACTGACATGGCAGCAACCATGTCACGGGCGTTGACCGTACTCCGATACCGGGCTCACGTTCTCATGTCTGCCCGGCCCCCTGCCGGGAATCCGGGCGTCTCGCGCCTGCCCATCGAGCCGCCTTCGGATCGCCTCGTTCGAATCCTGACCTGGGAAGACTCTCACCCGAGGTTCAGACACAGGCTCTCAGCTTGTCATTTAAGGTCCGGGGGGCGCATCGAAACGCCCCGGGTGGCCAGTTGATAGCGAGACGTCGAGTCGTGCCGCTGTGTAGAACCTCTCTCGGGTCACGCGTTGCTTCCTGAGCAAGGTTGACCACGCATCCGAATCATGGGTCTCATCCCGCACGAACCGTTCCATCTCGGCGACCGTGCTCGCCCATGCATGTGCCACGTCCACAACCTCGGGGGCTGCCAGCAGCAGCATCGTTTCCCACGCCTGGTCACGGGCCTCGGAGGCACTGGCCAGCCGCGGAGTCGCCTCAGCCGGTGTCAAAGGATGGGGGTGCGGGTCATTGCCGAAGTGGGCCGAGGCCCTGAACAGCACGCTGATCATTGCCTTGAGTGATCCGCTGTACTCCGTATCGGCGGTCAGGCGCCGATCCTCCCATCGGGCCATCTGCTCGCGGCGGAAACGCGATCGATCGCCGAGAGTGACTGCCAGATAGGAGCCGAGGGCGCCGACGACCACGCCGATCAGCGCGGGAAGTTGCTGGAGGAAGGCCGACATCGCGGCACCGTATCGGCTACGGCCGAGCCGTGTCCCTTCCCGGCGTCGAAGCCCTCAGCTTGCCTGTGAGCCCGCGCGTCGTGGCTTGGTGCCCTTCTTGTGGTGAGCCGGGCGGGCGTATGCCTCGCCGGTGGCGAGGACCCGTCCCACGTCGTGACGTGGTACCGGCCGGCGGTTTTTCGACCCCAGTGGGCGCCCGGGGCCGGGCGCAGAGGGTTTCGGTGCACGCGCTGGTGACAGGGTCTTCGCGTGGAGGTTCCGGAACCCCCGGCGGACTCGGGCTGGGGTGAGTTTGTGCAGCTCGGCCTTCCTCTCCCACGGACGGCGGAGGTCGACCGCCAGCGGCCGGGCGAGCCGGAGCTGGGTGTGGGCGGCGGTGACCAGCCAGGTCCAGCGGTCGGCCGCCTGCGGGCTGCGCAGTCGTGGCTTTGTCCAGCCCAGGGTCTGCTTGAGCATACGGAAGGTGTGCTCGACATCGAATCTGCGCAGGAAGGACTGCCAGTAGCGGTCGACGTCCGCCGCAGTGGCGCCGGTGCCCGACCACCACAGCCAGACCGGCTTGTTGACCCCACCGGAGGGCAGTTTCTCGACGGTCAGGCGGATGACGGTGCCCTCGATGATGGGCAGTGGTCCCTCGTAGTCGGTCCAGGCCGCCCGGCGGGTCAGCCGCGGGTGCAGCCGGTCCCACGCCTGCGCGATCGCCTTCCCGTAGAGCCGGGTGTCGGTGACCGTGACGGCCTGCTCGACGCCCCAGGTGTCGGGTTGGCCGAAGACGAACTCGCTGCCGTGCTTGGGCGGTCGGCCGCCCTTGGGGTCGTGGACGCGCGGCGGCGTCGGGCGGCGCATCACCCGGTCAGAGCGCAGTCGACCCAGGATATCGACGGGCAGGCCGGCCAGCAGGTGAGCGATGCGCGGGGCGTCGTATCCGGAGTCCAGCACGATGAGGATCTTCGGGTCGCCCTCATGCCACTGCCCGGCAACAATGAGCCGCTGGACGACCTCGCGCACCTGGGCGGTGGTGACGGCGGCGAGGTCGGCGCCAGGCCGAAGACGGAGGGCGTCGAGTACAGCGGTCCAGGAGGTGTGGCCCGTCTCCAGTGCGGTCACGATGGAGTACGGCCAGCCCGGGATCGTCTGGTGCTTGGCGTCGCCCCGGCCGTAGGTGTGGCAGAAGGAACGGTCCGGGCAGGTCGCGGCGTCCGGCCGAAGCCACGGTGAGACGTCGACCGCCAGGACCAGACGCCCGTCGGCGGCCTTGGGCAGCGGAAGTCCGGCGATCGTTCGCCGCAGCCGGCCGATGTCCATATGCCCATTGTTCAAGCCGCCGTACAAGGCGCCGTGGCCACGGCGGTTTTCCGGCGCCAAGGCGAGGTCGACCAGCGTTCTGACCGGGCCGTCCGTACACAGCAACGCGTCGGTGAGCTCGAACAGAGCATCCCCGCGCCCGTTCAGGCAGTCGTAGAAGTCGCCACGGAAGCGTGACAACCTCGCGAACGCCTCCTGCCGGTCCCCCTGCTGCAGCACACTCATCTCCACCGCCTCGGTCTGGTCATGTGTGTCCTTTGTCGGAGCACATGATCAGGCCGAGGCCACCCGCACGTCCGGTGAATGCCCAGGTGAGCGACCCAGTTCGAGGAACGTTTCGACCCCGTCAGATAAACGACAAGCTCAGTCATGACAATGCAAGCCGAGCGGTGGGAGACCCGGCTGAGGGACGGTACGGACGTCGCCGGCCTGGTCAGCGAGAGCGCCGGCGAGGTCTCGCGCCGGATCTATGGCGGTCCGGAGATCTTCGAGCTGCCGCCACCGCGGAACCCCGAGCGACAGCCCGCTCCTATCTGCTGGGCCTGCTCTCGGGCGTCGAACGGAAGAACCGCTGGCGACTTGCCGAACAGGCCGGCATGGCCCGGCCCGGGCCGATGCAGCGCCTGCTGCGATACGCCCGGTGGAACGCCGAAGCCGTCCGCGATGACGTCCGCGCATACGTCGCTGAACAACTCGGCACCGACGGCGGGGTTCTCGTCGTGGACGAGACCGGCTTTGTGAAGAAGGGCCGGGCATCGGCAGGCGTGCAGCGGCAGTACACCGGCACCGCAGGAAGGCTCGAGAACAGCCAGGTCGGCGACTTCCTCGCCTACGCCACCGGCCGAGGGCAGGCGCTGATCGATCGCCGCCTCTACCTGCCCGAGCACACCTGGTGCTCCAACCCCGAGCGCCGCCAGGCAGCCGGGATACCCGACGAGGTGCAGTTCGCGACCGAACCCCGCCTGGCCGGGGAGATGATCGCCGCCGCGCTCGACGCGGGAGTGACGGCGACATGGGTGACCGGCGACGAAGCCTGCGGCCAGGACCCGCACCTGCGTGCCGCCCTTCAGACGCGCGGCATCGGCCACGTGATGGCCGTCGCCTGCTCCACGCGGGTGCGGATCAACCACGGCCGCACCCCCATCCGCGCGGATGCCTTCCCCGGCCGCCTGGCCACCACCGCCTGGCAGCGGCAAAGCGCCGGGGTGGGTGCCAAGCCGTCCACCGCACCCGGATACGCCACACGTCCTACCGTGGCCATGCCAAAACCCATCTCTCGAACGTCCTGTCCGCCACCGCTGTCAACCTCGTCCACATCGACGCCTGGCTGAACGGCACTCGCCTCGGCACAACCCGCGTCTCCCACCTCGCCCGCCTCGACCTCGCCGCATGACAGACCAAGACATTCGAAACAGGGATTTCCCAACGAAGTCCTTCAGGACCGAGTGGTTGACACCGGGGCCGGAGCGGGAGGCTGCTGCGCGGCCTCGTGGTAGCGGTCGATCAGCCAGCGGGTGAAGCCGACCAGCGCCCGCTCCCTGACCGCGATGGGTCCCCGCGCGGCGAAATCGGAGTTGATGCCGCGCTGGACGAGCGCGAAGGCGTCGTCGTCCTGGGAGACGAACGCACGGGTCGCCTCGGTCTCCGCGCGATGCCGCTCGGCGAAGTCGGGCCGGGCCAGGGTCGCCTGCGGGTAGAGGCGGTGCCGCTTGACCCGCATCGACCGCGGGCCCGTCGGGAAGAAGGACAGCACGATCACGCTGTCCGGCATGAGGATCATCGTGACGTTCGGCGCGATCGTGACTCCGTGGGTCTCCCAGCGCTGTTGCTCGGACAGGGTGGGGATGGGCGGCCAGATCGCCTTGCCGAGGTGGTTGAGCGTGACGTCGATCTCCTTGCCCGGAATGGTGAACTGGAAGACGCCGTTCGCGGCGTCCTGCACCCCGAAGCTCAGCCTGGCGCAGGCCGAGTTCTGGATCACCGGCGTATCACCGTGGATCTTGTCGCAGTGATAACACTCGTTCTGCCCGTCGGCGTAGACCTTCCAGTTCCAGTCGTAGTCGAACTCGAACCTGTAGTCCGGGTCCGTCGTGAACTCGCCGCGCAGGTCCTCGAGCGCGTACGGGGCGACGACCTTCTCCAGGGTCGCCAGGCGCGGGGCGAGCGGCGCCGCGTCGTCATCGAAATTGACGAAGATGAAGCCGTGCCAGAGTTCGGTGCGGAAGGCGGGCAGGCCGATGCCGCGGCGGGTCATCTCGATCGCCTGGGGCGCTCCGATCAGCGTGCCGGCACGGTCGTAGGCCCACTCGTGATAGGGGCAGACGAGGGCCTTCCCGCAGTGGCCCCGGCCCTGGGCGACGAACATGCCGCGGTGCCGGCAGACGGCCGACATGGCGGTCACCGCGCCGTCGTCGCCGCGGACGACGATCAGCGGTTCGCCGTCGATCTCGATCGAGAAGTAGTCTCCGGGCTCGGGTATCTCCTCCAGCCGCCCGATCATGAGCCACTGCCTGCGCCAGACGGCCTCGCGCTCGAACTGGTAGAACGCCTCGGACTTGTAGGCCTCGGGCGGGAGGAACAGAGGCTGCGACGGGTCGCTGAAGGATGCCTCGAGCTCCTCGGACGGAATCGGGCACTGCATCATTGCTCCTCCTTCCTTACGCGCCTTGTTACGCGGTTCACGACGACTCCCAACCGGCGCGTGGTCACTCGGAGACGCTGATCGCCTGCACGGGGCAGAGCATGGCCGCCGACTCGACCTTGGCGCGGTCGCCGTCGGCGATGTCCTCCTTGAGCAGAGTGGCCTTGCCCGAGTCGTCATTGAGGTCGAAGTGGTCCGGGGCCTCGATGACGCAGTGCCCGTAGCCGTTGCACAGGGTCTGGTCGACGCTGATCTTCTTCATGGGGTTTCTCCGTTCTCGTCGGTGGAGGTCAGGGAGGTCAGGGCATCAGGAGGCCGCCGTTGACGTGCACGGTCTGTCCGGTGACAGCGCGGGCGGCGTCCGACAGGAGGAAGAGCGCGACCTCCGCACAGTCCTCCGCCTGCGGGATCCAGCCCATGGGCATCGCTGCGCGGACGGCCTCGACCCCCTCGTCTCCACCGTTCATCGCCCGGAACCGCGGGGTGTCGGTCGGTCCGGGGGCCAGGCAGTTGACCCGCACGCCGCGGGCGGCCACCGAGCCGGCCAGCGACCGGGTCAGGGAGATCACGCCGGCTTTCGCCGCCGCGTAGCCCGCGCGGTCGGTCGCGGCCATCACCGCCTGGCCACTGCTGGTGAGCACCAGAGCGCCCGCGCCGCGCGCGGCGAGTACGGGGAGCACGCAGTGGGCCACGTGATAGGCGCTGGTCAGGTTGAAGGACAGCTCGCGGTCCCAGACGGACTGGTCGAGATCGGGGACGTCGGCGATCGTGGCGCCACCTACGGTGGTGAGCACCTGGTCGAGTTGCCCGTGCCGAGCCAGCACGTGCCCGACCGCTGCGGCGACCGAGGCACCGTCGGTGACGTCGCACTCGATGAAGCCGATCTCCGCCCCGAGTCGCTGTCCGAGCTCCGCCAGCCGACTCCGTGCGACGGGGTCGAGGTCGGCGACGGTGACCCGGTCGCCGCGCCCGGCCGCCAGGCGTACCGCGGCGAGGCCGATGCCGGAGCCGCCGCCGAAGACGAGGAGCGAGGGCGCCGTGTCACCGCTGACGTCGTCCATGGTGGCCGTCACAGCAGGAAGGTGACGTTGCCGAGGGGGAAGTCGCTGTTGACCAGGCGGATCTCCTTGAAGACGATCGAGTGTCCGCCGTCGGTCCGCCGCAGGCGGTGGTCGACCTCGCCCGCGTACACGTGCTGGCGGCCGCGCCGCGCCTCGGTCACCATCAGGTTGGAGGTGACATGGAGCAGCCCGTCGCTCTCGCCGGTGGTCACCCGGACGTTGCCGACCAGGTGGACGGTCCGGGAGGGTGGCTCCTGGGCATAGGCGAAGCCGCTGTTGAGGCGCAGCACCCGCTCCGCGAGGCGGGCGCGGTTCTCGTACAGCAGGCTCACGCGGTGCAGGGGATCGGCCCGGGCGTCCTGGGGAACCGAGTAGATCGCGTCCTCGGCGTACAGCCCGAGCCAGGCGTCGAAGGACCTCGAGTCCAGCAGCCTCGCCTCGTGGTACAGGAAATCCGCTGCTTCGGCGACCAGCTGGCTGTCCAGCTCGGCCCGGCTACTGAGTGGGGTCACTTCTCTCCTCCTGTCATGGAACGGAACCACTGGCGGTAGAACGCCCGCTGCGGCAGCTCGTCGTCCGCGCGGCCGATGATCCGGCCGTCGCCGGCCGGCTCCTCGCGGTGCAGGCCGCGGCTGAGGTACAGCCAGTCGTGTTCCGTAGCCCGCAGGCCGTCCGCGACCCGGTCGAAGGCGACCTCGACGTCGTCGCTCCCGCCCATGCCGGCCGGGCCGAAGAAGCTCTCGTGGACGCGGAGGATGCCGGCGTTGTGCTCCTCGGACTCGCCCTCGTGCAGCATGGGATAGAGGCGGACCTGGGTGCGGTCCGCGGACTTCGGCAGCACGTGGCGCACCTGTGCGCCGACGAAGCACAGGTTCGGGAAGATGATCAGGTTGAACGGCAGGTCGCCGAGCTGGCCATGGTTGTTGCCCGACCGAGGGTCGCCGAACTCGTGTGCGGAGTGGCCGTTGCCCAGGTCGACGGTGCGCCATTCCGGGTTGGTGAGGATGTTCTTCACGATCGGCGGCGGGGCGCCGATCCGGTCGGCCAGGACGTCGAGGAAGCTGCGGTGCACGAAGCCGAAGTGGTAGTTGTCGATGGTGTTCTCGATCTGGAGCTTCCAGTTCGCCCTGAACTCGATGTTGTGTCCGCCGGCCGAGAGCCGGATCCCCTCGGGCCCCTGCTGCGAGACCGTCGTCAGATAGGGCGCCGCGTGGCCCAGATGCTCCTCCAGGGACGGGCCGTCGGCGGCGAAGCTGGCGAAGACGAAGCCGGCGTGGCTCGCAACCCGCGGCAGCCGGACCAGGCCCAGCTCGCCGCGATCGAGGCCGGCGTAGCCCGCGTCATACGTGATGCCGCGCAGCGAACCGTTGTTGGCGTAGGTCCACCCGTGGTAGGCGCACCGGAAGAAGCTGGAATTGCCCTGCTCTGCCTGGCAGACCGACGCCCCCCGGTGCCGGCAGCGGTTGAGCAGGACGTGCACCTGACCGTCGTCGCCGTCACGGGAGACGATCACCGGCTGGGTGCCGGCGTACGTCGTCACATAGTCGCCCGGCTCGCGCAGCTGGCTTTCATGCGCCACGTAGAGCCACTGGGACCGGAACACCCGCTCCTGCTCGGCCGCGAAGAGGCCGGGGTCGGTGTAGATCTGTCCGGAGACCTGCCAGTCATCGGTTATCAGCGTCGATGGGTCAACCGTCGCCATCGGTCATCTCCTCATAGTTGCGCCAGCCGGACTGGCTTGGATCCAGGAAGGGCCCGAGGTCGCGGTGCTGGAGCCAGGTGAGGCTCGCGAGCTCAAGCGGGTCCAGGCAGACGGCATGGCCGTTCTGGCGGTTCTCGATGCGCAACCTGGGGCCGTTGCCCGCCAGGTCCACGTCGATGCGGACTGACGCGAACTCGCTCGTGAGCACGATGTCGGGCTCGCTCTCCGGTCGGGTCTGATCTGTGGCCATCAGGTGTCTCCCGGCACGCGGACGAGGCATGGATGTAGCTCCTGAGGAGACTACTGTATACAGGCGTCGATATACTAACAATGGCTTGGCATGATGGACTCTGCTGACGATCGGCGGAGAGGGACGGTATGAGCAGCGCTGACCTGTCGAGACTCGAGATGCCTTCGGACTTCCAGCAGAACCGCGTCACCGCGGACCTCGTGGCGGACAAGCTGCGCACCGCCATCCGCACGGGTGCGCTGCCGGACGGAGCGGCGCTCAGCCAGGCCGCGATCGCGGAGCGCTTCGGCATCAGCCGCCAGCCGGTCAGGGAGGCGATGCGGCAGCTCATGGCGGAAGGGCTGGTCGAGAGCCGCGCCCATCACGGGGCGGTGGTGCGCGCTCTTTCGGTCGAGAGGCTCGCCGAGATCTACGACAACCGCGCGCTGCTCGAAGGGCACATGCTCATGCGCGCGATCCCGCACATCCCGGCCGGCGCGATCGAGCAACTGCGCGTGCAGGATGCCGCGATGGCCTCGGTGACCGACCTCGACACGTGGCTGGCCCGCAGCAGCAGCTTCCATGACGGACTCCTGCGGTTCGCCGGCGACGAGACGGCGATGGAGCTCGTCGCGCAACTGCGCGCGCGGGCGGAGCGGTACGTCCACATGTGGACGGGCATCGGGAGCCTGCGGCAGAACGATCTGGCCGCGGGCGAGCATGCCGCCGTGCTCCACGCGATCGAGGTCGGAGACGGCCCCGGTGCGCGCTCCTTGCTGGAGGCACACATCCGCGACACCGGGCGGCGCCTCGTCGAACTGGGTCGCGCCTACGCCGCGGGACGGAAGTAGCGTCGGCGGTAGTTCGCCGTCGAGGCGAGGGTCAGGCTCGAAGACAAGACATGTAGACTGTCTATGTGTCTACACCTGCCGACCTGTCAGTCATCGACGTCGAGACCGCGCAAAAGGGCCGCCGGATCACGGCGGACTACATCGCCGACGCCCTGCGAGGAGCCATCGTCTCCGGGCAGTTCGCAGATGGCGCCGAGCTGAATCAGGTGGAACTCGCGGCGCGCTTCGGCGTGTCCCGTGTTCCGGTACGCGAGGCGCTGCGGCAGCTCCAGGCGGAGGGGCTCGTCGATTCACAGGCGCACCGCCGGGTCCGGGTCCGCGGCACGACGCCGGCGCGGCTGGTCGAGATCTTCGCGCTGCGGGGGCTCATCGAGGGGTGGCTGGTCGAGCAGGCCGTTCCGCACATCGACCAGGCCACGATCGTCACGGCGCGGGCGATCAACGAGCGGCTGCGCACCGAATCCGACCACCCGGCGTGGCTCGAGCTCAACCGGGAGTTCCACCGGCTGCTGTTCAGCCCCTCGGGCGCCGAGACCGCCGCCGAGCTGCTCGAGCCGTTGCGGCAGCGTTCGGAGCGCTACACACGGTTGTGGTCCCGGGGCAACGGCGTCCACCGGCCGGCGGAGACGACCGCCGAGCACGACGAGATCCTCCGGCTCATCGAGGCGGGGGACGCCGCGGGAGCGAGGAAGGCCACGGAGGAGCACGTCCGGCACACCTGCGAGGCGGTACTCGCGGCAGGTAGGAAATCGGCACAGTAGAAGTGTAGACAACTGACCACGGAGGCCGTAGTCTCGAGACGTCTGTATACAGTTGCCCATCTACAGAATGAGGGCATCCCAGTCGCCGTGCCCTGACCGCAGCCGAGGAGGCGATCGTGCGATGAGTACGCAACGTGAGCTGACCGACCGCATCCGTGAGTCCGTCATCCCGGAACGGGGAGAGATCCCGCTGTTCGTGTACAGCGACCCCGACGTATACGCACTGGAACTCGAGCGACTGTTCGGGCAGACGTGGCTGTTCGTCGCGCATCTTTCGGAGGTACCGAAGCCCGGCTCGTTCGTCGTGCGGTCCATGGGGGAGGAGTCGGTGATCGTGGGCCGCGGCGACGACTCCGTCGTCCGGGTCTTCCTCAACGCGTGCCGGCATCGCGGGATGAAGCTCGCGTGCGAGGACTTCGGCGAGACGAACATGTGGCGATGCCCATACCACGGCTTCACCTACGGGTCGAAGGGCGACTTCCTCGGCACGTTCCTGGGCGCGCCGTTCGAGCGAGTCGCCTATCCGCAGGGGCTCGACCGGGCGGCGCTGCACCTGTTGGAGGCCCGCTGCGAGGTCTACAAGGGCATGGTGTTCGCCACCTGGGCGAAGGAGGGGCCGTCACTCGAGGAGTTCCTCGGCGATGTCCGCTGGTACCTGGACCTGATCATCGGCCGCGCCGAGATGGAGGTCGTCGGCGTGCCCGAGCGGTGGGTGGTACCGACGAACTGGCGGCTGCCGTCGGAGAACTTCATCTCCGACGCCTATCACACCGCTACCGCGCACTCCTTCCTGTCGCGCCTGGACATGGTGAAGGGCGCTGACTTCGGCCGGGATGGCTACCACGTGGACCCGGGCGGCGGCCACGGTCTCGGCGTCGGTGTCCACGTCGACGGCGAGTCGTACTTTCCGGCGGAGCTGGCCGGCGAGTACGCGGCGAACCTCGGCGAGGGCCAGCTGGAGACGCTCGCCCGTATCAAGAACATGCACGGTGGCGTCTTCCCGAACATGTCGTTCCTCATCCCGAACTTCATCGAGCTTGACGGACGCCGGGTCAGCGGGGCGATGATCCGCGTGTGGCAGCCGGCCGGGCCGAACCGCACCCAGGTGTGGTCGTGGCATCTGGTCGAGAAGAACGCGCCCGAATGGTGGAAGAAGCTCGGCCGCCGCATGTACACCCAGACCTTCAGCTCGTCCGGCATGTTCGACCAGGACGACACCGAGAACTGGGAGGCGCAGACCCGCGTCTCGGACGGCGCGCTGTATCGCAAGGACGAATTCGTGCTGCATTACGGCATGGGTCTGGAACTGCCGCCGCTGCCCTCCGACGAGTTCCCCGGGCCCGGCGGTGTGTACGACGGAAAGTTCAGCGAGGCCGCGGGGCGCACGTTCTACCGCGTGTGGCTCGACCACATCCTGCGGGAGAAGACGCGATGACCACCGCTGCCCGGGTCGACCTCGCGACCCGCATCGAACTCGAGGACTTCTACTACCGCGAGGCGGAGCTGCTCGACGAGCGGCGCTGGGAGGAATGGCTGGAGCTGTTCGCGCCGGAGCTCGAGTACTTCGCGCCGCTCCTGGCCACGCGCAAGTCGCCGGCCAGCACCGTGGTCGAGGAACTGGGCCACTTCGACGACACGAAGCCGTCCCTCTGCCTGCGGATCAGGCGGCTGCGCACGGACGTCGCCTGGGCCGAGGACCCGCCCTCGCACACGCGCCGCCTGATCACCAATCTGCGGGCGACCGCGGCGGAGGACGGCGGGGTCACGGTGCGGACCAACATGCTGCTGTACCGCAGCCGCGGCGACATGGGCGCGTTCGACCTCATCGTCGGAGAGCGGCGGGACCTGCTGCGCCGCGCCCCGGACGTCGACTCCGGCGCCGGCGGCTGGCTGATCACCAACAGGCGGATCATCATCGACCAGTCCTCGCTCGCCACCAAGAATCTGGGAGTGCTGCTGTGAACGACCCTCATTAGACGACTGGTTCCGCACCAGCCGCCGTCCTCAGGGGCAGCTGGGCGCACATTAAGTGTCGACAGTTGACAGACTGATCGAATGGCAGGCAGAAGGGATCCTGGACATGGCACTGGCCTACTCCCGCGGCGAGGTAAAAGACCGCGCCCGCACCGAGTGGGAGGGCGGCTGCTCGGTCACGCTGCCGTCCTTCACACCGGATTTCGCCGGCCTGAACGAGGCCGGCATCAGGCACGACGTCAAGCGCGCCGCTGAACTCGGCTTCTGGGGCACCCTGGTGGCCGCGGAGTCCGGCACCACCTTTGCCGAGTACCAGCGATTCCTCGAGATCGCCGCCGACGCGGCGCCGGCGGGCTTCAGGACCGTCGCGCACCTGAGCTTCGACACGGTCGAGCAGTCACTGAGGATCGCCGACCTGGCCGCGGCCGTCGGCGCCGAGGCGGGTCTGCTGTCCTACCCGCAGAGCTTCCGGCCGAGGAGCGCGGCCGAGATCGTCGCCCACACCCGGCACGTGGCCGAGTCCACCGATCTCGCGCTGATCCTGTTCGCCGCCACCGCCTGGGGGTTCAAGCCCCTGCATCCGGCGGGCTTCCCCGTAGAGGCGCTCGAGGAGATGAGCAAGCTGGAGACGGCGGCGGCGCTGAAGTACGAGGGCGGCGGCTCGGCGCTGTTCTCCTCGTTCGCGCAGGTCTACGACAGGTGCAGTCAGCACCTGATCGTGCAGAACCCCATGGAGCAGCACGCCCCCGCCCTCGCCCGCCACTTCGGCGTCCGCTGGTGGGGCACGAGCGGGTACGAGGCGTTCGGTGACCGGATCCCGACCATGATGCGGCAGCTCAACGCCGGCCAGTTCGACCAGGCGATGGAGACGTTCTGGAGCTACCACCCGGGGCGCGAGGCCAAGGGCGCATTCCACGCCACCTTCCACGGCGCCAACCTGATCCACCGCAACGGCTGGAAGTACCTCGGCTGGCTGCAGGGCATGAACGGAGGCCTGCTGCGCATGCCGCAGATGCGGCTCTCGCCCGGCCAGATGACGTCGCTGCGAGGAGGGCTCGCGGCCTCCGGCTTCGAACTGCCCGCCGACGACGCTGCCTTCTACACGGGGCGGGTGCAATGACGCTGCACCTCGACAGCGCCGACATCACCCGCCTGGCCACCGAGGACGTGGCGCGCGAGGCGGCACGGCTGGCGGTGCGCGTCCAGGCCGAAGGTGCCTACGCGCTGCCGCCGCGCATCGACGTGAACGTGCCCACCGGATTCTTCCGGGCGATGCCCGCGGCTCTCGGCGAGTTCATGGGCGCGAAGGTCATGACGCTGGCGAAGGGGCACGGCAACCGCTACCTGCTGCTCGTCTGCCGGCAGGACACCGGTGAGCTGCTGGCCACGCTCGACGCGGCCGAAGTGACGCGGCTGCGCACCGCGGCGACCACGGCGGTGGCCGGCGAGCTGCTGTGCCCGCAGGGCACCGACGTGCTCGGCATGGTCGGCACCGGTTACGAGGCGGTCGGCCACCTGCGCGCGTTCGCCCGGCTGTGGCCGCTGTCGAAGGTCCTCGTCTACAGCCGGTCCGCGGAGGGGCGCCGGGCATTCGCCGACCGGCTCGGCAATGACCTGGGGATCTCGATCGTCCCCGTCGAACGGGTCGAGGATGTCGCCGGCGCATGCCCGGTGACGGTGCTCGCCACCAAGGCGTTCGAGCCGGTGGTGAACGGTGCCGACTTCGCACCGAACGCCACGGTACTGTCCATCGGCTCGACGCGCCCCGCTCTCCGCGAGCTCGACGCGGCCACGTTCGCGCGGGCCCGCAAGGTCCTGGTCGACGATCCGGCGCAGGTGCTCGCCGAGTCCGGCGACGTCGCCGCCGCGGTCGCCGCGGGCGCGATCACCCCCAGCAGCCTCGTGGCCATGGCGGACTGGGATGCAGGCGCGCCAGACACCGCACGCACGCAGGCCGACCGCCGCGACCTGCTGGTCTTCAAGTCGGTCGGCACCGCCCTGCAGGACCTTGCCCTCGCCGCGGCACTGATCGCAGGCGCGCGGGAACAGGGAATCGGCCGTGAGCTCGGGGATCTCGCCGAGCTGAAGGCCGAAGACATGGGGAGGGGGAACTGAGGTGCCGAACGGAACGTCGCCGCGCCCGTACGGCTCCCTCAACCGGATAGCCGTCACCGTGCCGGATCCGCAGGCGACCGCCCGGTTCCTGGCCGACGGCTTCGACTTCGAGGTCCGCCAGGAGGGCGACCGGCTCCTCGTCGTCTGTGGCGGTGACTACGGTACCGACAGCGGCCAAGGCGCGATCGAGCTGGCGCAGGGCCCGGGGCACGTCGTGGAGCGGGTCGTCTTCGGCGTGCACGATGCCGCAGACCTCGACGACCTCGCCGCGGCCATCGGCGGCAAGCGCGCCGGCGACACCAGCGTCCGGGTCACGGACCCGACCGGCATCGTCGTGTCGCTCGAACCCTGGTCCACGCTGCGGGTCGCCGCGCCGCCACCGTCGGTGCTGCGCCCGCGCCGCATGGGACACGTCAACCTCAAGACACCGTGCCCGCCGCAGACCGCGGAGTTCTTCACCGAGCGGCTGCACCTGCGGCTGTCGGAGTACATCGGCGAGGCGCTGTACTGGATGCGCACCGACACCGAGCACCACGCGGTGGCCCTGCGCCCGGGGGAGCCCTCCGTGCCGCACCACCTCGGGCTCGAGATCCCCGGCTGGCACGCCTACCAGCCACTGCTCGACCATCTCGGCACCGCCGGATACACGGTCGAGTACGGCCCGGGCCGGCACCGCCCGGGCCGCAGCCTCTTCTCCTACGTGGCCGACCCGTCGTCCGGCCTGCGGATCGAGCTGTACGCGGACATGGTCCACATCACCGACCCGGACGCCCCGCCGATCGGCTGGGAACCGGGCGACCGGCTGACCAAGACGCTCAACACCTGGGGCCCGACGCCGCCGGAGAGCTTCCTGGCCTGAAGCGGCCGACGACCTGACGAAGAGACGAAGTGACGAAGTGACGAAGAGATGAAGAAGGGAGACGCCATGACGGATGTCGTCCTCGTCGCCGGCGCGGCCGGCGGCATCGGCCGGGGGCTCGTCGACGCCCTGCTCGCCACCGGTGCGGGGGTCGCGGCACTCGACCTGGAGGCCAACCCGGCCGCCAGCATGTCGCTGCCCTGCGATGTCACCGACCAGGCGGCCGTCACCTCCGCGGTGACCAAGGTCACGGCCGAACTCGGCGCACCGACACGTCTGGTCTGCGCGGCCGGCACCGTCTCCGAGGCACCGCTCACCGACCTCGACACGCACGAGTGGCAGCGGGTGGTCGACGTATCGCTGAAGAGCACGTTCCTGCTGGCCCAGGCTGTCCTGCCCGGCATGGTCGACGCCGGTGACGGCGCCATCGTCACCATGTCCAGCGGCTACGCGAGAAAGGGCTACCCGCTGGGCGCGCACTACGCGGCGGCGAAGTCCGGCGTCGAGGCGCTGACCAAGTCCATCGCCCTGGAGTACGCGGGCCGCGGTGTGCGGTGCAACGCGCTGGCCCCCGGCCCGATCCGGACACCCATGATCGAGAAGAACCCGGCGTTCGACGAAGCGGGCCGGGCGGCGCTCATCCCCTTGGGGCGGATCGGCGAGGTGGCCGATGTGGTCGACCCGGTCCTGTTCCTGCTGAGCGACGCCGCGCGCTACATCACCGGCCAGGTGCTGCACGTGAACGGGGGACTGCTGATGCCCTGACGGAACTCTTCATGCCTGCAATCCAGCGACTGCACGGACCCAGGTCCAGCAGCCAGTCCCATCACCGGGTCGCGCTGAACGCGACAGTCAAGGCGAGGAGATGCCTCATGACGCAAGCACGCCGAAGCCGCTACGGCTCGGACGTCATCGTCGAGCTGATGCTCGAGGCGGGCATCGAGCACGTGGCCTTCAACCCGGGGGCCAGCTTCCGCGGCATCCACGACTCGCTCGTCCACACAGCGGGTGCGCCACGGATCACGCTCTGCATGCATGAGGCCGTGGCAGTCTCCGTCGCACAGGGCTACGCGAAGGCGGCGGGCAAGCCGATGGCGGCCCTGCTGCACAACGTCGTCGGCCTGCAGAACGCCAGCATGGCGATCTACAACGCCTGGTGCGACCGCGCTCCCGCGCTGCTCCTCGGCGGCACCGGCCCCAAGGCCAAGGGCCGCCGCCGCCCATGGATCGACTGGATCCACACCGCGTCCGTCCAGGCCAACATCGTCCGCGACTTCACCAAGTGGGACGACGAGCCGCACGACGTCCACAGCGTCGAGGAGTCGTTCGCCCGCGCCATGGGCGCCCTCGGGTCCGTCCCCAGCGGGCCGGTCTACCTCTGCTACGACGTCGACCTGCAGGAAGACCCCCTGCCCGAGGACTTCACCCGGCACGGTCTGGACCGCTTCCCGGTCCCGACCCGGCCCGCGCCGGCAGCCGACGACATCGCCTGGATCGTCCGCACGCTGCGCGCCGCGCGGCGTCCCGTGATCCTGGCCGGATACGCGGGCGAGACGTCCGAGGCGTTCGCCGCTCTGGTCGAGCTCGCCGAGGCCCTCGGCGCCCCGGTCGTCGACACCGGCGTGCGGCACGCGTTTCCCACCACACACCCGCTTGCCGCGATGCACGTGCCCGGGATCCTGCGGGAGGCGGACGCCGTCCTCGCCCTCGACGTGGAGGACCTTCAGTCGCCACTGGCCGAAGCGGCCGGCGACACCGAACGGCCCCAGGCGGTCATCAACGTCTCCCTCGCCGGCCTCAAGCTGCGCGCCTGGGCGCACGACTACCAGGCGATGGCCGCGGCCGAGCGGCACATCACCGCCGCCGCCGACCGCGTCGTCGAAGCCGTCCTCGACCAGCTGCGCCGGCAGCCACTGCCCGCCGACCTGGTCGCCGCGCGGCGTGCCGAGTACGCCGACCGCACCACCGCGGCGCGGCGCGGCTGGGCGGCCACGGCCGCCGCGGCGACGGCCGACGGGGCGATCCCCCTCGAGCGCGTGCTGTACGAGGTGGCCGGTGCCGTCGACGGGACCGACTTCGTGCTCGGCGGCGGCAGCAACGGCCGGCTCGAGCACAAGTATCTGCCGCTCACCAGGGCCCGCCAGTACACCGGTTGGGCCGCCGGCGGCGGCCTCGGCTACGGCGTCGGCGGCGCGCTCGGCACCGCGCTCGCCCAGCAGCCCGGCACCATCACCATCGACGTACAGGCCGACGGCGACCTGCTGTTCCTGCCGTCCGCGCTGTGGACCGCCGCCCACCGGTCGCTGCCGGTCCTGGTCATCGTCAACAACAACCGCCAGTACGGAAACACCGTGGAGCACGCCGGCACGATCGCCCGGCAGCGCGGCCACGACGATGCCCTGCGCTACGTCGGCGCCGGGCTCGCCGACCCGCCCGTCGACCTCGCCGCGATGGCCCGGTCGTTCGGCGTGTGGGCCGCAGGGCCCATCAGCGACTCGCAGACTCTCGCCGAAAACCTCGCACAGGCAGTCAAGGTCGTCAGCTCGGGAAAGCCGGCGCTGCTCGACGTGCTCACCCCCGGATTCTGACCGGATTCTGAACCGAGACAGGAGGGTCAGGCATGACCACCACGCAGGGGGCCGATCCGATCGCCACGCATGTCGCGGGCTCCGACTTCAAGATGCTCATCGACGGCACGTTCACCGACGGCGCCGAGGGCGAGGTGCGCCAGGTGACCGACCCGTCCACGGGCGCGCCGCTGACCCGGATCCCGCTGGCCGGAAAAGGCGACGTCGAGCGCGCTGTCGCCGCGGCAGCCGCGGCGCAGCCGGCCTGGGAGATGCTGGGCGTGCAGGGGCGCAGCCGGTGCTTCGCGCGGTTCGCCGACCTCGTCGCCGAGAACCGGGAGCGGCTGGCGATGCTGGACGCGATCGACTGCGGCAACCCGGTCAAAGCCATGCGGACCGACGTGGACATCTGTGCCGCCTACCTCGACGGCTGGCCGGCGTTCGCCAGGTCCATGATGGGCCAGGTCATCCCGGCCAGCCCTGGCAATCTGCACTACACCGCACACCGTCCCTACGGCGTCGTGGGCCGCATCACCGCGTTCAACCACCCGGTGATGTTCGCCATCACCCGGCCGTTGCCGTCGCTCATCACCGGCAACACCCTGGTGATGAAGCCGTCCGACGAGACCTCGCTGTCCACGCTCGCGCTCGCCGAGCTGTTCCACGAGGCATTCCCGCCCGGCGTCGTCAACATCGTCACCGGCGACGGCGCGACCGGCGACGCGATCGTCACCCACCCGGACGTGAAGCGGCTCGCGTTCACCGGCTCGGTGACGACCGGTCTGCTCATCCAGCGCCGCGCCGCCGAATCCGGTCAGGTCAAGCACCTGTCGCTGGAGCTCGGGGGGAAGAACGCGATGGTCGTCTTCCCGGACGTGGACATCGACGAGGCCGTCGAGGGCGCGATCCACGGCATGAACCTCGACGTCTGCCAGGGACAGTCCTGTGGCTCCAACTCCCGCGTCCTGGTGCATGCGAGGATCTACGACGAGTTCGTCGCCACCATGGCCCGCAAGCTCGGCGACTACCGCGTCGGCATCGCCTACGACGAGACCACCGACGTCGGCCCGGTCGTCAGCAAGGCGCACTGGGACCGCGTCACCGGCTACATCAACGCGGGTGTCGAGCAGGGGGCCACCCTGGTGCGCGGGGGAGACCGGCCCGCCGGCCTGCCGGAGTCCGGACACTTCATCGAGCCCGCACTCTTCGCCGACGTGACCCTGCGCATGCGGATCGGCCGCGAGGAGATCTTCGGCCCGGTCATCTCGGTGTTCCGGTGGGACGACTACGACACGATGATCGCCGAAGCCAACGCCCTCGACCTCGGCCTCACCGCGAGTGTCTGGACCAACGACCTGGCCATCGCCCACAAGACCGCGGACGCGCTCGACGCGGGCTACGTGTGGATCAACGACTCCACGAGGCACTACTTCGGCACCCCGTTCGGCGGCTCGAAGAACAGCGGCATCGGCCGCGAGGAGTCGCCGGACGAGCTGCTCAGCTACCTGGAGCAGAAGGTCGTGCACACCCGCCTTTCAGACGCCGAGACGTCCCTCATCCGGCTGCTCGACACATAAGGGGAGATGACATGACCGCACCGTTCTTCGACCACTCGCCGATCGTCGCCCGGCCCGCACTGCGGCTGCCCGAGGGCAAGCGCATGGCCGTGTGGTTCGGACTCAACCTTGAGCACTACGAGTATGGCAAGCAGGCGCTTTCCCTGGCCCCGTTCACCGCCGGGCTCACCCCCGACCCGCTCAACCACGGCTGGCGCGAGTACGGGCCCCGGGTCGGTGTCTGGCGTCTGATCGACGTCTTCGACCGAGCGGGAGTCCAGCCGACGGCCATCCTCAACAGCGAGGTCAGCGACCGGTACCCGGAGATCGTCAAGGCCGGCGTGGAACGCGGCTGGACCTGGGTCGCCCACGGCAGCAACAACTCCACCTGGCAGACGCTCCTCGAACCGGAGGAAGAGCGCGGCTACATCACCCAGGTCGCCGACCGGATCACCGAGGCGACGGGGGTGCGCCCCCGCGGCTGGCTCGGGCCGGCGCTGACCGCGTCGCCCAACACGCTCGGACTCCTCGCCCGACTCGGCTTCCGCTACTGCCTCGACTGGGGGATCGACGACGAGCCGTTCCCCTTCAGGACCGACGGCAACGGCGGCCCCCTGCTGTCGGTGCCCTACAGCACGGAACTCAACGACATCCCCTTCTACGTCCTGCACCACCAGACCGGTGAACAGTTCCGTCAGGCCATCGTCGACGCGTTCGACCAGCTCTACGCGGAAGGAGCCACCCGGCCGCGGGTGCTGGGCATCGGGCTGCATCCGTTCCTGTCCGGTCAGCCGTACCGCGCCCGCTATGTCGCCGAGGCGCTGGCCCACATGAAGCGGTTCGCGGACGTGTGGTTCCCGTCGGCAGACGAGATCGCCGACTGGTACCTCGAGGAGACGTCATGACGCCGGACGCCGCGGGGCAGGAGAAGCGGGAGGTCGTCATCGTCGGCGCGTCGCTCGCCGGGCTGCGCTCCGCACACACGCTGCGAGACGAGGGCTACGACGGGCCGCTCACGATCATCGGCGACGAGCATCATCCACCGTACGACCGGCCACCGCTGTCGAAGGAGCTGCTGGCCGGCAGGTCGGAGCCGGCGGACCTGTCGCTGCCGGTCCACGAGGACCTGCGGGCCAGATGGCTGCTCGGCCGGCGCGCCGTGGCGCTCGACACGGCGCGCCGCGTCGTCCGGCTGGCGGACGGCACCGAGGTGCCCTACGCGGGTCTGGTGCTCGCGACCGGCAGCGGCACCCGCACGCTGCCCGCCTTCGACCACGCCGCGCCCACCGTGCACGTGCTGCGCACGATGGCCGACGCGCTGGCGCTGCGTGACGCGCTCGGCCCCGCCACCCGGCTGCTGATCGTCGGCAGCGGGTTCGTCGGCGTCGAAGTGGCCTCGTCCGCGCGCTCGCTCGGCGCCGAGGTGACCATGGCGAGCCTGGACGAACCCCTCGCGGTTGCCGGGCACCTGGTGAGCGAGGCGGCACGGCGGCTGCTGACCGACGGCGGCGTCCGGCTCGTCACCGGGCACACCGTGACGTCCGTGGACGCCGCGGCCGGCGCCGCGCACCGCATCGGTCTGTCCGACGGGTCGGCGGTCGACGCCGACCATGTCGTGGTCGCCATCGGCTCAGTGCCGAACACCGGCTGGCTCGACGGGTCCGGCGCCAGCCTGGGGGACGGCGTCGTCTGCGACGAGCGGCTGCGCGTGCTGAGCACCGACGGTGCCATGGACGACCGGCCGCTCGACGGGGTGGTCGCGGCCGGTGACATCGTCAACTGGCCGAACCCGGCCTTCGGCGGAATGCCGATGCGGGTCGAGCACTGGAGCAACGCCGTCGAGCAGGGCGCCGCCGCTGCGCGGACACTGCTGCACGGCGCGGAGGCCAAGCCGTTCACGGGCGTGCCGAGCTTCTGGTCCGACCACTTCGGCATCCGGCTGCAGAGCGTCGGCCTGCCCACCCTCGCCGACCGCTTCGAGGTCATCGACGGCACGGTCGCGGACGGCAGGTTCGCCGCCGAGGCATACGCGGGAGACCACCTCGTCGGTGGCGTTGCCTACGGCAGGCCGAAGGCGATGGTCACGCTCCGTATCAAGCTCGCCAGGACCGGTGTACCGCCCGTGCTGACACGGAGCAAGCCATGACAACACCTGTCGAGTCGCCCTGGTGGGCCGAGCTGTTCGAGGGCGAGGAAGCCCATGCGTACCGGGGGATGGGCGGAGCGGCCCGCCGTCCTCTCGGACGGAAGCCGGCCGTGCTCGTCATCGACGTCGTCCGCGCCTTCACCGGTACCGAGGGGCAGAGTCTCTCGGAGGCCGTCGCCGACTTCCCGACCAGCTGCGGCCCGGCGGCATGGACGGCGATGCCCCATCTGAAGCGCGTGATCGACCTGGCGGCCGGCCATGGCTGGCCGCTGATCTACACCGTCGCCGAGATCGGCGCGGCCGGCCGCTACGGCGGCACGGTCAAGGGCGACGGCGGCGCTATGGGATCGCCGATGGACAAGCCCGGCGCGCAGGACATACCCAAGGAGATCGCACCGCCGCAGGGCGCGCTGGTCATGCCGAAGCCCAAGGCCAGCGCGTTCTTCGGCACGTCGCTGACCGCCTACCTGCTGCGGCGCTCAGTGGACTCGCTGATCGTGACGGGCTCCACCACCTCGGGCTGCGTGCGGGCGACCGTGACCGACGGCCACTCCCACGGCTTCCCCGTCTTCGTGGTGGAGGACGCCTGCTTCGACCGCGCCCGGCTGAGCCACGGCGTCAACCTGTACGAGATGAACGCCAAGTACGCCGACGTCCTCACCGCCCACGCTCTGGCGCGGCTGGCCGCCGACGGCGCCGGCGGCGAATAGCCCAGGAGGCAAGCTCAGTGCGCATCGCTTTGGTCCAGGTCGCCTCGCCGGCCGGTGAACCGGTCGCCCGGCGACGAGCCCGGGTCGCGGAACTGGTGGCCGACGCCGCGGGCAGCGACCTCGTCGTGCTGCCGGAACTGTGGGCGATCGGCTACTTCGCCTTCGACTCGTACCAGGCGGCGGCCGAGCCCGCCGACGGACCCACCACGACGGACGCCGCCCAGTGGGCCCGCGACCTGCACTGTCACATCCTCGCCGGCAGCTATGTCGAGCGTGACGACGACGGGCGCCTGTTCAACACCACCGCGCTGATCGGCCCGGACGGCACCGTGCTCCACCGGTACCGCAAGGTGCATGTGTTCGGCTACCAGTCCCGCGAAGCAGCACTTCTCACCCCGGGTGACGAGGTCTCGGCGGTGCCGACCCCGTTCGGATCGCTGGGCGCGACGACCTGCTACGACCTGCGCTTCCCCGAGATCTGGCGAGGGCTCGTCGGCGTCGGCGCCGAACTCGTCGTGACGCCGGCGGCATGGCCTCAGGCACGGCTCGAGCACTGGCGGCTGTTCACACAGGCCCGCGCCGTCGAGGAGCAGATCCTGCTGATCGCGTGCAACGCGGTGGGCGAGCAGGGCGGGGTCCGGCTCGGCGGGCACTCCCGGGTGATCGATCCGTGGGGAACCGTTCTCGCCGAGGCGGGCCAGGACGAAGGAATCACAACGGTCGAGGTCGATCCGCGGGTCGTCGCACGGACGCGCGCGTCCTTCCCGGTGCTGGGCGACCGGTACGAGGCTTTCGCGGCGGACGGCAGCCGTGCGTCGGCGGTGGAACGGAAAGGAACGCTCCCAGTGCGGCTGCGAGTCATGGGCACCGGGGACACCCTGGAGGTCGCCGGGACCTTGATCATCGCCGGGTACACCGGGAGCGATGCCGACCGGGTACGGGAGCACATCAAGGAGCTCGCGGCGATCGGCGTGCCGCAGCCGCCCGAGGTGCCGATGGTCTATCCCGTGGACTGGTCGCTGCTGACCACGGCGCCGTCGATCTCGGTCGCCGGCTCCGGCACCTCGGGGGAAGTCGAGCCGGTCCTCGTCCGCCACCGCGGAGCCTGGTACCTCGGCGTGGGATCGGACCACACCGACCGCGAGGTGGAACGCGAAAGCGTGCACGAGTCGAAGAAGGCATGCCCGAAGCCGATGGCCGACACGGTGATCGCGCTCGGTGTGGACCCGATGACCGGCGCTTACGACGCGGACTGGAAGGCCATCAGCCTGACCAGCGGCGTCGACGGCGTCGCATACCAGCGGGGCAGCCTGGCCGCGATCCGCATGCCGAGCGACCTGCTGCCCCGCGTGCTGACGGGCGTCGACCCGGATGAGGACCTCGTCGTGTTCTGCGGCACGGTGCCCATCCTCGACGGCGAGTTCCGTCCCGGGTGGCGGTTCGACTGCCGACTCGCCGTGCCGGGATCCCGTCCGATCGACCTCACCTACACGACCCGGAGCCATCGAGGGAAGGGAACCAAGTGAAAGCTGAACGTGAATTCGAGGCCGTGAGCGAGACCCCGTTCACCCCGACCGAGCCGCGGCTCGACGGCCTGGACGAGCGGATCATCGCGCGGACCGGCACGCCCGGCGTCGTCACGCGCATGCTCCGGTTCGCACCCGGCCTCGACACGACGGCGAACGGCACCCTGGCCCACGACTTCTGGGAGGAGGTCTACATCCTCGACGGCGAGATAACCGATCTGCGGCTCGGGAAGACGTTCGTGGCCGGCGACTACGCCTGCCGCCCGCCGGGCATGGACCACGGGCCCTGGCGGGCCGGAGACGCCGGCTGCCTCACCTTCGAGGTCCGGTACAGCGCCGACACGATCTGACAGCCCCAGGGCCGCCCGGACGGCGTGGATGCCGCCGGTGGCCGACTGATCTACCTCACCCCCAGGAGAACGCGCACGTGCTCACGTTCGGCATCCCAGACGTCATCTCCCCCTCGTACTTCCCGCTCATCGCCGCATCCGACCTCGGCTGCTTCGCGGCCGAGGGCCTTGAGACGACCGTCGACCTCGTCGCCCCCGTTGATCACGCCGTCGAGGTGATGCGCGACGGCGGGCTCGACTTCGTCGGAGGCTGCGCCCACAGTGCGCCGCACGCGTTCCCGCAGTGGCGGGGTGCCAAGATCGTCGGCGCACTCTCGCAGAACACCTACTGGTTCCTCGTCGTACGCCCTGATGCCGGCGTCACGGCAGCCAACCTGTCCGCGCTCAGCGGCCTGACCATCGGGGCGGCGCCGCTCGTCGACCTCGCGCTCCTGCGCACTCTGCGCGAACTCGGGATCGAGGATGTCGATGTGCGGCCAGTGCCCGGGGCCTTCCTCGGCTCCGACAGGAACTTCGGGGTGGCCGCGGCGAAGGCGCTCGAGGCCGGACTCATCGACGGGTTCTGGGCCAACGGCATGGGCACCGAGGTCGCCGTCCGAGCGGGGACCGGCACCGTGGTCCTGGACGCACGCCGCGGGCAAGGGCCGCCCGGCAGCGAGCACTACACGTTCGCCGCACTCCTCGCGACCGACGCTCTGATCCAGCGTGAGCCCGACACGGTCGCCGCGGTCGTGCGCGGGCTGGTGGCAGCACAGCGGGCACTTGCCGCCGACCCGTCGCTCGCCGCGGAGGTCGGGTGCGAGCGGTTCCCGGAGTTCGAGGCCACTCTCATTGCCGATCTCATCGCCAGGGATGCGCCCTTCTACCAGGCAGCCGTGGCGCCCGAGCGCATCGACGACCTGTCGCGGTTCCAGCTCGACATGGGCCTCGCCGACGGACCGGTCAGCTTCGGGGACGTGGTGGCGGCGGACTTCGCGCCACTGTGGAGCTGACCCCACCGCGCCCACGACGGCCAGCCGGGCGTCTCCCGCGATCGAGCCTCACCATCTGCTGGACGTGACTCGGACCCCGCCCAGCCGCACGACCCCAGGTCCGTAAGCCTCAGATCGCGCACGGACAGCATCAGCACGATGTCGACCACCCCAAACCCCCTTTAGCGGACCAAGCCCTCTGCCGAGCCGGAAACGAGCCCGCAACAGCAGTCACCCTACCGAGCCCGCACGTCGGTGCTCGGGAAGCAACGTCAGCTCCACCGCCGATTGCACCGCACCCGGGGCACACAGCACCGCGTCCGCCAGTTCGAACAGCTCATCGCCCCGCACGGTCAGACACGCGTACAACTCGTCCCGGAAGCGTGACGCTTCCGCGAACGCTTCCCTTTCAGCAGCATCAGGCAGCAGACTCACCCCCACGGCCTTCGTCGTGGTCACGTGCACCGTGGTCGGAGCACATGATCAGGCGAAGGCCGCCCCAGCGTCCGGCGAATGCCCAGCTGAGCCACCCAGTTCGAGACGCCGTTCGACGTCAGTCAGGCAGCGCCACGGTGAGATCCACCTCGACGAGCTGTCCGGGAAAGCCCAGCTGGGAGACGCCCAAGAGCGTGCTGGCGGTAGTGAACGCCGGACCGAGGGCAGAGTCGGTGAGTCGACGCCACGCGTCTCCGAGAACATCCCTCTCATCGCTCCGCACGTAGATCACTGACCGCACCACGTGGTGCGGCTGGGCACTCACCGCTGCCAGGGCAGTGAGCGCGTTCGCGACAACCTGGTCGACCTGTGTCTCGAGGGAACCGGAACCGACGAGGTCACCGTTCCGACCAAGTGGGCACTGCCCCGCCAGATAGGCCGTACGGCCTGTCTCCACCACGGTGATGTGGTGGTAGCCGGGCGTCTCATGTAGCTGCTCGGGGTTGATGCGGGTGATCTTCTCAGTCATGCCCCCGAGCATGACCAGCATGGTGCCGGCACGCACCGCAATTTCCCCGCCGGCAAGCACTCCGCAGCAACCCGGGGATAGAGAACAGGCTGAGAGCCCGGGTCAGCGGTCCTCACCGGGGACCCGTTGCCGCGCGCCACCGGAGGTACCTCCGGGCGAACCGGCTGACTGGCGGCCGGCTCCGACACGGGGCCACTCGGCGCGACCTCTGCGGTCGGCGACGCCGCACTCGACTGACACCGCAGAGCACTGAATGCCGCGTCTCCGGGGCTGCGCACATCGGCCGGCGATGCCGAGTCACTGACCGCACCTGCATATCCCTTCATAATGGACATATGCAGGGAGCTCCACCCCGGCGAGGAGCACGATGAACGCCTCCAGCGACCACGACAGGGGCGAGGCGTTTGCACTCGGCGGCATCGCGTCCGCGCTGGTCGACGGCGAGGGTATCGTGGTGCGATGGTCCCGTACGGCCGCGGAGCTGCTTGGCCGTACGGCCGCGGAGGTCTGTGGCCGGCCGATCGGACGGCTGCTCGCCGACGCACCGGACCACCGGGATCGTCGCGCCACGCGCGGCGAGGCCGGGATGCCCGCGGCGGGGCAGGCGGTGCTCCGGCACCGCTCCGGCCGGACGGTCGAGGTCACCTTCCACGCGCTGCGGCTGGACGACCGCTCAGAGTGGCTGCTCCTGGCAGCTCCCACCCGGCAGGTGACCGACTGGGAACAGGGCACGGCCTTCCTGCGCGCGCTGCTCGCCCAGGACCGGATCGGCGTCGGCATCCACGACACGGACCTGACCGTGGTGCGGACCAACCTCACCCCCGACATGTTCGGCGGACCGGCCCCGGCGGTCGGCGGCCGGCTGCGCGAGGTCCTCCCCGCCCGGGACGCCGAGGACGCCGAGGCGGTGCTGCGCCAGGTCCTGGACACCGGCGTGCCGGTGATCGATCGAGACCAGGCACGGTCACCGTACGTGTCCGGACGAGTGCGGGCCCTGTCCCTGTCCGCCGTCCGGCTCGAAGACGCGGCGGGCCGCCCCACGGGTGTCGCCGCGGTGTTCACCGACGCCACCGAGCGCCAGCGGGCCCGTCGGCGCCTGGAGCTGACGCACGAGGCCGCCACCCGGATCGGCGGTTCCCTCGACGTCACGCGCACCGCCCAGGACCTGGCGGACGCCCTCGTCCCCGCCTTCGGAGACCTGGCGTCGGTGCACCTCGCCGAGGCCGTACTCGAGGGGGACGAGCCACCGAAGATCCTCGGCGGGGGAGAGCTGAACCTGCGCCAGGTGGCCGTGTCCTCGGCCACCGGCGTGTGGCCTGCGTCCCTCCCCCCGGCGGGCGCGGTGCTCCCACCGCTACCGGACTCGCCCCGCCTGCGGGCGTTGCAGCGCGGTGAGACCTTCCTCCTGCCCGACCGGGCGAGCGTGCTCGCCGCGGTCGAGGGCAGCCCGGACGTGATGCGGCTGTTCATCCCCGAGCACGGGCAGTCGATGGTGGGGACCGCGCTGTCCGCCCGTGGCCTGCTGCTCGGCACAGTCACGGTGTTGCGTACCGAGCAGGCCGAACGCTTCGAGCAGCAGGACGCGGACCTGCTTGCCGAGATCGCCTCGCGGGCCGCACTCAGCGTGGACAACGCCCGCCGCTACACGCGCGAGCACCGCGTAGCCATCGCCCTGCAGCAACGCCTGCTCCCCGCCGCCACCCCCGACACCCCGGCGGCGGAGACCGCGGGCCTGTACCGGCCCGCCGCCGGCGGGGCCGAGATCAGCGGCGACTGGTACGACGTCATCCCCCTGCCCGCCCTCCGGGTCGCCTTCGTCGTGGGTGACGTGATCGGCCACGGCCTGCCCGCCACCGCCACCATGGGCCGCCTGCGCACCGCCGTCCACACCCTGGCCGACCTGGAGCTCGACCCCACCGAACTCCTCACCCACCTCGACGGCCTCGTCCAGCAACTCGCCGGCGAGGCGCCCCCCGGGCAACGGGACACCATCGGCGCCACCTGCCTGTACGCCGTCTACGACCCGGTCACCCGCCGCTGCGACCTCGCCAGCGCCGGACACCTCCCACCCCTCGTGGTCCGGCCCGACGGCACCACAACGGCGATCGACATCTCTCCCGGACCGCCCCTCGGTGTCGGAGGCATGCCGTTCGAGACCACCACGCTCGACCTGGAACCCGGCAGCGTCCTCGCGCTGTACACCGACGGGCTGATCTCACGCGACGACCACGATCTCGACGCCGGCATCCGGCGGCTGGCGGGCAGCCTCGCCGCGCTGTGCCGCCCCGACCGGGACGTGGACGACACCGGCCGCGCCCTCCTGGCCGACACCGGCTTCGCCCCGCCCCGCGACGACATCGCCCTGCTCCTCGCCCGCACCCGCGCCGTCCCCACGGAGCACACCGCCAGCTGGGAGTTCCCCGCGGAGCCGGCCGTGGTCGCCGACGCCCGGGAGGCGACCGCCCACCAGCTGGCCCGCTGGGGCCTGCACGAGCTGGTCTTCACCACCGAGCTGGTCGTCAGCGAACTGGTCACCAACGCCGTCCGCCACGCCGGCGGCCCGGTCGGCCTGCGCCTCATCCGCGAGAACGTGCTGATCTGCGAGGTCACCGACCCCAGCAACACCCAACCCCGCCTCCGCCGAGCCCGCACCACCGACGAAGGAGGCCGCGGACTGTTCCTGGTCGCCCAGCTCACCACCCGCTGGGGCAGCCGCTACCGCCAGCACGGCAAGACCATCTGGACCGAACAACCCCTCACCACAGCCACGCGTCCCGCGCTCTGAGCGGTGCCACACCGCCATGACCCGCGTGCGACGTCTTGAAGGCACGGGCGAGGCTCCCTAGAGTCCTTCGGTAAGCGGGGTTGCAACGTCACAATAGGTCTTCTACACCTGGAGCCGCCCATGTCCCCCCACGGGATCAGCCGCCGCCGCGCCCTCACGTTGGGCGCCGCACCCGTGGCCGCCGCCGCTCTCGCCGGCACCGTCGCCGCCACCCGGTCCGCCGCGTCCACCCCCACCAACAACGCCGCCGGTTCCCGAGCCACCGCCGGCGCGGGCCTCCTCGCGGAGCCCGTGAACCCCAACGCGACGCCCCAGGCGCGCAACGTGCTGGACTTCGTCACCAGCCAGTACCGCAACCACATCCTCTCCGGCCAGCAGGAATCCACCTGGATCGGCGGGCCGGAGTACGAGATGGACCACATCTACGCGAACACCGGGAAGTACCCCGCCATCCGCGGCCTCGACAAGGGCGACTCCCCGGACTACGCCTCGCGCGCCATCGCGTGGTGGCAGGCCGGCGGCATCCCCATGGTCGGCTACCACATGGGGGCGCCCACCCACCCCGACACGTATGAGGGCACCCAGATACCCGTGTCCATCGACGCGGTTCTCACAGAAGGCACCGCCGAGTACGCGTCGTGGATGGAGCGCCTCGACGGCGCAGCCGCCCAACTCCAGCAGTGCGCCGACGCGGGCGTCGCCGTCATCTGGCGTCCGTTCCACGAGGCCGGCGGCACGTGGTTCTGGTGGAGCATGGAGGGAGGCGAACAGTACAATCGCCTGTGGCAGTTCATGTTCGACTACTTCACGGACACCAAGGGCCTGAACAACCTCGTCTGGCTGCACGGCTTCAGCGGCGAGCCCGACGGGGCGTTCTACCCCGGCCCGGAATACACGGACATCGCCGGCGCGGACACGTACGCGGGCGACCACAACCACGACCCGCTCAAGGCGTTGTACGACCAGACCCACTCGATCGCCGGCGACACCATCCCCATCGCGCTCCACGAGAACGGGCCCATCCCCGACCCCGACGGCATGCAGTCGGAGGGAGCCGCCTGGGTGCTGTTCAACACCTGGCACGGCAATCACCTGACGGTGAGCAACTCCGTCGAGCATCTCGCCAAGGTCTACAACCACGACTACGTCATCACCCGCGACGAGGTCCCCGACCTGTCCTGACACGAGCCGTCCCACCTCCCCCCGCCGGGCCGCGCCCGGCGCCCCAGGACCGCCACGCCCTCCGGGC
>NZ_JBQQCA010000013.1:0-127626 GCF_052246635.1 Streptomyces sp. 6N223 | reverse complement strand
CGGCTCGTCGAAGAGCAGCACCTGCGGGTCGCCCAGCATCGCCGCCGCGATGCCCAGCCGCTGCCCCATGCCGAGCGAGAAGCCCTTGGACCGCTTCTTCGCCACGTCCTGGAGGCCGACGACGCCCCACCCCGCCGCCCTCCAGGGCGGCTACGCCTCCCCCATCCCCGTCCGCCGCACCCACCTCGGGCACGCCATCGCCTCGGAGTGGACCAAGATCCGCACCGTGCGCTCCACCGTGTGGACGCTCGTGCTGATGTTCGTGCTCACCGTCGGCGTCAGCCTGCTGCTCGCGATCCCGCTCAGCGGCGAGGACGAACTGGGTGTGCCGCTGCTGGCGGGCGGCTTCTTCGGCCTGATGCTGGGTCAGCTGTGCATCATCACGCTCGGCGGGCTGGTGATCACCTCCGAGTACGGCACGAGCATGATCCGCACCACGCTCACCGCCTGCCCGCAGCGCGGCCGCGTGCTGCTTGCCAAGGCGCTCGTGTTCTTCCTGCTCGCCTTCGCCATGACGCTGGCGGCCTGCGCGCTCAGCAGCCTGATCCTGTCCTCCGTCCTGGGCGACATGCCGGTGGACCAGTTCGCCGACCCGGACCTGATGAAGGACTCGGTCGACCCGGAGACCGGCTACGTGATCGCGAAGAGCGGCCACTGGCTCGGCGCGACCGTGGGCGCGGCGCTGTACGTGTCGCTGCTCGGGCTGCTGAGCCTCGCGATCGGCGGGCTGCTGCGGCACTCCGCGGGGACCATCACCACCATGGTCGGCGTCGTGCTGCTGCCGCTGATCATGGCGTTGTTCATGATGGGCGACAGCCTCCAGACCGTCCGCGAGAAGCTCATCGAGTACTCGCCGCTCAACGGCCTGGCCTCGCTCTACCGCATCCCGATGGAGGGCGGGGACGACGCCACCGGCTGGCCGCTGCTCGGCCTGCTGGCCGGGGTCACCGTCGCCGCGCTCATCGCCGCCTACGCCAGGTTCAGCACCGCCGACGCCTGACAGCACGTCCCTGCCGCAGGCCCGGCCGGTCAGCCGGGCCTGCGGGGGCGCGGCGGGCGGGCGCTGCGGCGGTCGCGGGCGTTCCAGCAGGCGCGGTGCCAGTGCCTGCGCTCGCCGATGTCCCCGAGGCGGGGCCAGGCCACGACGTGCGGCACGCCGGGCGGGATCTCCTGGTCGCAGCCGGGGCAGCGGTAGCGCTTGGCCGCGGCGCCCGCGCCCATGCCGCGCACCACCCACTCCTCGCCGCGCCACTCCTCGGTGTGCTCCAGGCCGTAGCGGGGGGCGTCCTCCGCGGGCGGCTGCTGCTTTCGCTGGCCGCGTGGCTGGTTTCGACGCGGGGACACGGGACACCTCGGAGCTGTACGTGGGGCTTGTTCCTGGGGTGCCCCAAGCTTACGCACCGCCAGGGACCTCACGATTCCTCGTGATCATCGGAAGAATCTGCCTCCGGGCCGTGCCTTTGGCACGTGTCAGCCGTTAATGCCAGTGCAACATGCCACGTGCCAGGCCGGGTTCGGCGTCGAACGGGAAGGGGCGAGCGCGATGCGGGAGGCGTTAAGGGTGGGGGCGTTCGTGCTCGCCGGGCAGTATCCGGGGCAGTCCGCCGAGGAGGCGCTGCACCGGGCCGCGCTCTCCGCCGAGGTGGCCGAGGAGGCGGGTCTCGACGCCGTCTGGCTGGCCGAGCACCACTTCGTGCCGTACGGGGTCTGCCCCTCGGCGGCGACGTTCGCCGGCGTGCTGCTGGGCCGCACCCGGCGGATCCGGGTGGGCACGGCGATCAGCGTGCTGTCGACCTCGCACCCGGTGGCGCTGGGCGAGCAGGCCGCGCTGCTGCACCTGCTGTCCGGCGGGCGGTTCAGCCTCGGCGTGGGGCGCGGCGGCCCGTGGGTCGACCTGGAGGTGTTCGGCGGCGGCCGGGATGCGTTCGAACGCGGCTTCCCCGAGTCGCTCGACCTGCTGCTGCGCTGGCTGCGCGAGCCCAGCGTGTCGGCGGACGGCGGGCGTTACCGCTTCCGCGAGGTGCCGGTGGTGCCGGCGCCCGGGCCCGGCGGCCCCGAGGTGCTGGTGGCCTGCACCTCGCCGGGCACGGTGCGGCTGGCCGGGAGCCGGGGGCTGCCGATGCTGCTGGGGATGCACATCGGCGACGAGGAGAAGGCCGGGATGGTGACGCTGTGGCGGCTGGCGGCCGAGGAGGCCGGGCTCGACGAGGCGGCCATCGCGGCGGCGGAGCGGCAGCACGTGTCGGCGGGGGTGGCGCAGGTCGCCGACAGCCACTCGGAGGCGGTGCAGACGCTGCGCGACGCGCTGCCCGGCTGGCTGCGGCAGGGGCTGGCGGCGCACCGGACGCTGGATGACCGGCCGCGGCCGATGCGCGACCCGCTGGCGTACACGGAGCTGCTGTGCGAGCTGCACCCGGTGGGCGATCCGGAGCTGTGCGCCGAGCGGCTGGTGCGGACGGCGCGGCGCACCGGGATCAGCCGCTTCGCGCTGCTGGTCGAGGGCTCGGGCGAACTGGCCGCCACGGAGCGGAACGTGCGGCGGCTCGGCGGGGAGGTGCTGCCGCTCCTCGCCCGGCGCGCGGAGGGCTCCGGGCGCACGGGGCGAGGAGTGGCGTCGGCCGGCGGGCCGGCCTCCGGCGAGCCGGGCGGGCGGAGCGGGCCGAGCGAGCCGGCCCGGCCGCCGCGATCGCCGGAGGCGTTGCGAGGCTGAACCTTTCAGCAGTCGCGCAGCTCAGGCGACTGGTTGAGCAGCTGTGCCCGCACGGACGTGAACCGCGTGAGCGTCTCGTCGGCCGAGTGGTCGAGCGGGAAGACGGCCACCCGGTGGCAGTTCTGGAACGCCAGACGCACCCCGAAGTGGCGCTGCAGCGCCCCCTTGATGGCGTCGCTGGCGAGGGCTCGCAGCAACTGGCCGCGCGCCTGCTCGTCCGGCGGCGGCGTGGTGTTGTCGGCGAACTCACCACCGTCCACCTGCAACCGGGCAACCAGGGAGCTGATCATGTCCCAGGCATAGGGCAGAGAGTTTCGGACGCAGTCGATGAACTCCGCTTCATCGACCTCGCCTCGCTCGGCCTGCTCAATCAGCACCGGTGAGACGTCGAGCGACATGGAATTCTCCTCTCACGACCCCTGACGGGATCGGGCGGACGGGACGTGTCAGGACCCCGCCGCCATCGCTCACCGCGTCCCCCCTCGTGACCTCCGGGTGAAGCCCGGACGGCGTGCCCCGGCCCAACGTTAGGGCTCGCCGGGCTGGCATGTCAGTGGAATGGGCACATAACTGGCCACTGTCAAATCCCACCAATCCCGGCCATTCCGCAGCCGCTCGCGCGCCCCTCGCGCCCCGTCACCGGGCCTGGTCGGCCAGCCTGCGCCCGCCCTCAGCCGGGCTGGGTCAGCCAGCGGTAGCACAGCTCGGGGCGCCCCACGTTTCCGTAGCGGGGGCTGCGGACGGCCCGGCCGGTGCTCACCAGGTGCTCCAGGTAACGCCGGGCGGTGATGCGGGAGATACCCACCGCGCCGGCCGCCTCACTGGCCGTCAGGCCGTCCTCCGCGCCCCGCAGCGCCTCGGTGACCGCCGTGAGCGTCGGGCCGCTCATCCCCTTGGGGAGCGCGGCCGCCTGGGGCGCCCGCAGCGCCGCGAGCGCCCGGTCCACCTCCTCCTGACCGCTGGCCTCGCCGACGGACGCCCGGAAGGCGGCGTAACGAACCAGCCGGTCGCGCAATGTGCCGAAGGCAAATGGCTTGAGCACGTACTGCACCACGCCGAGGGAGACGCCCTCCCTGACCACGGCGAGGTCGCGGGCGGAGGTCACGGCGATCACGTCCAGGGCGTGGCCGGCGGCCCGCAGCGAGCGCAGCAGCGCCAGGCCGTGCCCGTCGGGCAGGTAGAGGTCGAGCAGCAGCAGGTCGACGGGGGTGCGCGCCAGCAGCCGCCGGGCCTCGGCGCCGGAGTGCGCGGTGCCGACGGCCGTGAAGCCGGGCACGCGCTCGACGTACGCCCGGTGGGCCTGGGCGGCCAGCGGCTCGTCCTCGACGACGAGCACCCGGATCGGCGGCGCCGCCGGGCGCCGCCGCGGGCGCCGCTGCGGGCGCGGGCCCGCGCCCGCGCCCGCGCCGGGCTCCGGGTCCTGGGGGCGGGTCACGCCGGCACCTCCGCGGGCAGCGGCAGCCGGACGGTGAACCGGGCGCCGCCGGGGGTTTGCGCGGAGGCGGCGTCCACCCCGATGGTGCCGCCGTTGCGGCACACGGCCTGGTTCACCAGGGCGAGGCCGAGCCCCCGGCCCTCGCCCTTGGTGGAGACGCCCCTGCGGAACGCCGCTGCCGCCGCCTCGGGGGACAGGCCCGCGCCGGTGTCGCTGACGGCCAGCAGCAGCTCGCCGTCGGCGGCGCGCGCCACCACGGTCACCAGCGGCGTCCCGGACCCGGCAGCCGCGCCCGCAGGCCCGTCACCGAGGGCGGCCTCGACGGCGGCGTCCACGGCGTTGTCGATGAGGTTGCCGAGGATGGTCACCAGGTCGCGGGTGGGCAGCGAGGGCGGCAGCACGCCGTCGTCGATGCTGCTGTCGGGGTCCAGGACCAGCTCGACGCCGCGTTCGGCCGCCTGCGCCGCCTTGCCGAGCAGCAGCGCCGCCAGCACCGGCTCGCTCACCGAGCCGACCACGCGGTCGGTGAGCGCCTGGGCCAGCTCCAGCTCGGCGGTGGCGAACTCCACCGCCTCCTCGGCCCGGCCGAGCTCGATGAGGGAGACCACGGCGTGCAGCCGGTTGGCCGCCTCGTGCGCCTGGGAGCGCAGCGCCTCGGCGAAGCCGCGCGCCGAGTCCAGCTCCCCGGCCAGCGCCCGCAGGTCGGTGTGGTCGCGCAGCGTCACCACCGTGCCGCGGCGGGAGCCGGTGGCGACCGGGGAGGTGCTGACCACGAGGATCCGCTCGGCGGTCAGGTGCACCTCGTCCACCCGGGGGCCGTCGGCCCGCAGCGTCTCGGTCAGCGGTTCGGGCAGGCCGAGCCCGCCGATGCCGCGGCCGACCGGGCCGCCGGGAACGGCCGCGAGGGCGAGCAGCTCGCGGGCGGCGTCGTTGATCAGGGCGACGCGGTGCCGGTCGTCGAGCAGCAGCAGGCCCTCGCGCACCGCGTGCAGCGTGGCCTCGTGGTAGTCGAGCATCTGGCTCAGCTCCACGGCGTTCATGCCCCGCGTGTGGCGGCGCAGGCGGCGCTGCAGGGCGTAGCTGCCCACGCCGCCCAGCGCCAGCGCGGCGAAGGCCACCACCAGCAGGCCGGCCACCTGGCGGGCGAGCCGGTCGCCGATCGCGTCCACGCCGAGGCCCGTGCTGACGAGGGCGACGATCTCGCCGTCCGCCCGGTGGACGGGCACCACGGCGCGCACCGAGGGGCCGAGGGTCCCGGTGTAGGTCTCGGTGAAGGTCTCGCCCGCCAGGGCCGGGCCGGTGTGGCCGATGAAGGTGCCGCCGATCCGCGCCGGGTCGGGGTGGGTCCAGCGGGTGCCGTCCGTGTCCATGATCGTCACGAAGGTGATGCCGGTGTCGCGGCGCACCTCCTCGGCGTACGGCTGGAGCAGCGCCGAGGGGTCGGGCGAGCGCACCGCCTCGAGCACGAACGGGGAGTCGGCGATCGCCTCCGCCGAGGCGGTCACCTCGTGCCGCGCCGCGTCCTCGGCCTGGGCGCGGTCGGCGGCGTACGCGAAGACCGCGCACCCGGCGACGGCCAGGGCGACCAGCGCCGCCTGCACGGCGAAGAGCTGGCCCGCCAGGCTACGGGGGCGTGGCATTCGCATGACGACAGTGTGCACGGCTTTCGCGAACGAAATGAACGCAACCGTGACCCCGGTCACAGGCTCGTGGATATTCAGCCCGACGAGGACTCCACGAGGACGAGGAGCGAGCCGTGGCGACCAGCTCATCGACGACGACACCACCCAACCCGAACGCGGGCCCGCGGCGCAAGCGGGATCGGACGCACTACCTGTACATCGCCGTGATCGCCGCCGTGGCCGCGGGCATCACGCTGGGGTTCGCCGCCCCCGACGCGGCCGTGGAGCTGAAGCCGCTCGGCGAGGGCTTCGTGAACCTGATCAAGATGATGATCTCGCCGATCATCTTCTGCACGATCGTGCTCGGCATCGGCTCGGTCCGGAAGGCCGCCAAGGTCGGCACGGTGGGCGGCATGGCCCTCGGCTACTTCCTGGCGATGTCCACCGTCGCGCTCGCCATCGGCCTGCTGGTGGGCAACGTCCTGGACCCGGGCTCCGGGCTGCACCTGACCGAGGAGACGCGCGGCGTGGGAGCGGAGCAGGCCGCGGAGGCCAGCGAGTCCACGACCGAGTTCCTGCTGGGCATCGTCCCCACCACGCTGGTCTCGGCGTTCACCGAGGGCGAGGTGCTCCAGACGCTGCTGGTCGCGCTGCTGGTCGGCTTCGCGCTCCAGGCGATGGGCGGCGCGGGCGAGCCGGTGCTGCGCGGCGTGGGGCACATCCAGCGGCTGGTCTTCCGGGTGCTGGGGATGATCATGTGGGCCGCGCCGGTGGGCGCCTTCGGCGCCATCGCGGCGGTGGTCGGCGAGACCGGCATGGACGCGCTGCGCTCGCTGGCGGTCATCATGATCGGCTTCTACATCACCTGTGTGCTCTTCGTCTTCGTCATCCTGGGCACGCTGCTGCGGGTGGTCGCGGGAGTGAACATCCTCTCCCTCTTCCGCTACCTGGGCCGGGAGTTCCTGCTGATCCTGTCGACCTCGTCGTCGGAGTCGGCGCTGCCGCGGCTCATCGGCAAGATGGAGCACCTGGGCGTCAGCAAGCCGGTCGTCGGCATCACGGTGCCCACGGGCTACTCCTTCAACCTGGACGGCACCGCGATCTACCTGACCATGGCCTCGCTGTTCATCGCGGAGGCGATGGGCGACCCGCTGTCGATCGGGGAGCAGCTCGCGCTGCTGGGCTTCATGATCATCGCGTCGAAGGGCGCGGCGGGCGTCACGGGGTCCGGCCTGGCGATCCTCTCCAGCGGCCTGCAGTCGCACCGCCCCGAGCTGCTGGACGGCGTGGGTCTGATCGTCGGCATCGACCGCTTCATGAGCGAGGCGCGGGCGCTGACCAACTTCGCGGGCAACTCGGTGGCCACGCTGGTCATCGGCACCTGGACCAGGGAGGTCGACCGCGAACGGATGGACGAGGTGCTGTCCGGGAGGCTGCCGTTCGACGAGACGACGCTGGCGGGCGACGGGCACGGGCACGAGCACGAGCCCGCACCGGAGGCGCGGCCCGCCGGGCACGCGGTCGAGCGGGCCCCGGCGCCGACGGCGTAGCGGCGGACGCCCACCCCCGGGGAGGGCATGCACCCATGGCGCCCACCCATCCCGGCAACCCCGGGCGGGGTGCCGGGGCGTGGGCGGCAGAGGGGGTCCGGTGCGGAGCCACGAGGTGCGGGCGGGCGGGGAGAACACCCCGCTCCCCGCCCCCTAGGCTTACGCCCATGCGCCTCGTCATCGCCCGCTGCTCCGTGGACTACGTCGGACGGCTCACCGCCCATCTGCCGCCCGCGCCGCGGCTGATCCTCGTCAAGGCGGACGGCTCCGTCTCCATCCACGCCGACGACCGCGCCTACAAGCCCCTCAACTGGATGTCCCCGCCGTGCGTCCTGAAGGAGGGCGACGGCTCGTGGACGGTGGAGAACAAGGGCGGGGAGCGCCTCATCATCACCATGGAGGAGATCCTCCACGACTCCAGCCACGAGCTCGGCGTCGATCCCGGCCTCATCAAGGACGGCGTCGAGGCGCACCTCCAGGAGCTGCTGGCCGACCGCATGGACACCCTGGGCGAGGGCTGGACCCTGATCCGGCGCGAGTACCCCACGGCCATCGGACCGGTGGACATCCTCGGGCGCGACGCCGAGGGCGTCACCGTCGCGGTGGAGATCAAGCGGCGCGGCGAGATCGACGGCGTCGAACAGCTCAGCCGCTACCTGGAGTTGCTGAACCGGGATCCGCTCCTCACCCCGGTGCGCGGGGTGTTCGCCGCCCAGGAGATCAAGCCGCAGGCGCGCACCCTCGCCACGGACCGGGGCATCCGCTGCGTCACCCTGGACTACGAGGCGCTGCGCGGCACGGACGACGACAAGCTCCGCCTCTTCTAGTTCCAGGCCCTGTCCGGGCGTTCGAGGGCCGGAAGAATGCGGCGGCTGGAGAACGACCAACAGCCCACGCTGGACCCAGCCGCCGACGTGCCGTCCATGGTGCGGGCGGGCGCTGGGCCGCAGGCCATCCCCGGGCGTCTACGCGGTCATCGCTTCCGAGGCTTCCGGGGCGCTGGCGCTGCTGGTCTCCGTCTCCGTCTCCGTCTCCGTCTCGCTCTCCGTCTCGGTCGGCGAGGGCGAGGGGTCCTCCGTCTCGGTCTCCGTCGGCGTCGGATCCGGCTCGGTCTCCGTCTCCGAGGGGGTGGGCCTCGGGTCGCTCGTCGTCGGGTCCGGCTCGCTGGGCGTCGGGCTGACGCCGCCGCTGCCGGACTCGGTGGGCTGCCCGGTGGGGCTGCTGGGCTCCGAGGTCGGCTCGGTCGGGCTGGCCGGGGTGGTGGGCCCGGCGGCCGGGTCCGAGGTGGCGGCCGACTCCTCGGGCGACTTGGTGGGCTCGGAGGAGGACGGGTCGTCCGTGGGTTCGGTGGGGCCCTCCCCGGGGGTGGTCGGATCGGGGTCCGGGCCGGTGTCGGGGTCGGCGAAGGTGGGGTCGGCCCGGTCGTCGTTGACGGGGGTGTCCTCGCCGTCCGAGGTGACGCCGAGCCCCACGACGGTCGCGAGCACGGCCGCCAGCAGCGCCCCGGCGGCGGTCGCCGCGAGGTTACGCCGCGTGGTGCCGGCGGCGTGGTGGGCGATCTGGTGCCGGGGCAGCGTCTGGGTGGCGTCCTCCGAGCCGGCGGGCACCGGCACCTGCCGGGTCGTGGGCCCGCCGGGCTCGTGCGGCATGGCGGGTCCGACCGGTCCCGCCATGCCCGCCGGGCCGACCGGTCCCGTCGGCTCCAACCCGCCGGCCGGGCCTGCCGGTTCCGGCGGCACCGGGGCCGCCGCGCCCGCCGCCGAGGCCGCCGCTGCGGCGGGCGCGGCCGGTGCGGCGGGTGCGGCGGGTGGCAGAGCCAGTCGCATGGTCCTCTCGGCCGGCGGCAGCGCGGGCGGGCGCGGCGGGCGGCTCAGGTCCTCCACCAGCGTCAGCGCGCGCCGCCCCGCCGTCGCGCCGCTGGCGTCCGCCAGCACCCCGCGCAACGCCGTCGACGCCTCCAGCTCCGCCCGCGCCCGGTCCAGCCGCCCCTGACAGATGGCCAGCACGCCCAGCTCGTGGTGGAAGTACGCCTGCCTGGCCACGTCCCCGACCGTGCGCGCCGACTCCCCGCCGCTGCGCAGCATCCGCTCCCACGCACTCCACCGCAGCGCGACGGCGAGCAGCGGCGCGGCCGCGCGCGCCAGCTCGGCCACGGCGTGCGGGTGGCCGCCGCGCTGCGCGGCCTGCGCGACAGCCAGCAGCACCTCGGTCTCGGCGGCGGCGCGCTCGGCGGTGGCGGCGGGCTCCGACAGCCAGCCGGCGAAGTGCTGGGCGGCGGCGAGGGCCCGGGCCGGGGCGGCGTCGGCGAACCCGGAGGCGACGAGGTCGGCGGCGGACGCCGCGGAGAGGCGGTGCCGGCTCCCGGTCACGGTGAGCAGCCCGCTGCCGAGCAGCTCGGCACGGGCGGCCGTGGCCTGCGGGTCGCCGGTGAGCGCGGCGAGGTGGGCGGGACCGGGCAGCTCGCCGCCGAGCGCGACCGCCAGCCGCAGGATCTCCCGCGCCCTGTCCGGCAACGCCAGCGCCAGGCCCGCCGCCAGCCCCGCCGCCTCGGGAAGCGGCCCCTCACCCGCGCCGCCGTCGCGCAGCCGCAGCAGGGTGCCGGCCTGCACGGCGCGCAACGGCGCGCCCTCGGCGGCGAGCCACAGCGCGGCGGCCCAGTCGGCCTCGGCATCGCCCAGCGGGCGCCCGGCGGTGAGCTCCGTCAGGTTCCGGTGGGCGGTGCGGCTGATGCCGGTGAGGAAGACCTCCTCCAGGCGCGAGCCGCCCGCGGGGGCGGGAACGCCGGGGTGAGCGGAGATCAGGAAGGCGCACTCGGGCGTCGCGTCGAGCAGGCCGTCGAGCCCGGCACCGCCGAACTCGACGTCGTCCAGGACCACGACCGCCCCGATCTCCCGCAGCGCGGCGGTGAGTTCGGGGCGTCCGGGCCGGTAGAGGCGGGTGTGGTGGACGACCGCGTACAGCTCGTGCAGCAGGTCCTCGACGGTGCGGCGGTGGCCGCTGAGGCGTATCACGCCGTCGGGCGCGAGGGCCGCGCAGTCCTCGGCGACGGCGTCCAGCAGCGCGGTGCGGCCGGAGCCGGGCGCGCCGGTGAGGCGGACCGAACGCCCGCGCGCGAGCAGTCGGGAGAGCCGGTCGCGTTCCTCCTCGCGCTCCAGCAGCGGCGGCGCGAGCGAAGCGAGATGGGGGTCCCCCCGGCCGAAGGCTGGGGGAGTGTGCGCGCGGTCGGCGGCTGCTTGCGGCCGGTCCTGTCGGGGGCGGCGGGGGGTGAGGGGGCGCCGGCCGGGAGGACAGGACACGATCTCGCAGCCGTCCACGGGGTTGACGGTCAGCAGGAAGTCACCCGCGACCAGTTCAACGGCGGCGGCCGAGTGGTTGGCGTCCATCGTGAGGCGTCCGGAGTCCCTTGCAGGTGCGTTGCGAATCGGTGCGGCCCACGCCGCCTGACGCGCCAACGCTACCGCTACGCCCCACCCGCAGGGCGAGGGGGCGTTTTGGGGCGTTCAGGGAGCGATGGTGAGGATGCGGTGCAGTCGCGTCGCGACCAGGACGCGGCGCATGCGGGGCGGCACGTCGCGCAGCACCAGCCGGCGGCCGCAGCGGCCCGCGCGGCGGTGCGTTGCCATGATGACCCCGAGCCCGGTGGCGTCCCAGGAGTCCAGCCCTCTGAGGTCCAGCACCAGGTCCCCCTCCCCCGCGTCCACGGCGCGGTGCAGCGCCAGCCGCGCGTCCGCGGCGCTGCGCACGTCCAGACGCCCGCCGACGACGACCAGTTCCTCGTGGTCGCCCGTGATGTGCATATGCGCTCCGACAGTGAGAACAACGGTGAGAAAGGGTGAGAAGGGAAGAGACGAGAACGGAGGAGACGACTGCTACAGCTGACTGGTCCGGGATGGGGGCGGTTGCTGTCCGTGCCCGAACCGATACCTAAGTCACCCGTGCGGGTGACGCGCACGGGCGGTCAGTAGGCGTAGAAGCCCCGGCCGCTCTTGCGGCCCAGGTCCCCGGCCTCCACCATCCGGCGCATCAGCTCGGGTGCGGAGAACTTCTCGTCCCTCGTCTCGGCGTAGATGTTCTCCGTGGCGCGCATGATGACGTCGACGCCGGTGAGGTCGGCCGTCGCCAGCGGCCCCATGGTGTGGCCGAAGCCGAGCCGGCAGGCGGCGTCGATGTCCTCGGCGCTGGCCACGCCCGACTCGTGCAGCCGCACCGCCTCCATGACGAGAGCCGAGATGAGCCGGGTGGTGATGAACCCGGCGACATCGCGCTCGACCACCACGCAGGTCTTGCCGGCGGACTCGGCGAACTCCCGGGCGGCGGCGAGCGTTTCGTCGCTGGTCTTCGTGCCCCTGACCAGCTCGCACAGGGCCATCATCGGGACCGGCGAGAAGAAGTGGGTGCCCACCACGTGCTCGGGGCGGCTGGTGGCCGCGGCGAGCTTGGTGATCGGGATGGCGGAGGTGTTGGAGGCGAGCACCGCGCCGTCCTTGGCGATGGCGTCCAGCTTGCGGAAGAGGTCCCGCTTGACGTCCTCCTGCTCGAAGACCGCCTCGACGACGATGTCCGCCTCGGCGGCGGCCTCCAGCTCGGTGGTGGTGGTGATGCGGGCCAGCGCCGCCTCGGCCTGCTCCTCGGCCAGCTTGCCCTTGGCCACGAACTTGCCCAGCGAGGCGCCCACGGCGTCCCGCGCCCGGCTCAGCGCCTCGTCGGTGATGTCGCGCAGCACCACCTCCCACCCCGCGACGGCGGAGACCTGGGCGATGCCCGATCCCATCAGTCCGGCGCCGATGACGGCAAGCTTCCTGGCCACGATCGATCTCCCTTGATCCGAGGCTGTGTTCGCGAAGTTCCCGAAAGACTTCCGGGCGCGACACCTTAGTCGCCCCGGGGCCGCGTTGGGGCGGGAAGAGACGCGACTCACGCCCCGGGCTTGCGGGCGTAGTTCAGCACCGTCTCGCTCATGAGGGCCTGGGCGGCGTCGAGCTTCTCCAGCAGCAGCTCGACGAGGGCGTCGGTGGACATGCCCTGGTCGGTCGCGCGCCCCACGGTGCGGTGGACGATGCCCGGGAGCACGGTGAGCTGCACGGCGACCAGCTCCGGGGTGTGGTCGCCGGGCTCGGCGCCGGTCTCCTCGCGCAGCGTCTCGGCGAGCCGGTCGTGCATCCGGTGGTGCATGCCCAGCAGCCGGGACCTGAGGGTCGGCGATTCCTGGACCACGCGCATGAAGCGGTGCCAGCCGCCGCCCAGCCCGATCCACGGGCTGCGCTCCGCCACGTCCCGCCGCAGGCCCTCCAGGATCGCCTCGGCCGCCGAAACGCCGGGCCCGCGCTCGCGGACGCGCGTGGCGGGGCGTTCGACGATCTCCTCCTCGCGGTCGAAGAAGAGGTCCTCCTTGGTCGGGAAGTAGTTGTAGACCGTGTTGACCGAGACGTCCGCCGCATCCGCGATCTCGGCGACGGTCACCGTCACGAAGCCGCGCTCCATGAACAGCCTGGTCGCGATGTCGGAGATCTGCTGCCTGGTCTGCTGCTTCTTCCGCTCCCTGAGGCCCGCCATGCCGTCATGGTAGCGATCCTTGGCCAAGCTTAAAACTTGGTGGCATTGCATTTTTTGGTTCGCTCTGTTTTTCTTGCTGACATGGCTGCGACCCCGATCCTGACCACCCACGACCTGGCCCGCACCTTCACGACCAAGCGCGGGACCGTGGAGGCCGTGCGCGGCATCGACATGAGCGTCGACGCCGGGGAGATGCTCGGCTTCCTCGGGCCGAACGGCGCCGGCAAGTCGACCACCCTGCGGATGCTCACCACCCTCCTCGCCCCCAGCCGGGGCACCGCCACCGTCGCCGGGTACGACCTGGCCCGCGAGCCCACGGCCGTGCGCACGGCCATCGGCTACGTCGCCCAGTCCGGCGGCGTCGCCCCCGAGGAGACCGTGCGCGCCGAGCTGACCCTCCAGGCCCGCATGTACCGGCTGCCGAAGGCCGAGGCGATCGCCCGCACCGAGGAGCTGGCCAAGGACCTGGACCTGACCGACCTGCTGGACCGCAAGTGCTCCCAGCTCTCCGGCGGCCAGCGGCGGCGGCTGGACATCGCCATGGCCCTCACCCACCGGCCGCGAATCCTCTTCCTGGACGAGCCCACCACCGGCCTCGACCCGGGCAGCCGCGCCGACGTGTGGGACCTCGTCCGCCGCATCCGCGCCGAGAGCGGCACCACCGTCTTCCTCACCACCCACTACCTGGACGAGGCCGACGCCCTCGCCGACCGGCTGATCATCGTCGACGGCGGCCGGATCGTGGCCGAGGGCACCTCCGAGGAGCTCAAGGCGCGCTACGGCGGCTCGCCGGACGCCACCCTCCAGGACACCTTCATCGCCATCACAGGCCGCGGCCCCAAGAAGGACGACCAGGCCCCCGTCGCCGTCTGACGACCGGCCGACCCGCCGCCCGGCCGACCCACCGACCCGTGCGAGACCCAGAGGACCCGACCCCGCCATGTCAGCGACTTCCCCCGCGCAAGTCCGCGCCGCCCTGCTCTCGGACACCGGCCTGATCTTCGGCCGCTACATCCGGCAGACGCTGCGCTCCCGCATCGGCCTCATCTTCGGCCTGCTCCAGCCCACGCTCTTCCTCATCTTCTTCGGCCCGCTCCTGGAGGACGTCCGCCTCGGCGGCGAGGGCGACTCCTGGCAGACCCTCGTCCCCGGCCTGCTCGTCCAGCTCAGCCTCTTCAGCTCCGCCTTCGCCGGCTTCGGCATCATCATGGAGAAGCAGCTCGGCATCATCGAACGCATGCGCGTGACGCCGGTCAGCCGTCTGGCGCTGCTGCTGGGCCGCGTGCTGCGCGACGCCACCCAGCTGCTGGTGCAGTCCCTGGTCCTGGTGCTGCTCGGCGTCGCCTTCGGGCTGCGCACCTCCGTCCTCGGCGTGGTGATCGCCTTCCTCTTCGTGGGCGTGCTCGGCATATCGCTGGCCTCGCTCTCCTACGCCTTCGCCATGCGCGTCGAGACCATCCAGGAGTTCGCGCCCGTCATCAACTCCATCAACCTGCCCGCCATGCTGCTGTCCGGCATCCTGCTGCCGATGGCCCTCGCCCCCGCCTGGCTGGACGTCATCTCGCACTTCGTGCCGTTCCGCTACATCGTGGACGCCGTCCGGGCCGCCGTCGTCGGCGACTACGGCAGCGGCGACCTCGCGCTCGGCGCGCTGGTGGCCGCGGCGCTGGCCACCGTGTCGCTCACCATCGGCACCCGGCTCTTCCGCAAGGCCGGGGCTTAAGGGTGGCGCAGTAGGCTCGTGCCATGGTGAGGCTCACCCGGATCTACACGAGGACCGGAGACGACGGCACGACGGCGCTGGGCGACTTCAGCCGCACAGCCAAGACCGACCCGCGCATCGCGGCGTACGCGGACGCCAACGAGGCCAACGCCGCCATCGGGACGGCGCTGGCCCTCGGCGAGCTGCCCGAGGAGGTCAGGGCGGTCCTGATCCGCGTGCAGAACGACCTCTTCGACGTCGGCGCCGACCTGTGCACCCCGGTGGTGGAGCACCCCGAGGTGCCGCCGCTGCGCGTCGAGCAGGGGTACGTCGACCGGCTGGAGGCCGACTGCGACCGCTTCCTGGAGGAGCTGCCGAAGCTGCGCAGCTTCATCCTCCCCGGCGGCACGCCCGGCGCGGCCCTGCTGCACCAGGCGTGCACGGTGGTCCGCCGCGCGGAGCGCAGCACCTGGGCGGCGCTCGACGCCCACGGCGAGACGATGAACCGCCTCACCGCGACGTACCTCAACCGCCTCTCCGACCTGCTGTTCATCCTCGCCCGCACGGCGAACCGCTCCGCTGGCGTCGACGACATCCTCTGGACCCCCGGCGAGAACCGCTGACGGCCGCTCGGGGGTGATGTTCCCCGCCCACCCACCCCAGGGGGGCCGGACAGGACAGGGCCAGGCCGCGCCAGCCGCGAGGCGGGTGGCGTATCCGGCAGGACGCGGTGCCGGGCCAGCAAGTCCGGCGGCATCCGCCCAGGACCACAGCCGCCAGCGCCGTGCCGGGGCGCGCGCCCCGGCAGGTGCGGCTCGCGGGCTAGCTCCCCGCGTCGGCGGGGGCCCGCTTCGGCCAGATTGTGTACGCCAGCGCCACGATGCCGTGGATGCCGAGCACCCGCAGCGCCGCCCCCTCCGACGCGCGCAGCGGATCCACGCCGCCGTCGGCGTCCCCGGCGTTCTCCGTCGCCCAGATCAGGCACTCGAGCACCACCAGCGAGATCACCACGGCGATCAGCGTCCTCGACCAGACACGCCACTCCTCCCGCGCCCGCTCCATGCCGTACAGCGTGACGGCCGCCGGCTTCGGCCCGCCGCCGAAGCGGTACGCCACGTGCCGGTCCGCCCAGGCGATCACGGAGTGGCCGTAGGCGATCGTGAACCCCAGGTACAGCGCGGCCAGGCCGTGCGCGAACGTCGGCTCCTCGCCCCTGGTCAGGTCCACGGCCGTCGCCGTCAGCAGCAGCGCGTCGATCAGCGGGACGCCCAGCAGCAGCGCCGCGCTGGTGCGGCGCATCCGCAGCAGATAGCGGACGGCGAGGCCGGCGGCCAGCACCGCCCAGAAGGCGAACTCGGCGGCGACGATGAGTACGACGATCACGCCCTCAAGGCTCGCCGCCGAACGGCCGCCCGGCGTCGTCGCGGGCGACGATTCCCGCCCGCCGGGCTGCATCGTTCGATGTACGCCGTCCGATGGTGCCGCCGCATGCCCCGGCGTGCTGAGATGGACCCATGCCCCGCCTGCCCCGACCACACCGCCACGACGTCTGGATCGCGGCGGCGGGCCTCACCGGCGGCCTGGTCGGCATCGCCTTCGACCTGCACGTCTTCACGTACGCCGACTCCAGCCCCCTGATGCTCGTCGGGCTGCTCGCGATGTGCGGCGCCGAGTTGCTGCGCCGCACCGCCCAGCCCTGGGTACTGCTGCCGGGCCTGGCCGCCCTCCTCGCCGACAGCCTGACGGGCGGGCTGCTCGCCGTCGTGGTCATGTACACCGACCTGGTCTACGCGGCCGTGCTCTACGGCTCCGCCCGCTCCTCCCAGGTGGTGCTGCGGGCCAGCACGTGGGTCACCGTGGTGGCGACCCTGCTGGCCATCGCCGTGTGGCGGCAGCCCGCGGCGCTGATGATCGGCGCGGCCCTCGCCGCCGGGCTGGCCAGCCCGGCCTGGACCGCGATGATGATCCGCGACCACCGCGAGGCCGCCGCGGCCGAGCGGCTGCGCGCGGAGCAGACCGCGCTGCTGGCCGAGAGGGACCGCGTCCAGGCGGTGAACGCCGAGCGCGCCCGCATGGCGCGCGAGCTGCACGACCTGGTGGCGGGCCACCTCTCCGCCATCGCCATCCACTCCACCGCCGCGCTGTCCCTCGACGAGCCGGGCGCCGCCCGCACCGCGCTCGGCGTCATCCGCGAGAACAGCACCCAGGGCCTGGCCGAGATGCGCCGCCTGATCGGCCTGCTGCGCGACTCCGGTGCCGAGGGCGGCCAGGAGAAGGTGGAGGCGACCCCGAGCCTGGACGGCGTGGAGGCGCTGCTCGTCCGCGCCGAGCGCTCCGGCGCCTCCGGCCAGCTCCGCTTCACCCGCCGCGACCACCGCGACGGGCGGTCCCGCCCGCCCGCCCCGGTCGAGCTGGCCGCGTACCGCATCGTGCAGGAGTCGCTGACCAACGCCGTGAAGCACGCCGCGCCCGGCGAGGTCGCCGTCGACCTGCGCCAGGATAAGAGGAGCCTCGTCGTGACCGTCACCAGCCCGTACGACCACCGCGCCGCCGCCCGCGCGCCCGGCTCCGGGGCCGGCCTCGTCGGGATGCGGGAGCGCGTGGAGCTGCTCCGGGGCTCCTTCGCCGCCGGGGTGGCGGACGGCCCGGACGGCGCCCCGGTGTGGCGGGTGCGGGCCGAGCTGCCGGTGGCGGGGGTGTCGCGGACGTGACGGCGGAGACGATCCGGGTCGTGGTGGCCGAGGACCAGGCCGCGGTGCGGCAGGGCCTGGTGCTCATCCTGCGCAGCGCGCCGGACATCGAGGTGGTCGGCGAGGCGGCCGACGGCGAGGAGGCGGTGCGGCTCGCGCGCGAGCTGCGGCCGGGGCTGGTGCTGATGGACGTGCAGATGCCCCGGCTCGACGGGATCTCCGCGACCCGCCTCATCGCGGGCGAGGGCCTGGCGGACGTGCTGGTGCTGACCACCTTCGACTTCGACGAGTACGTCTTCGGCGCGCTGCGGGCCGGGGCGGCCGGATTCCTGCTGAAGGACAGCGACGCCGCCGCCCTCCTCGGCGCGGTCCGCACCGTGGCGGCGGGCGACGGCCTGATCGCCCCCGCCGTGACCCGCCGCCTCATCTCGGCGTTCGTCCGCTCCTCCCCCACGGAGCCCAGCCCAACGCCGGACCCGGCGCGGGTGGCGGCCCTCACCCCGCGCGAGCGCCAGGTGCTGGCCGAGGTCGGCGCGGGGCTGTCCAACGCGGAGATCGCCGCGCGGCTGAACATGGCGGAGGCGACGGTGAAGACGCACGTCAGCAGGATGCTGCACAAGCTCGGGCTGCGCAGCCGCGTCCAGGCGGCGGTGCTGGCCCAGGAGCTGAAGGCCGGGGGCACCTAGCCCGGCGCCCCGCCCCCGCTAGGCCACGTTGACGCGCTGGCCGGGGGGCGCGGCCTCCAGCCACGCCAGGAAGCCCGTGAGCGCGTCCTCGCTCATCGCCAGCTCCACGTCCTGCCCCTCGTGCCGGCAGTTCAGGACCAGCGCCCCCGGCAGCAGCGCCAGCTCCTCGTCCCCCTGCGGTCGCCGCCGCTCCCGCACCTGGATGAGGTCCCGCCGCAGCGTGCGCCGCGGGCGCGGGGCGTAGGAGAAGACCCGGAACCACTCCACGTTGTCGCCGTTGTAGCGGGCCACGCCGAAGAGCCAGCCCTTGCCGGGGGACTGCCCGGCGCGCGGCGCGGTGAAGCGGGCGCTGCAGTCGAAGGTGCCGCCCAAGCGCTGGATCAGCCGCCGCCGCACGGCGAAGACGAGCAGGCCCAGCGCGGCGAGCGCGAGCACCGCACCAGCCACGAGCAGTGCGAGGACCATATCGACCGACCTCCTCGCCTTGTGCCTCGTGGTGCGTGTCCCGGTGTACCCCGCCGGAGTTTCCCGATATCGACCGTCTCGTTTGCTAAGCCCTGATATGCCCTAGTGTGCGCCTCAGCGTTCCGCCGTCGCAGCAGTCAGCCGGACCGAGGCCCGGCGTTCGGCGGCCGCGTCCGCATCCGCCTTCGCCTGCTCCAGGGCTCGCTCCGCGCGCTCGACGTCGATCTCGTCGGCCAGTTCCGCGATCTCCGCGAGCAGCGACAGCTTACCGTCCGTGTACGAGACGAACCCACCGTGCACGGCGGCGACGACCGTGCCACCGGCGCCGCCCTCCTCGCCCACGGTCCGGATCGTCACGGGGCCCGACTGCAGCACGCTGAGGAGCGGCTGGTGGCCGGGCATGATGCCGATGTCGCCGGCGGCGGTGCGCGCCAGGACCAGGCTGGCCTTGCCGGCCCACACCTTGCGGTCGGCGGCGACCAACTCCACGTTCAGCTCAGCCACGGTTGCTCCCCATCTCTGTCATCCGTGTCAACGAAGAATAGTTCCCGTGTGCGCGGTGCCGGGACGGGGGTTGACTTCCCCGCCCCGGCACCAACTCGCGTCGTGCGATCAGGAGACGCCCAGCTTCTTGGCCTTGGCCTTCAGGTCGTCGAGGCCGCCGCACATGAAGAACGCCTGCTCCGGGTAGTGGTCGAAGTCGCCGTCCGCGATGGCGTTGAACGCCGAGATCGACTCGTCCAGCGGCACGTCCGAGCCGTCCAGGCCGGTGAACTGCTTGGCCGCGTGCGTGTTCTGCGACAGGAAGCGCTCGATGCGCCGCGCCCGCTGGACGGTGAGCTTGTCCTCCTCGCTCAGCTCGTCGATGCCGAGGATCGCGATGATGTCCTGGAGGTCCTTGTACTTCTGCAGGATCCCCTTGACGCGCGAGGCGCAGTCGTAGTGGTCCTGCGAGATGTAGCGCGGGTCCAGGATGCGGGAGGTGGAGTCCAGCGGGTCCACCGCCGGGTAGATGCCCTTCTCGGAGATGGGCCGCGAGAGCACCGTGGTGGCGTCCAGGTGGGCGAAGGTCGTGGCCGGCGCCGGGTCGGTCAGGTCGTCGGCGGGCACGTAGATGGCCTGCATCGAGGTGATGGAGTGGCCGCGGGTGGAGGTGATGCGCTCCTGCAGCACGCCCATCTCGTCGGCGAGGTTCGGCTGGTACCCCACGGCCGAGGGCATGCGGCCCAGCAGCGTGGAGACCTCGGAGCCGGCCTGGGTGAAGCGGAAGATGTTGTCGATGAAGAACAGCACGTCCTGCTTCTGCACGTCGCGGAAGTACTCCGCCATGGTCAGGCCGGCCAGCGCGACCCGCAGGCGGGTGCCCGGCGGCTCGTCCATCTGGCCGAAGACGAGCGCGGTCTGCGGCAGCACGCCCGACTCGTCCATCTCCGCGATCAGGTCGTTGCCCTCGCGGGTGCGCTCGCCGACGCCCGCGAAGACGGAGACGCCCTCGTGCAGCTTGGCGACGCGCATGATCATTTCCTGGATCAGCACGGTCTTGCCCACGCCCGCGCCGCCGAACAGGCCGATCTTGCCGCCCTTGACGTACGGGGTGAGCAGGTCGATGACCTTCAGGCCGGTCTCGAACATCTCGGTCTTCGACTCGAGCTGGTCGAAGTCCGGCGCCTTGCGGTGGATCTCCCACCGCTCGGAGATCTCCGACTCGGCCTCGGGCTCGTTGAGGATGTTCCCCAGCACGTTGAAGACGCGGCCCTTGGTCACGTCGCCGACCGGCACGGAGACGCCCTTGCCGGTGTCGGTCACCGGGGACTGGCGCACCAGGCCGTCGTTGGGGGCCAGCGCGATGGTGCGCACCAGGCCCTCGCCGAGGTGCTGCGCGACCTCCAGCGTCAGCGACTTGGTCTGGCCCGGGTTGGCCGGGTCGGCGATGGCGACGGTCAGCGCGTTGTAGATCTCGGGCATGGTGTCGACGGGGAACTCCACGTCGACGACCGGGCCGATCACGCGGGCGACGCGGCCCGTGGCTGCGGCCTTGGTGCCGGCCGCCTCAGCTGCAGTAGTCATGGTTATCGCTCACTCCCGGCGGTGGCGTCGGCCAGAGCGTTGGCGCCACCGACGATCTCGCTGATTTCCTGGGTGATGTCGGCCTGTCGGGCCTGGTTGGCAAGCCGCGTGAGCGACCTGATGAGCTCCTCGGCGTTGTCCGTCGCCGACTTCATGGCCCGGCGGCGGGCGGCGTGCTCGGAGGCGGCGGACTGGAGCAGGGCGTTGTAGATGCGGCTCTCGACGTACCGCGGCAGCAGCGCGTCGAGCACCTGTTCCGGAGAGGGCTCGAAGTCGTACAGCGCGTGCGGCTCACCGGCACGCTGGAAGGCCTCGGCGGACTCCTCGGCGGTCGAGGCGAGGGTCAGGGGCAGCATCCGCCGCTCCACCGGTGTCTGCGTCATCATCGACACGAACTCGGTGTAGGCGATGTGAAGCTCGTCCACGCCGCCCTCGTCGGTGTCCCGCTCCATGGCCTCGATCAGCGGCGCCGCCACCGCCTTGGCGTCGGCGTACGTCGGGCTGTCGGTGAAGCCGGTCCAGGACTGGGTCACCGGCCGCTCGCGGAAGGCGTAGTACGCCACGCCCTTGCGGCCCACGATGTAGGTGTCGACCTCCTTGCCCTCCGCGATCAGCTCGCCGGTGAGGTTCTCGCCGGCCTTGAGGGCGTTCGCGGAGTACCCGCCGGCCAGGCCGCGGTCGCTGGTGACGACCAGCACGGCGGCCCGTCGGGCGGGGTCGGCCTCGGTGGTGAGGGGGTGCTTGACCTCGGAGCCCTGGGCCACCGCGCTCACGGCGGCCGTCAGCTCGTCGGCGTACGGAGTGGAGGCCGCCACCTTGCGCTGAGCCTTGATGATGCGCGAGGCGGCGATCATCTCCATCGCCCGCGTGATCTTCTTGGTGGCGGTGACGGACTTGATGCGGCGCTTGTAGACGCGAAGCTGGGCGCCCATGGATCAGCCCTCGCCCAGCAGCTTGCCGTCCGAGGTCTCGAACTGCTGCTTGAACTTGGTGACCGCGCCGCGCACGGCCTCGACGGTGTCGTCGGACATCTTGCCACCCTCGCGGATGGCGGTCATGAGGTCCTTGTGCTCGCGGCCGAGGTAGTCCAGCAGCTCCCGCTCGAAGCGGCGGACGTCGCCGACCGGGATGTCGTCCATCAGGCCGTTGGTGCCGGCCCAGACCGAGACCACGATGTTCTCGGTGGTGAAGGGGCTGTACTGCTCCTGCTTGAGCAGCTCCACCATGCGCTGGCCGCGCGCCAGGGCCGCCTTGGACGCCGCGTCGAGGTCGGAGCCGAACGCCGCGAAGGCCTCCAGCTCGCGGTACTGCGCCAGGTCCACGCGGAGCGAGCCGGTGATCTGCCGGATGGCCCGGTGCTGGGCGGCGCCGCCGACCCGGGAGACCGAGAGGCCGACGTTCAGCGCCGGGCGCTGGCCGGCGTTGAACAGGTCGGACTCCAGGAAGCACTGGCCGTCGGTGATGGAGATCACGTTGGTCGGGATGTACGCCGAGACGTCGTTGGCCTTGGTCTCGATGATCGGCAGGCCGGTCATGGAGCCGGCGCCCATGTCGTCCGACAGCTTGGCGCAGCGCTCCAGGAGGCGGGAGTGGAGGTAGAAGACGTCGCCGGGGTAGGCCTCGCGGCCCGGCGGGCGGCGCAGCAGCAGCGACACGGCGCGGTAGGCCTCGGCCTGCTTCGACAGGTCGTCGAAGATGATCAGCACGTGCTTGCCGTCGTACATCCAGTGCTGGCCGATGGCCGAGCCGGTGTAGGGGGCGATGTACTTGTAGCCGGCCGGGTCGGAGGCCGGGGCGGCGACGATGGTGGTGTACTCCAGGGCGCCGGCCTCCTCGAGGGCACCGCGCACCGAGGCGATGGTCGAGCCCTTCTGGCCGACGGCGACGTAGATGCAGCGGACCTGGCGGCTCGGGTCGCCGGAGCGCCAGTTGTCCCGCTGGTTGATGATCGTGTCCACCGCGAGGGCGGTCTTGCCGGTCTGCCGGTCGCCGATGATCAGCTGACGCTGGCCGCGGCCGATCGGGGTCATGGTGTCCACGGCCTTGTAGCCGGTCTCCATCGGCTCGTGCACCGACTTGCGCTGCATCACCGAGGGGGCCTGGAGCTCCAGCGCGCGGCGGCCGGTGGTCTCGATCTCGCCGAGGCCGTCGATCGCGTTGCCCAGCGGGTCCACGACCCTGCCGAGGTAGCCGTCGCCGATGCCGACGGAGAGCACCTCGCCGGTGCGCTTGACCGACTGGCCCTCCTCGATGCCGCTGAACTCGCCGAGGATGACGACGCCGATCTCCCGCTCCTCCAGGTTGAGGGCGAGGCCGAGGGTGCCGTCCTCGAACTCCAGCAGCTCGTTCGCCATGGCCGAGGGCAGCCCCTCGACCTTCGCGATGCCGTCGCCGGCAACGCTGACCGTCCCGACCTCTTCGCGCGAGGCCGCGTCCGGCGTGTACGTCTGGACGAAGTTCTCCAGCGCGTCCCGGATCTCATCCGGCCGGATCGTGAGCTCCGCCATCTGGATTCCCTGCTCTCCTTGTTGGGACCGTAATGTCTGGGTACGGCCCAACTCGGGCCGCTGACTGTCTTCTGAGTTGGGTTGTGGCCGTCAGTCGAGCCGCCGGTCCACCGCGTCGAGCCGGCCGGCGACGGTGCCCTCGATGACCTCGTCCCCGATCCGCACCGAGATCCCGCCGAGGACATTCGGGTCCACGTCGAGATTCAGGCGGATCTCCCGGCCGTACAGCCTGGCCAGCGCCGCGCCGAGGCGCCGCTGCTGGGTGTCGCTGAGCGGCACCGCCGTGGTGACCACCGCGACGGAACGGTTGCGGCGCTCGGCGGCCAGCTTGCTCAGATCCTCCAGGCCACCTTCCAGGCTACGGCCCCGCGGCCGTTCCACCAGTCTGGCGACGAGCCGCTCGGTGACCGGCTGCGCACGCCCGCCGAGGAGGCGGCGTACCAGGGCCACCTTGGCCTCCCGGTGGGCGGTGCTCGCGACGCGGCCGGCGAGGGTGGTGCGCAGCTCGGGCGAGGAGACGACGATCCGGCCGAACCGGAACAGCTCGTCCTCGACGGTGTCGAGCACCCCGTCCCGCTCGGCGCCGATGAGGTCGGCCAGGTCCGCCAGCTCCTCCACGGCGTCCACCAGGTCGCGCGAGGCGGACCAGCGGGCGCGGACCATGCCGGAGACGAGGTCCACCACCTCGCCGCCGACCTGGTCGCCCAGCAGCCGGCCCACGAGCTCGGCCTTGGGCTCCCCCGGCTGGCTCGGGTCGGTCAGCACCCGGCGCAGCGCGGTCTCGCGGTCGAGCAACGCCGTGACGCCTGCGAGCTGCTCGGCGAGCACGGTGACGTCGAGATAGGAGGTGCTGTCCACCAGCACGCTCAGCCGCTCCCGGGCGGCGGCGCGCGCCTCCCGGCTGGCGATGCCGCCGGCCGTCACCGCGCCGCCTCTGCGGCCGTGGCCCGCTCCTCAAGCTCGTCGAGGAAGCGGTCGATCACGCGGGACTGCCGGGCGTGGTCCTCCAGGGACTCGCCGACGAGCCGCCCGGCCAGCTCGGTGGCGAGCCGGCCGATGTCCCGGCGCAGCGTCTCGGCGACCTGGCGGCGTTCGGCCTCGATCTGGGCGTGGGCGGCGGTGACGATGTCCTCCCGCTGCCGCTGGCCCTCCTCGCGCATCTCGGCGATGAGCGCGGCGCCCTGCTCGCGGGCCTCCTCGCGCAGCCGTGCCGCCTCGTGACGGGCCTCGGCCAGGCGTTCCTTGTACTCCTCCAGCGTCTGGCGGGCCTCGGCCTGCGCGGCCTCGGCCTTCTCCATGCCGCCCTCGATGGCGGCCCGTCGCTCCTCCAGCGCCTTGTTGATCGTGGGGAGCAGCTTCTTGTGGAAGAAGAGGTAGATGATGCCTAGGCAGAGCAGACCGATGACGATCTCGGGCCACTCCGGCAGCAACGGGTTCTGCGGCTCTTCCGCCGCGAGATGGAACATGGGGTGCCTCCTTCCGTCCGAGTCGGCGGGTCTGTCGTCAGGAGGTGGGGTACACGAACGGCGCGACGAAGCCGATCAGTGCCAGCGCCTCGACCAGGGCGAAGCCCAGGAACATGTTCTGCCGGATCAGGCCGGTCGCCTCGGGCTGACGGGCCATGGCCTGCACACCGCTACCGAAGATGTAGCCGACGCCGATGCCGGGGCCGATGGCGGCCAGGCCGTAGCCGATGGAACCGAGGTTGCCCATGATTTCGGTGGCGGCGAGGGTCTCAAGCATGGTGGTGGGTTTCCTTATCTCGGTTGGCCGGTGGACGTGGGTTTCGGGCCACCGGTCGTCTTTCGGGGGTGGAACGGTCTGCGGGGGCGGTCCGTGGGCGGTGCCGTCAGTGCGGCTCCTCCAGCGCGCCCGAGATGTAGGTGGCGGTCAGCACGACGAACACGTAGGCCTGCAGCGCCTGCACGAACATCTCGAACGCCGTGAGGATCAGCGTCACGGTGAGCGAGGTGATCGAGAAGAAGGAGCCGACGACCGAGCCGAGCGTGTACCAGGAGCCGATCAGGAAGACGAGGATCAGCACGTGCCCGGCGAACATGTTGCCGAAGAGCCGGATGGCGAGGGTGAACGGCCGGATGAAGACGTTCGACAGGAACTCGATCGGGGTCAGCAGGAAGTAGATCCACTTGGGCAGACCGCTGGGCACGCACAGGTTTCTGATGCCACCGACGAAGCCGTTGGTCTTGAAGGTGAGGGTCATGTACGTGACCCAGACGACCAGCGCCAGGGCGATGGGATAGCCGATGATCGAGCTGGCCGGGATCTGCGCGAAGGGCACGATGGCCCAGACGTTCAGCATCCAGACGAGGAAGAAGAGGGAGACCAGCAGCGGCACGTACGGCTCGCCCTTCTTCCCCATCACTTCGCGGGCGATGCCGCGCCGCACGAAGTCGTAGAGCACCTCGCCGACCATCTGGACCTTGCCGGGCACGACCCTCGCGCGGCCGAAGGCGATCCAGAAGAAGCTGAGGATGGTGACGGTGCTCAGCAGCGCCAGCAGCATCGGCTTGTCGAAGTCGACTGGGCCGACGGAGAAGATCGGCTCGAACTCGAACGACCACAGCGTGGGCCCGGGGTAGCCGCAGTCATGGAGCAGATGACAGTCGGTCTCAAAGGCGAGCGTCTGGTCGTCATTCACCATGGGCTCCCTCGGCGTGACGCATGAATACGGCAACCTCGCGTGTCGGCGTGGCGGCGAACGCCACGGAGCGGCACTGGACAGGGTGAGTGGAAACGGAACCGGTCGGCGCTGGCGCGGCGCGCGTGGGACCGCCGTTCGCGGCTCTCGGCGACGGACGATAGCAGCCCACCACAGCCCGCCGAACCTCGCCCCCGGCGATCACGCCGGGGGCACGAGCCGTGCGGACAGGGCTCATGGGGTGCCGTCCTGGGCGGTGGTCGCGGATGGGGCGCTCGGCTCGGGCTCGACGTACGGGGCCTTGAGGGTCAGGCTCGCCCTGGTCTGGCCCACGAGCCAGGCGACGGCCGCGGCAAGCACGCCCGCGCCGAAGGCGCGGCCGTTGAGGAAGGAGGCGTCGCGCAGCAGGAGCAGCAGGACCAGCAGCAGGCCGATCTGCGTGGTGTAGACCAGGAAGCCGATGCCGAGGAAGAGCTCGGGCCAGCGGCGGCTCGTCCGCATCAGGGCGAGCTGGCCGAGGCCGAAGAAGGCGATCGCGAGCACCGCGCCGAGAGCGACGCCCACCGCGCCGTCCGCCCCCGCCGCCACCGCACCGATGACGACGGCGAGCGCACCAGCCGCGGCAGCGAAGATCGCGGCGCCTCGGATGATCCGGGCGTCGTGTGACTGCATGTACAGATCTCCGGCGGGCTTGGGGACGTGTCGTCGTTGACGATTGAAGATGTCGTTCGGCGCTGGGGGCACAGCGCCGGAGTACGTGAACGCTATCACAAACTATTTGATGAGGTCTTTACCCAGTTCGTGTGCAGGACCTCACACCTGCGGGGTAATCCGCGTGTCGCCTGGCTGACGCCCGGGTGGCGGCATGCTAGGGCCCGCGTCACGAGCGGCTGTCGATCTTCCGGCGCGACGTGAAGCGGCGCCGCTCCCCCACCGCCGTGGCGCCGCGGAGCTCGGCGAGCGTGGGGCCGGGCCTCGGCGTTCCGTTCACCGCCGGCCCGTCGGCGTTGCGCGCCGCGTCCGGAGGTGCGACGGCGGGCTGGGCGGGCCGGGCGGCGGCCCGGCGCGTACGCCGGTACCGCGGCGGCAGCAGCCGCTCGGCCCAGGCCAGGCCCTGGGTGCTGATGGCGGGCAGCAGCAGGATGACCAGGCCCACCGCGCTGAGCGCCACGATCACCGGCACGACCCAGGCGGCGGAGCTGGCGGACTGCACGGAGTACCCGACGACGCCGAAGGAGATCAGCGCCGACCAGAAGTACATGATCATCACGGCGCGGCTCTGCGAGTGCCCGATCTCCAGCAGCCGGTGGTGGAGGTGGCCGCGGTCGGCGGAGAAGGGCGAGCGGCCGTTCCAGGTGCGGCGCACGATCGCCATCACCAGGTCGACGAAGGGCACCGCGATGATGGTCACCGGCAGCAGCAGCGGGATGAAGACCGGCACGGACTGGAGCACCGTCTCCCGCTCGGAGCCGGCGAGCCCCATGACCAGGTCGGGGTCCACCTGGCCGGTGATGGAGACCATGCCGGCGGCGAGCACCAGGCCGAGCAGCATCGACCCGGAGTCGCCCATGAAGATCCGGGCGGGCGGCAGGTTGTGCGGCAGGAAGCCCAGGCACATGCCCACCAGCACGGCGGCGAAGAGGGTGGCGGGCGCGGCGGCCTCGATGCCGTACCCATACCAGAAGCGGTAGGCGTAGAGGAAGAACGCGCAGGCCGCGATGCCGACCATGCCGGCCGCGAGGCCGTCGAGGCCGTCGACGAAGTTCACGGCGTTGATGGTGATGACCACGATCGCGACCGTGAGCAGCGTGCCCTGGAGCGGGGTGAGGGCGACCATGCCGACCGTCGGGATCGGCAGCCACAGGATGGTCAGGCCCTGGAGCACCATCAGGCCGGCGGCGACCATCTGCAGGCCCAGCTTGACGAGGGCGTCCAACTCCCACTTGTCGTCCAGCACGCCGATCAGCCAGATCAGCAGGGCCGCCGTCAGCAGCGCCCTCGGCTCGTCGGAGAGCTTGAACACCTCGCCGATGTTGGTGAGTTGGGAGGCGACCAGCAGCCCGGCGCACAGCCCGCCGAACATCGCGATGCCGCCCAGGCGCGGGGTCGGCTCGGTGTGCACGTCGCGGTCCCGGATCGGCGGCATCGCGCCGACGGCGATGGCGAACTTCCGTACGGGGCCCGTCAGCAGATAGGTGACGGCCGCCGCGACGCAGAGCGTCAGTAGGTATTCGCGCACAAGCTGCCCCAGTGGTCTCGCTGGTCTACCGCGCAACACCTTCTCATGCCGCTTCCCATGCCTGCGCCCCCCTCGGCGGTCAACGGCTGTCTCTTCAGACTAGATCAGTGACTAGAGCAGAAGGAGATCAGAACGAGATAAGAACGAGGTCACAGGAGACGCGCCGCCGCTACGGGTTCTTCACACGTCCGCGACGGGCCGGTACGCCGGTGAGCGCGGTGATCACCGGGTCCAGGGCGTTGCGGATCTCCTCGCCGATGCTGCGGAAGTACGGGATCGGCGAGCCGTAGGGGTCGGGCACCTCGTCCGCCTCGGCGCTGGGGGCCGTCAGCCAGCCGCGCAGCGCCGCGGCGGCGCGGGCCAGCGCGCGGGCGCGTTCGACCAGCGCCTCCGGCGAGGTGGCGTCCGGGAGCGTGGTGGCGTCGATGGCCCGCACCAGGCGGGTGAACTCCTTCAGCGTGAAGGTGCGCAGGCCCGCGGAGTGGCCCATGGAGATGACCTGCGCGCGGTGGTCGCGGGTCGCGGTCAGCACCAGATCGGCCTGGATGACGTGCTCGTCCAGCAGCTCCCGGCCGTGGAAGCCGCCGGGGTCGGCGCCGTACTCGGCCAGCACCTGCGCGGCGTGCGCCTCCATGGGCGCGCCCTCGTGCCCCCAGGTGCCGGCGCTCTCCACCACCAGGCCGGGGACGCCCGGGGCGCCGGGGATCTGCCCGCCCAGGCGTTCGACCAGCCCCAGCCGGGTCAGCCGCTCGGTGATGGGCGAGCGGCAGACGTTCCCCGTACTGACGTACAGGATCCGGAACTCGCGGGGCGGCGAGTCGGGGATCACTGACATCGCCGACATCGCCGGTATCAGTGGACGTATCAACGGGCGATCTCCAGATCGGGCACGACCTTGCGCAGTTCCTCCTCGCTGATCGCGCCGGCGCGCAGCAGCACCGGAACCTTGCCGGTGACGTCGACGATCGAGGAGGGCACCGTGTCGGGCGTGGCCCCGCCGTCGAGGTAGACGGCGACGGCGTCGCCGAGCATCTCCTGGGCGGCGTCGCAGTCCTGGGGCGCCGGGTGGCCGGTGAGGTTGGCGCTGGAGACGGCCATCGGGCCGAAGTCCTTCAGCAGTTCCAGGGCGACGGGGTGCAGCGGCATGCGGATCGCGGCCGTGCCGTGGGTCTCGCCGAGGTCCCAGGTCAGGGAGGGCTGGTGCCGGGCGACGATGGTCAGCGCGCCGGGCCAGAAGGCGTCCACCAGCTCCCACGCCTTCTCCGAGAAGTCGGTGACCAGGCCGTGCAGGGTGTTGGGCGAGCCGACCAGAACCGGGGAGGGCATGCCCCGGCCGCGGCCCTTGGCCTCCAGCAGGTCGCCGACGGCGGTGCTGTTGAACGCGTCGGCGCCCACGCCGTAGACGGTGTCGGTGGGCAGCACGACGAGGTCGCCGCGCCTGACCGCCCTGGCTGCCTCCAGCAGGCCGTTCTTGCGGGACCTCTCCTGGGTGCAGTCGTAACGCCGTGCCATGGTTGAACGTCTCCTCCTGCGCGCATGCGCTCTCACGCGGTCCGTCAACGCCGTGAGCCGGGGCCGTCAGCGAGCGACCCGCCGGGCGGTGGCGAAACGGGGTCGGTTGTTGAGGTCGGGGTGGTCGGCGGCGTCGGCCCAGCCCCGGTCCTCGGTGAAGATCCAGGGCACCTGGCCGCCCTGGGTGTCGGCGTGCTCGATCACCACCACGCCGCCGTGCCGCAGCAGCCGGTGCGCGGTCCGCTCCAGGCCGCGGATCATCTCCAGGCCGTCCTCGCCGGAGAAGAGCGCGAGCTGCGGGTCGTGGTCGCGCGCCTCGGGGGCCACGTGCTCCCACTCGCCGAGGGGGATGTACGGCGGGTTGGAGATCACCAGGTCGACCTGCCCGCCCAGCTCGGGCAGGGCGGTGCGGGCGTCGCCGTGGTGCAGGATCACGCGGGTGCCCTCGGCGTTCTCGCGCGCCCACTTAAGGGCCCGCTCGTCCAGCTCGACGGCGTGGACCGTGGCCCTGGGCACCTCCTGGGCGAGGGCGAGCGCGATGGCGCCCGAGCCGGTGCACAGGTCGACGATGAGCGGCTCGGCGACGTCCATCGCGCGGACCGCGTCTATCGCCCAGCCCACCACCGACTCCGTCTCCGGTCGGGGGACGAAGACGCCGGGGCCGACGCGCAGTTCCAAGTAGCGGAAGAAGGCGCGGCCGGTGATGTGCTGCAGCGGCTCGCGGGCCTCCCGGCGGGCGACGACCTCCCAGTAGCGGGCGTCGAAGTCGGCGTCGGCGACGGTGTGCAACCGGGTGCGGTCGGTGCCGTGGACGTACGCCGCGAGCTCCTCGGCGTCGAAGCGGGGCGAGGGCACCCCGGCGTCGGCCAGGCGCTGGGTGGCCCGCGCCACCTCGGCCAGCAGCAGCGAACGCGGCCGCCGGGAGGGCGGGGCGGGCTCGGGAGGCTCAGACCGGGATGACACAGTCACGTGGCCCACCTTACGGCTCCCGCGCTCAGCCCGCCGCAGCGAGCCGTGCGGCCGAATCGGCGTCCAGGCAGGCCTGGATGACGGCGTCGAGGTCGCCGTCGAGCACCTGGTCGAGGTTGTACGCCTTGAAGCCGACGCGGTGGTCGGAGATGCGGTTCTCGGGGAAGTTGTAGGTCCGTACGCGCTCGGAGCGGTCCACGGTGCGGACCTGGCTGCGGCGGGCGTCGGACGCCTCGCGGTCGGCCTCCTCCTGGGCGGCGGCCAGCAGGCGGGCGCGCAGGATGCGCAGCGCCTGCTCCTTGTTCTGGAGCTGGCTCTTCTCGTTCTGGCAGGAGACGACGATGCCGGTGGGGAGGTGGGTGATGCGCACGGCGGAGTCGGTGGTGTTGACCGACTGGCCGCCGGGGCCCGAGGAGCGGTAGACGTCGACGCGCAGGTCGGCGGCGTTGATCTCGACCTCGACGTCCTCGGCCTCCGGCATGACCAGCACGCCGGCGGCGGAGGTGTGGATGCGGCCCTGGGACTCGGTGGCGGGGACGCGCTGCACGCGGTGCACGCCGCCCTCGAACTTCAGGCGCGCCCACACGCCCTGCCCGGGCGCGGGGGTGCCGCGTGTCTTGACGGCGACGGAGACGTCCTTGTAGCCGCCGAGGCCGGTCTCGTTGCCGTCGATGATCTCGGTCTGCCAGCCGAGGCGCTCGGCGTAGCGCAGGTACATGCGCAGCAGGTCGCCGGCGAAGAGCGCGGACTCCTCGCCGCCCTCGCCCGCCTTGATCTCCAGGATGACGTCCTTGTCGTCGTTGGGGTCGCGGGGCACCAGCAGCAGCCGCAGCTCGTCGGTGAGCTCCTCGCGGCGGGCGCTGAGCTCCTTGACCTCGGCGGCGAACTCCGGGTCCTCGACGGCGAGTTCGCGGGCGGCGTCGATGTCCTCGCCGCAGCGCCGCCAGGCGCGGTACGCCGTGATGACGGGCGTCAGCTCGGCGTAGCGGCGGGAGAGCCGGCGCGCGGTCGCCTGGTCGGCGTGGATGGCGGGGTCGGCCAGCCGCCGTTCGAGGTCGGCGTGCTCGCCGATGAGTTCCTCGACCGCCTCGAACATCTTCGGTGCTCCTGACAAGGGTGTGGGTGGTGGGCAGGCCGCGAGACAGCCAAAAGCGCCGGTCCGGCCCGCTCGCGGTGGAGCGGCCGGGCCCGGCGCGGTGGGTGTTCGCTACTTGCGGGACGACCCGGCGTTCTTGCCGAAGCGGGCCTCGAAGCGGGCCACGCGGCCGCCGGTGTCGAGGATCTTCTGCTTGCCGGTGTAGAAGGGGTGGCACTCCGAGCAGATGTCGGCCCGGATGCGTCCCTCGGTCACGGTGCTGCGGGTGGTGAACGACGCGCCGCAGGTGCAGCTGACCTGCGTCTCGACGTACGCCGGGTGAATGTCACGCTTCACGGTGGGTAACTCCTCGATCGCTGTGGCCGCCGGGTCGGCTACGCCGGATGCGTGCCGTGAACCGGAGCCGACGCCCCAGTGTGCCAGCACGGGGCTCTGCCTCCAAAACGGGCTGGGGCCAGGCGCTATTCCCCCAGGCCGGTCCGCTCCCCGGCGACGACCTCGCCGGGGCCGTGGCGCGCGGCGGCCGAGCCCTTGATCGCGGCCCTGGGCACGGGGTCGTCGCGCCTGAGCGCCGCCCAGACCTGGTCGGCCCGCTCGCGCAGCGGCACGACGCGGTTGGCGTCGCGCGCGTCGTAGGTGACGGGCAGGGTGACGAGCTGGAGGTCGCGGCCGTCGATGCCGCGCAGCGTGCGGGCGAGGTCGGTCAGCTTCCTCACGGAGGCGAGGTCGGAGTCGGTGGTGACGGCGGAGGTGGCGGCGTCGGCGAGGTCGTAGAGGCGGGCGGGGTTGGTGAGCAGCCCGATGCCGCCGACCTGGTCGGCCAGGGCGCGGATGAACTGGTGCTGGAGCCGGATGCGGCCCAGGTCGCTGCCGTCGCCGACGTCCTTCCGGGTGCGGACGAGGGCCAGGGCCTGCCGCCCGTCGAGGGTGTGGGTGCCGGCGGGGAGCGTCAGGTGGCTGTCGGGGTCGTCGATGGGCTCGGTGGTGGTGATCTCGACGCCGCCGAGGGTGTCGATCAGGTTCCTGAAGCCGCGGAAGTCGATCTCGACGTAGTGGTCCATGCGCACGCCGGTGACCGCCTCGACGGTGCGGACGGCGCAGGCGGGGCCGCCGACGCGGTAGGCGTCGTTGAACATGGCGCGGGCGGCGGCGGGCGCGGTGGTGCCGTCGGCGCGGCGGCAGGCGGGGCGGGTCACCAGGGTGTCGCGGGGGATGGAGACGACGGTGGCGGCGGAGCGGTCGGCGGCCAGGTGGACGATCATGGCGGTGTCGGAGCGGGCGGCGCCGCCGGTGCCCGTGCCTGCGCCTGCGCCGCCGTAGACGCCGCCGCTGCGGCCGGAGCGGGAGTCGGAGCCGAGCACGAGGATGTCGAGCGAGCCGTTGTCGGTGTCCTCGGGCCGGTCGGTGCCGAGGGCGGCGTCGATGTCCACGTGGGCGATGTTGCCGTCGAGCTCGCGGTAGAGGGCGTACGCTCCGGCGGCCGTGAGGAGCAGCGCGCCGAGCACGGCCAGCGCGGTGGCCCGCAGCAGGCGCTCGCGATGGCGAGCAATCCGGCGTATCGGGATCATTACCTCATTTTGCCCCGACCGTCGGAGTGACGCTTCCCGAGAGGCATCAAGGCCCCCGAAACGCCGAGGCGGGGATGTCCGCCGGCCACGGGTCCGGCGGACACCCCCGCTTGCTCGCGGGCGGCGACGGCGAGCGTCAGTCGCCGTTGCCGGGCGTCGGCGTGGTCTTCTGGATCTGCAGCAGGAACTCGGCGTTCGACTTCGTCTGCTTCATCTTGTCCAGCAGCAGCTCGATGGCCTGCTGCTGGTCCAGCGCGTGCAGCACCCGGCGGAGCTTCCAGACGATGGACAGCTCCTCGCTGCCCATGAGGATCTCCTCCTTGCGGGTGCTGGAGGCGTCCACGTCCACGGCCGGGAAGATCCGCTTGTCCGACAGCTTCCGGTCGAGCTTGAGCTCCATGTTGCCGGTGCCCTTGAACTCCTCGAAGATCACCTCGTCCATCCGCGAGCCGGTCTCGACCAGCGCGGTGGCGAGGATCGTCAGGGAGCCGCCGTCCTCGATGTTGCGGGCGGCGCCGAAGAACTTCTTCGGCGGGTAGAGCGCGGCGGAGTCCACACCGCCGGAGAGGATCCGGCCGGAGGCGGGCGCGGCCAGGTTGTAGGCGCGGCCCAGGCGGGTGATGGAGTCCAGCAGCACCACCACGTCGTGGCCCAGCTCCACCAGCCGCTTGGCGCGCTCGATGGCGAGCTCGGCGACGGTGGTGTGGTCCTCCGAGGGCCGGTCGAAGGTCGAGGAGATGACCTCGCCCTTCACCGAACGCTGCATGTCGGTGACCTCCTCGGGCCGTTCGTCGACGAGGACGACCATGAGGTGGCACTCGGGGTTGTTGCGGGTGATGGCGTTGGCGATGGCCTGCATGACCATGGTCTTGCCGGCCTTCGGCGGCGAGACGATCAGCCCGCGCTGGCCCTTGCCGATGGGCGAGACCAGGTCGATGATGCGCGGCGTGAGCGCGCCCGGGTCGCTCTCCAGGCGCAGCCGATCCTGCGGGTAGAGCGGGGTCAGCTTGTTGAACTCCGGGCGGCCGCGGCCGGCTTCGGGCGACATGCCGTTGACCGAGTCGAGCCGGACCAGCGCGTTGAACTTCTCGCGCCGCTCGCCGTCGCGGGGCTGCCGGACCGCGCCGGTGACGTGGTCGCCCTTGCGCAGGCCGCTCTTGCGGACCTGGGCGAGCGAGACGTACACGTCGTTGGGGCCCGGGAGGTAGCCGGAGGTGCGCACGAAGGCGTAGTTGTCGAGGATGTCGAGGATGCCGGCGACCGGGATCAGCACGTCGTCCTCGGTGATCTGCGGCTCGGCGATCTCGTCGCGGCCGCGCCGCCCGCGGCGGTCGCGGTAGCGGCCCCGGCGGCCGCGGCGGCCGCCGTCGAAGTCGTCGTCGCGGCCGCCCCGGCCGCCGCCCTGACCGCCCTGGCCCTGGCCGCCCTGGCCCTGGTTCTGGCCGCCGCCCTGGCTCTGGCCCTGGCCGCCGCCGCTCTTGCCGCCGCGGCGCTCGCGCTTGGACTGGCGGTCCGGCTGGCCGCCGTCGCCCTTGCCCTCGCCGTCGCCCTTGCCTTTGCCCTCGCCCTTGCCGGCGGTCTCCCTGGCGGCGTCCTTGCCCGCGTCCGCCCTGGCGTCGCCGGTGGGCGCCACCGGCTCGGCCGCGGGGGCCTGCGCGGACCCCTGGGGCGCGGTGTCGGCCTGGCCGGGGATCTCGATCTGCCGCGCGGCGGCCTCGTCCCCGCCCTCCCCGGTCCTGGCCCGGGAGGTCGCCCGGCGCTTGGGCTTGTCGGCCCCGCCGGCCGTCGCCTTGGCACCGCCGGACGGCGCCGCGTCCGCTTTCGCCCCCGACGGGGCACTCCCGGAGACGCCCGCCTGCTTCTCCTTGATGACCTCGATCAACTGGCTCTTGCGCATACGCGCGGTGCCCCTGATCCCAAGCCCCGAGGCGACCTGCTGCAACTCAGCCAGGACCATGCCTTCGAGGCCGGTACCGGAGCGCCGGCGCCGCGGGGCGGCGCTGGCGGCAGGAGCGTCCGTGGCAGACGCGGTGGCATCACCGGCAGTCTTGTCGGCGTTCTCGGCACTCACGCCCATCAGATCGGTGGTGTCGCTCACGAAGGGTCCTTCCCTGGAGCGGACGTCGGCCTGTCTGGCTCGGCGACCGGTCGTGCTGTCCGGCGGCGGTCCTGTGTGCGTGGACCCGCCGGTGCGGTGTTCCCGCCCGCTCTCATGCGGGACGGGAAGATCAATTCAAGGTGGTGGTGCGGGGAGTCGTGGAGGCTGACCGCGAATCGCCGCACCGGTTCCGGAGCGTGCTCGGCGCTACCAGGCAGGCTGCTCAGGCAGATGAGTGGAGGCTCCCGGAAGAAGATGACGGTCCCGAAAGGGCGGGACCCCTGCGTACCCAGTCGGAGGTCGATTCGGTACGTGCAGACTTGAGGTTAACACTACCGGATCCTGCCTTCATTCCCCCTCTCGTCGTTCGTCAGCGAACTTCCCCGGAGAGCCCTGCGCCATCCCGGCGTGCCCGGCATGCGCGCAATACCCGCCACGCCTGCCATGCCCGCCGCGCCCGTCACTGGCCGGACCCGGACCCGGCCAGCGGCAGAACCGACGCGCCCGCGAGGTCCAGCTCCAGCCGGTTGGCCGTCCAGCCGGTCCCGGCGAGCCGGGCGACCTTGTCGGCCTCCCCGTCCTCGGTCAGCGCGAGCACCGTCGGCCCCGCGCCGGAGATGACCGCGGGCACGCCGTCCGCCCGCAGCCGGCCGACCAGGTCCACGCTCTCCGGCATCGCCGGGGCCCGGTAGTCCTGGTGCAGCCGGTCCTCGGTGGCGGGCAGCAGCAGCTCGGGGCGCCTGGTCAGCGCCTCCACCAGCAGCGCCGCGCGGCCCGCGTTCGCCGCCGCGTCCGCGTGCGGCACGCTGCGCGGCAGCAGCCCGCGCGCCGTCTCCGTCGACAGCGGGCGGGAGGGCACGAAGACCACGGGCACGACGGTCGCGGCGGGCTCCAGCCTGATCGCCCGCACCGCGTCGGCCGCGCTCGGCTCCTCCCATGTCAGCGTAAAACCGCCGAGCAGGCATGCGGCAACGTTGTCCGCGTGCCCCTCCATATCAGCGGCCAGCTCCAGCAGCGCGGCGTCGTCGAGCCGGGCGTCGCCGCCGGTGGTCACCGCGCGGGCCGCCAGGATCCCCGCGCAGATCGCGGAGGCGGAGGAGCCCAGGCCCCGGCCGTGCGGAATGCGGTTGGCGCAGACGAACTCCAGGCCGCGCGGCTGGCCGCCCAGCGCGTCGAACGCCGCTCGCGCGCTCCTGACCAGCAGGTTCGTCTCGTCGCGTGGCAGGGTGTCGGCGCCCTCGCCCGCGACGTCCATGTGCAGTCCCGAGTCGGCCACCCGCACCACCACGTCGTCGTACAGGGCCAGGGCCAGACCCAGGGTGTCGAATCCGGGGCCGAGGTTGGCGCTGGTCGCGGGCGTACGCACCCGGACGGCAGCGGCGCGGAAGGCGGGATGGGCCATCGCTCGATGACTCTCCTTGTGAGTTCTGTGAAGCGTCCCCGTGCGTCGCGCGGTGTGGGGTCCCGGACTCGCGGGGCACTGACACGGCGAGCCCGCCGGGAGCCGCGGCGACACCACGGAACGAATACCAGCCTATCGAAGGAAGGTTCTGATGCGATACAGGGCGGACCGGTGTGGCCGGGTGAGTACGGATACGGGGGGATCGGACGGGGTCTGGCGTCGCCGGGCGGGGGTCAGGCCAGGCCGAGCCGCTCCGCGGCGGCGTCGGCGTCCACCGGCACCGTCACCGGGCGGGGCGCGCCGGCGACGGCCCAGTCGGGATCCTTCAGCCCGTTCCCCGTGACCGTGCAGACGACGCGCTGGCCGGGGTCGAGCTGGCCCTGCTCGGCCGCCTTGAGCAGCCCGGCCACCGAGGCGGCCGAGGCGGGCTCGACGAAGACGCCCTCGCGGGCGGCCAGCAGCCGGTAGCACGCCAGGATCTGACGGTCGGTCACCTCGTCGATGAGGCCGCCGGACTCGTCCCGGGCGCGCTCGGCCGGGGCCCAGGAGGCGGGGTTGCCGATGCGGATGGCGGTGGCGATGGTGGACGGGTCCTTCACCGGCTCGCCGCGCACGATCGGCGCAGCGCCCGACGCCTGGTACCCCCACATGCGCGGGGTGTGGGTCGCCGGGCCGTCGGCGGCGTACTCCTGGTACCCCCGCCAGTACGCCGTGATGTTGCCGGCGTTCCCCACCGGGAGCACGTGGATGTCGGGGGCGTCCCCGAGCATGTCGACGACCTCGAAGGCCGCGGTCTTCTGGCCCTCGATGCGGGAGGGGTTCACCGAGTTCACCAGGGCGACCGGGTACTTCTCGGCGAGCTGGCGGGCGAGCGTGAGGCAGTCGTCGAAGTTCCCGTCGACCTGGAGGATGCGGGAGCCGTGGACGAGCGCCTGCCCCATCTTGCCCAGGGCGATCTTGCCCTGCGGGACCAGCACCGCGCAGACCATGCCCGCGCGCACGGCGTACGCCGCGGCCGAGGCGGAGGTGTTGCCCGTCGAGGCGCAGATGACGGCGCGCGCGCCCTCCTGCCTGGCCCGGGAGATCGCCACCGTCATGCCACGGTCCTTGAAGGATCCGGTGGGGTTGGCGCCCTCGACCTTGAGATGAACCTCACATCCGGTGCGCTCGGAGAGCTCCTGCGCGGGCACCAGCGGCGTGCCGCCCTCGCGCAGCGTCACCACGGGGGTGTCCTCGGTGACCGGGAGGCGGTCGCGGTACTCCTCGATGACCCCGCGCCACTGGTGGCTGGTGCGTGCTGCGTCCATGATGACCACGATCCCTCTCGATTCCCTTCCTACTCCCCCTCGACCCGCATGATGCTCGCGACGCCGTGCACCGTGTCGAGGCGCCGCAGCGCGCCGACGGTCGCGGCGAGGGCGGCGTCGGGGGCCCGGTGGGTGACGACGACGAGCGACGCCTCGCCATCCTTGCCGGACTGGCGCACGCTGTCGATCGACACCCCGTGGTCGGCGAAGACCGTGGCGCACTGGGCCAGCACGCCCGGCTTGTCGACCACGTCGAGGCTGATGTGGTACCGCGTGACGACCTCGCCCATGGGGCTGACCCGGAGCCGGGCGTACGCCGACTCGCCCGGGCCCTGGGAGCCGCTGCGCTTGTTGCGGCTGGCGGCGACCAGGTCGCCCAGCACCGCCGAGGCGGTGGGGACACCGCCCGCGCCGGGGCCGTAGAACATCAGCCGGCCGGCGGCCTCGGCCTCGACGAAGACCGCGTTGTACGCCTCGCGCACCGAGGCCAGGGGGTGGCTCCGCGGGATCATCGCCGGGTGGACGCGAGCCGTCACCGACCGGCCGTCCGCGGCCCGCTCGCAGATGGCCAGCAGCTTCACCGTGCGCCCCATGTCGCGGGCGCAGGCGATGTCGGCGGCGGTGATCTCGGTGATGCCCTCGCGGTGCACCTCCTCCAGGCGCACCCGGGTGTGGAAGGCGATGCCGGCGAGGATGGCGGCCTTGGCGGCGGCGTCGAAGCCCTCCACGTCGGCGGTGGGGTCGGCCTCGGCGTATCCCAGGGCGGTCGCCTCGCGCAGCGCCTCGCCATACCCGGCGCCGGTCGACTCCATCCGGTCGAGGATGAAGTTAGTCGTGCCGTTGACGATGCCGAGGACGCGGTTGACCTTGTCGCCGGCCAGGGACTCGCGCAGCGGGCGCAGCAGCGGGATGGCCCCGGCGACGGCCGCCTCGTAGTAGAGGTCGGCGCCGTGTTTCTCGGCGGCGGCGTAGAGCGTGGGGCCTTCCTCGGCCAGCAGCGCCTTGTTCGCGGTGACCACGCTGGCGCCGGATTCGAGGGCGGCGTTGATCAGGGTGCGGGCTGGCTCGATCCCGCCGATCAGCTCGACGACCACGTCGATGTCGCCGCGCGTGACGAGGCCGGCGGCGTCGGTGGTGACCAGGGTGGGGTCGATGCCCTCGCGGAGCTTGTCGGGGCGGCGCACGGCCACGCCGGCGAGGCGGAGCGGGGCGCCGATGCGGGCGGCGAGGTCGTCGGCGTGCGTCGTCATCAGGCGGACCACCTGCGAGCCGACCACGCCACAGCCCAGCACCGCAACCTGCAACGGACGCGCACTCACCACCATCCCACCTCGCCTTTCCGAATCCTCACCGGCCGGTCTCAAGTCTCACGCACGCGCGGCGGGCTGCCCCATGCACGTTCAGTATGCGGACTCCGACTGACAACGCCCTGACTCCCACCCGGCGGGACTCAGCCGACGTCGAGGCGGAGCAGGTCCTCCTCCGTCTCGCGCCGCACGATGACGCGGGCCTCGCCGTCCCGGACCGCGATCACCGGCGGGCGCGGCGTGTGGTTGTAGTTGCTGGCCATGGAGCGGCAGTACGCCCCGGTGGCGGGCACGGCCAGCAGGTCGCCGGGGACCACGTCGGCCGGCAGGTAGGCGTTGCGGACCACGATGTCGCCGCTCTCGCAGTGCCTGCCGACGACCCGCACCAGTTCGGGCGGGGCGTCGGAGGCGCGGGACGCCAGCGCCACGGCGTACTCGGCGTCGTACAGCGCGGTGCGGATGTTGTCCGACATGCCGCCGTCGACGCTGACGTAGGTGCGCAGGCCGTCCAGCGGCTTGACGGTGCCGACCTCGTAGAGGGTGAACGCCGTCGGCCCGGCGATCGCCCGCCCCGGCTCGACGGAGAGGCGGGGCAGCGCCAGCCCGGCCGCCTCGCACTCGCGGGCGACGATGTCCCCCAGGGCCTTGGCGATCTCGTGCGGCTCGCTCGGGTCGTCCTCGGAGGTGTAGGCGATGCCGAGGCCGCCGCCGAGGTCGATCTCGGGCAGCTCGACGCCGTGCTCGTCGCGCACCGCGCTCAGCAGGCCGACGACGCGGCGGGCGGAGACCTCGAAGCCGGCCATGTCGAAGATCTGCGAGCCGATGTGGGAGTGGATGCCGACCAGTTCCAGGCTGTCGCCGTGCGCCAGCACCTTCCTCACCGCCTCGGCGGCGGTGCCGTCGGCGAGGGCGAGGCCGAACTTCTGGTCCTCGTGCGCGGTGGCGATGAACTCGTGGGTGTGGGCCTCGACGCCGACGGTGACGCGGACCTGCACCCGCTGGCGTACGCCGTGCCGCCGTGCCGCCCGGGCCACGCGCGCGATCTCCTGGAAGGAGTCGAGCACGATCCGCCCCACCCCCGCCTCGACGGCGCGGTCGATCTCCGCCTCCGACTTGTTGTTCCCGTGCATCGCGATACGCCCGGCGGGCATCCCTCCCGCCAGCGCGGTGGTCAGCTCCCCGCCCGTGCAGACGTCGAGGTTCAGCCCCTCCTCGTGCAGCCAGCGGACGACGGCGCGGCTGAGGAACGCCTTGCCCGCGTAGAAGACGTCGGCGCCCGGGCCGAACGCCTCGCGCCAGGCGCGGCAGCGGGCGCGGAAGTCGTCCTCGTCCAGGACGTAGGCGGGGGTGCCGTGGGCGGCGGCGAGCGTGCGGACGTCGATGCCGCCGACGGTGAGGACGCCGTCGGCCTGGCGGCGTTCGACGGTGCGGGCCCAGACCTTGGGGTCCAGGGCGTTCAGGTCGGCGGGCGGCGCGGTGTAGTGCCCCTCGGGCAGCACGTCGCCGTGCCGGGGCCCGGCCGGGTGGGCGGAACGGCTCATGGAAAGGGACCTCTTGCTGGCTTCTGTATCTGGCTGTGTCTGTCGGCGGGCCTGTCGGCGGTCGTCCGCGCTAGAGACGGTCGGGTGCGCTGATGCCCATCTGGTGGAGGCCCTCCGCGAGCACCGTCCCGGCCGCCTGGGCGAGGGCGAGCCGGGCGCGGTGGACGGCCCCGGGTTTCTCGTCGCCGAGCGGCAGCGTGTGCCGCTCGCGCTCGGCCGTCAGCAGCGCGTCGGCGGTCATCCGGAGCCGCCCGGGCCCGAGCCTGCCCTCGCCGAGCAGCCGCAGCAGGGCCCGCTCCCCGGGGTGCGGGTAGGCGCCCCGGAACGCCCCGGGCTCGGGCGTCAGTCGCAGCGCGTCCGCCGCCCGCTCCAGAGCGCGGCTGCGGGCGTGGGCGTAACGCACCAGGAAGAGCGGGTTCGACTCCCGCTGCACGAGCAACGCCGCCCGGTCCTTGTCCTTGCCCTTGTCCTTTACGCCGGTGATCTCGGCCCAGCGGGCTGCGTCCCGCGCCGGGTCCTCGGGCAGCGGCGGCGCCGGGCGCGGCCGGGCGAGGATCTCCCGCAGCAGCGCGGCGTCGGAGCCGTCCGCCAGCGTGATGGTGAGGAACCCCCCGCCGGCGACCTCCACGCCGCGTACGCCGGGCTCGCGCAGCAAGCGCGTACGCAGCACCCCCGCCACCTCGGGCGCGCTCCGCCCGGCGGGACCGGCCAACCGCAGCGCTATGCCCGTGGCCCAGCCCCCGCCCGCCGACCGCAGCGGCACCCGGTCCGGGACGGCCACCGCCACGCCCGCGCCGAGCTCACCGCCATCGACCGCGCGGCGCACGCTGCGCAGCACGGCATCGGACAGCTGGGCCGGAGTCACGCGCCAAGCCTACGAGAGCCGCGGCCTCACTCCGCCACCGATTTCGCCAGCCGGACGGCGGGCGTGCGCCCCTCCGCCCACAGCCGGCGCACCAGGCACACCAGCTGCGCGGGCTCGAACGGCTTCGCCAGCACCGCATCGACCCCTCGCGGCGGCTCCCCCTGCCCGGCGCTGGCGCTGACCAGCAGCAGCGGAATGTGCCCGACCCGCGGATCCGACCGCAGCCGACGCACGGTCCGGAGCCCGTCGAGCCGGGGCATGGCGATGTCGAGCGTGATGACGTCAGGCTGGAAGTGCTGCACCGCCTCCAGACACTCCGCGCCATCGGAGGCGGTCATGACCTCGAAACCGTCGAGCTCGAGGTTGACCCTGATCAACTGCCGGATGACCTGGCTGTCGTCAACGACTAGGACCCGGCCGGGAGCGGCTGGCACACAGCCAGGGTAAGCGCGCTCCCGCCCCCGCGTCCGGGATTCCGCGAATCTCTACCCGGGAGTAGCGCCCTCCGCACCCACGTACGGAAACACCGGTGCGGGACCCCCCTGCCGAGCTGGTAGGGTTCTACCCGTCGTCACGTGAAGCGACATCCGCCCCCGTAGCTCAGGGGATAGAGCAACGGCCTCCGGAGCCGTGTGCGCAGGTTCGAATCCTGCCGGGGGCACCATCAGTTTCTGTGTTTTCCCAGGTCAGGTGTTGTCCTGGCCTGTCCTCGCGATAAACACATCGCGGCTGCCTCATACCCCTGCTGCTGCCAGAAAGCCCAGGTCAGCAGCCTGATCATGGACAGTTCACCGAGGACGCGACGTTTGCGCGGGTGGGAACCCAAGGGGGACCCAGTACATGGGAACAAAGACACGGGGTTGGCTCGATCGGTGATGCGCTGCTGAGCGACCTCGGCGACAGGACGGCCGGACTCTACGAGGTCGAGGACCTTGCGGCGGGACTCGGGCGGGTGGCTGCGGGGCATGTGGGCCTCCAGAGGCGCCGGATGACTGATCGTCCAGCAACCCGACTCCACCGAACCCGGGGCACATCACACACTCATCGAAACTCGGGTCAGCTCAGCGTGCCAGGAGATCGCGATGTGGTCGGCCATGGCGGGCCGCCGAACCCGTCGCCGCGAGTGAGGAACACCCCACCAGCCCCAGCGGTCTCGACGGCCGGCGGCAGCCCGTGCGGCAGCCGCTGGTCCTCGGTCGCCGGGCACGGAGGGGACATGGCTGAGCAGTGGGAGGCCGATCCGACGGCGTCCTTCGCGCCCCGGAGAGCGACCGGGGCGGCTGGGAGCGTCAGTCCGGCGGACCGGCGGCGGCCAGTTCGCGGACCGCGCGCACCAGTCGTTCGATGTGCTCGTCCGGGGTGCCTGCGCCGAAGCTCGCCCGGACGGCCTTCAGCGGCCCGTCGCAGTCCCCGTCTCCGTCCTCGGCCCTGTCACCGAGGAGGGCTTGTACCAGCGGGTGGGCGCAGAACAGCCCGTCGCGCACGCCGATGCCGTACCGATCGGACAGCGCGCGGGCGAGCGCGCCGCTCTCCCAGCCCGCCACTACGAAGGACACCACGCCGACCCGGGGCGCGTCCTGGCCGAACAGCCAGAGCACCCGCACGCCGGGTGTCTCGGCCAGGCCCGTCAGGAGGGAGGCCAGCAGGCGTTCCTCGCGTGCCACCAGGGCGGGGAACCCCGCCGCGTCCAGGGCTCGGCAGGCGGCGGCGAGGGCGTAGGCGCCGACGACGTTCGGAGAACCGGCCTCGTGCCGCACCTCCGGCGCGGTGTGCCAGGTGACCTCGACCCCGGCATCCGGCGACGCGCTGACGACCGCGCTCGCGCCGCCGCCCGCCAGGTACGGCTCGGCGGGGCTGAGCCAGTCGGCCCGCCCGGCCAGCACGCCGGCACCGAAGGGTGCGTAGAGCTTGTGCCCGGACAACGCCACCCAGTCCACGCCGAGGGCCGCGATGTCCACCGGGCGGTGGGGCGCCAACTGCGCGGCATCCAGCACCGTTCGCGCCCCGAACGAGCGCGCCGTGGCGGCGAGGTCGGCCACCGGCCACAGCTCGCCGGTGACATTCGAGGCTCCCGTCACGCACAGCAGCTTCGGCCCGGGGGCGGCCTGGGCGAGCGCGGCACGCAGGATGGCGACGGCCTGCTCCGGCGTGCTGGGCGCGGGCAGGCAGGTCACCGCCGCGCGGCCGTGCCGGTCCCAGGGCAGCAGCGCGGCGTGGTGCTCGGTGGCGAAGACAAAGACCTGGCAGCCCTCGGGCAGCGCGCCGGCCAGCAGGTTGAGCGAGTCGGTGGTGGAGCGGGTGAAGATCAGCGCATCGTCGGGACGGCAGCCGAGGAACGCCGCGACCGTCGCCCGGCTCTCCTCGAACAGTTCGGTGGAGAGTCGGGAGAGGTACCCGGCGCCGCGGTGCACGCTGCCGTAGGAGGGGAGGAAGGCGGCGACCTCGTCCCAGACGGCGCGCAGCGCGGGCGCGCTGGCGGCGTAGTCCAGCGCGGCGTACGGGACGTCTTCGCCGGTGTCGAGGGGCGCGCGGACCTCGGCTCCGAGAACGGGCAGGCAGGCGGAAACAGTGGTGACAGGCATGACGGAGCTCTCTCCTTGACCGTGCTTGCCGACGGCCTCGCTTGCCGACGGCCAGGTCATCACCCGGGGCACCCCGCCACGGTTGGAGGGTTGCCGGACAGCGGGCCGGGGCCGTGGTCGCTGTCACTCGTGACCTGCCGGAACGTTAACCCGCCATGCGCGGCCATGGAATCCCGTGTCCGCATGGCGAGACGAGGGTGTCACCGACCAGCCTTGACAACCGCGGGGCGCTCCCCGAAAGTTGCAATATGCAGCCATTGCCCCGCCTGACGTCGCGCCGACACATCGATCTGCGCCGTGTCACCGCGTCCTCCTGTCTGGCTGCCGCCGGCCTCTGAGCCGCCCCTCCGGACACCGCCAGCCGTCGGCTCGCGCGCTGACCGCTCGCGCGCACCGCACCACCAGCCCGATGGTTGACCATGCTCCGGGGGATCAGCGATTGCGTCCCGGCGCTCGCCGGTCTGGCGCATGCGGTCGCGCGCAGCATGCGCCAGCGGGGAGAGGCCCAGCCAGTCAGGCACGCGCGGTGGAGAGCCGGGACGGCTTGCTGCCCGCATCGCGGATGACTGGGTCTCACATTCCGGACTGAGGTTTTCTCAGTCTCTGCGGTCGGCTAGCTTGACGAGCAGGTCAAGAGTGCCAGCGCGAAGTCCCGGCTAGCTGGCCGGCAACCCTCCTGCACGGCGGGGTGCCCCCGGGAAGACGACCCGGCTGCGGTGATGCGGCAAGCGTGCTCCTGGCGAGATCTCGTCTTCGTCTTCGACGGTTTCGACGCGTTTGCGGCGTGCCTCGGCCACCACGCGACCAGGCAACAAGCACCACGTACCAAGCACGACGAGGCGGACCCCATGAGCACCACTCCCGACGCGGCGTCAAGCGACGCCACGCACAAGGACACCGCGGACCGCGGGCCGGCCGACGACGACATCGGGCGGCTGGCCGGGCTGGACGAGCGGATCGAGGCGGCCCGCGCCGCGAAGCCGCAGGTGTCCGCGCACGCTCAGGAAGCGGGAGCGGCGCTGTTCAGCGGGGAGGCGCCGGTGAGCGGCCCGGTGCGCCGGGGCTTGGCCGCGCTGGCCGCGCGCTGGCACGGGGCGGAGGACCTCGTTCGCGACCACGCGGAGCGGGGTGCCGACCCCCTGCTGTGGCACGACGAACTCCCAGGCGACCCCGCGTTGCGGGCGGCGGCGGCCCACATCGATCTCGTCACCGTCTCCCCGGCGTTGGCCACGCGCGAGGATCTGGACCGGCTGGCCGACGCGGGTTGGTCCACCGACGCGATCGTGACGATTTCCCAGACCGCGGCGTTCACGGCCTTTCAGGCGCGTGTCATCCAGGGCCTGCGCCTGCTCCAGGGTCGTGACCCGGCCGCAGCGCCCCCGCCGGCGCGGCACACGCCCGGACGTGGTCGCGCCAAGAGCACCGCGCGGACGGCGGCCAACGGGCGTGAGCGGCCGGTGGCGTACACCCGGGAACTGTTGTCCTGGACCGCGTGGGTGCCCCCGGTGCCCGACGGGGAGCTCACGCCCGAGCAGGAGGCGTCTTTCCGGGGCAAGACCAACGGCGAGTACTTCCGGCTCCTGGCGCGGCTGCCCGCGGTCCTGGCGGCCCGCACCAGGCTGGATGCCGCGATCTTCGCCACCCTCGAGGGCCTGCCCCGCGCCGAGCGCGAGCTGGCCGCGGCGGCGACCAGCAAGGTGACCGACTGTGTGTACTGCGCCTCCGTGCACGCCCGGAAGGCCGCCCAGATGTCCCGGCGCCCCGCGGACGCGGACCGGCTCCTGGGGGCCAGGCTGGAGCGGGACGCCGACTGGGTGCCCCGGCGTACCTCTCCGCTGGCCGAAGGCCAGGACTCCCGCTGGGCCGCGATCGTCGAGTTCGCCGCGGCGTTGGCCACCACCCCGGTCAGCGCCACAAGCGCCCACGTGGACCGGCTGCGCGCCGAAGGGCTCACCGACGCCGAGCTGGCCGACCTCGTGGCGGCCACGGCCTTCTTCGCCTGGGCGAACCGGCTGATGCTCAGCCTCGGCGACCCCTACTGGCCGTAACGCCGCGCCGACCGCCAGAACAACCCCTCCCAGAACCATCCCGGAACGGAACCGCCATGAGACAACGCCTGCCCCGCGCAACCGTCTTCGCCACCGCGACTGCCGTCGTGCTCCTCGCCGGTGCCTGCGGCACCGTCACCGAGGAGTCCGAGGAGGGCACCGGGGGCGGAGGGGAGGGGTCCCTCACCGTCGTCGACGACGTCGGCCGCACCGTGGAACTCGACGGACCCGCCGAACGCGCCGTCGTCCTGAACAGCTACGGCAACGAGTTCGCCCAGGCCATCGGCGCAGGCGAGAAGGTCGTGGGCTACGACCGCGTCTCCGCGGACCGCCTTCCCTACCTGGATATATCCGGCGACGAGGTGGTCAGCGAGGACCTTCAGGAGATCAACTACGAGGCCGTCGCGGAACTCGACCCCGACGTGTTCGTCCTGCCCCGCAACGGGGCCTGGCAGGCGGCCAGCGAGCAGCTTGAGCCCTTCGGCATCCCCGTGGTCGTGGCCACCGCCTGGGACTTCGACGTGTTCCACGAGACCGTGGAGCTGCTGGGCGAGGTCTTCGGCGAACCGGAGGGGGCCCAGCGGGTCTCCGGCTTCTACGACGAGATCTTCGGGTTGATCAGCGACCGAGTGGCCGGCACCGAGCCCGTGCGCGTGTACTGGGAGACCGTGGAGCCCTACCTCACCGGTCTGCCCGGCTCGGGCTTCGACCAGATCATCGTGGCCGCCGGTGGCGAGAACATCTTCGGCGACCTGGAGACCGGCGGAGACGAGCAGGCCGAGACCACGGTGGATCCGGCCGCGATCCTGGAGCGCGACCCGGAGGTCGTGGTCCACGAGTTCGAGCCCTCCGCCGAGCCCACCGGCCAGGGCCGGTTCGACACGCTGGGCCAGGAACTGACCGGCCGGGCCGGCTGGCAGGACCTCGCGGCGGTCGGCGACGACCGCGTCTTCGTGACCAACGGCTGGGCCACGAGCGGCCTGTCCAAGGCCATCGGGGCGCTCTACCTGGCGAAGTGGCTGCACCCCGAGGAGTTCGCCGACGTCGAGCCCGGCGACTACCTGGCGCGGTGGGCCGAGGAGTTCCAGGGGACGGACTTCCCGGGCGAGGACGCGTACATCCAGAAGGTGGGCTGACGCGCGATGAACGCCTCCCCCGGTGGCCCGGCGACCGCGACTCGCCCCCCGTCCCCCGAATCCGCCGCCCCCGAGCGACTCCGGGGCCGTGCCGGCCTGCGCTCCCGCGAGGCGTGGACGGGGCGGCCCGCGGTGCTGGTGGCCGGCACGGTGCTGTCCGTCCTCGTCTCCGCCTGGTGCGTCGCCGCCGGGACGGCCGACGCCGGGCTCCTCGACGTGTGGCGCGCAGTTCGCCTCCGCGTCTTCGGCGGCGTACTGACCGAGGACTTCGCCCAGACATACGCCATCATCATCAACCTGCGGCTGCCCCGGGTGCTGCTCGCCTTCGCGGCCGGCGCCGCGCTGTCACTGGCGGGCGTGGTCATGCAGGGCCTGTTGCGCAACCCGCTGGTCAGCCCCTTCACGCTCGGGGTCTCGCCGGCCGCGGCGTTCGGTGCGGGACTCGCGATCCTCTTCTCCGGCGGATCGGCCGGCTCGGGGTCGTGGCTGGTCATCGGCAGCGCGCTGGGTACCGCGCTGGCCGTCTCCGCGCTGGTCCTGGGGCTGGCGTCCGCCAAGGCGATGTCCACCGCCACTCTGCTCCTGCTGGGAATCGCGCTCACCCAGCTCTTCGAGGCGGGAACCGCCGCCCTCCAGTTCGTGGCCGACGAGAACACCCTCCAGGCGATCGTGCGATGGACCTTCGGCTCCGTGAACGACGCCGACTGGAACGACGTCCTGCTGGTGGGGGCCCTCACGCTGGCCGCCCTGCCGCTCCTGCTGTGGTTCAGCCGCGACCTCAACGCCATCGCCTTCGCCGGTGACGACGCCGCCAGGAGCCTCGGCGTGAACGTCACCGCGGTGCGGGTGGGACTCATCGTGGTCTCGGTGGTGCTGGCGGCGGTCGTGGTGTCCTTCTGCGGCGTGATCGGCTTCGTCGGCCTGGTGGGCCCGCACATCGCCCGCCTGGCCATCGGCGCGAACCACCGGTACCTGCTGCCGTTCTCCTTCCTGACGGGAGGACTGCTGCTGGTGATCGCGGACACCGTGGGGCGTACGGTGCTGGCGCCGTCGGTGATTCCGGTCGGCATCGTCGTCGCCTTCATCGGCGCTCCCGTCTTCATCAACCTCGTTCTGACCAGGAGGGCCGCGCAGTGACGACAGCGACGACAGCGAGCCTCGACGTTGCCTCGGTCCGGTTCTCCTACCGGCGCAGCCCGGTCCTGGAGGGCGTCGACCTGCGAGTGGCGGAGGGCGGTTTCTGCGCCCTGCTCGGCCCGAACGGGTCCGGGAAGTCAACCCTCATCAAGATCATCGCCCGGGTGCTGTCCCCAGCGGCCGGCACCGTCTCCTTCGGCGGCCGGCAACTGCTGGCCATCCCCCGCCGCGAGCACGCCCGTGTCGTCGCCTACGTCCCGCAGTCGGGAGCGACACCGTTCGAACAGACCGTACGGGAGGCCGTGCTGCTCGGCCGCACCCCGCACATCGGGCTACGCCCCGCCCGGCGGGACTGGGAGATCGTGGACGCCGCGATCGAACGCCTGGACCTGGCTGGGCTGCGCAAGCGCCCGCTGTCCCAGCTCTCCGGCGGTCAGGCCCAGCGGGTGCTCATCGCGCGCGCCCTGGCGCAGCAGCCCCGCGTGCTCCTGCTGGACGAGCCCACGTCCGCGCTTGACCTGCGGTACCAGATCGAGACGCTCCAGATCATCCGGTCGGTGACCCGGGAGGAAGGCGTCACCGCGCTCATCGCCATCCACGACCTCAACCACGCGGCTCACTTCTGTGACCAGGCGGTCTTGCTGGACGGCGGTCGTGTCGTCGCCGACGGACCGCCGTCCCAATCGTTCGACGCCCCCGTGCTCAGCCGGGTGTACGGGCTCGACGTGCGCGTCTCCCAGGGCGAGACCGGTGTGCAGGTACGGCCCGCCGCGCTGGCACCGGCGACGGGCGCCCCGGCCGTGGCATCTCCGACGGAGCCGGTGTGACCGCCCCCGGCGCGGAGCGCGCGACCTTCGACGTGGTCGTGGTGGGGGGCGGGCCCCGCGCGGTCGCCGTCGTGGAGCGGCTGACCGCCCGGCACCGGACCACCGCGCCACCGGTACGAGTGGCCCTGGTGGACCGGACAGAGGTCGGCGCCGGTGCCACCTGGCGCACGGACCAGTCCCCGCTGCTGCTCAACAACACCTACAGCGCCCACACCACCATCTACACCGACGACTCCACGCCGATGACAGGGCCGGTGACGCCGGGCCCCGATCTGATCACCTGGGCGCTCGAGAGCAACCCGCCGCCGGACCGCCCCGCGTGGGTGGCCGAGGAGGCGGAGGGCTTGCGTCCGTGGTCCTATCCGACCCGCCGGATTCAGGGCGTGTACTACCGGGAGCAGCTGGCACGGGCGGAGGGAACGGGACGAGTGGTAGTCACGCCGGTGGTCGGCACAGCAGTGGATCTGGACCCGGTCGCGGACGGGAGCCGTACCGTCCGGCTGGCCAACGGCCGCAGGCTGAACGGCCGCGTCGTGGTACTGGCCCAGGGAATGATCCAGGCCAAGCGCTCGCCCCGGGTGCGGTCCCTCGTGGCGGCCGCGCGGCGGCACGGGCTGGTCTACATCGAGCCGGGCATGCCCGCCGAACGCGACTGGGACCGGGTTCCCGCCGGCGAGACCGCGCTGGTGACCGGCCTGGGCGCGAACTTCTTCGACGTGGTCGCGCTGCTCACCGAGGGACGCGGCGGCCGTTTCGAGCCCGCGGGGGACCCGGCACGGCCGGCACGCCTGCGCTATCTGCCCAGCGGACGCGAGCCGCACCTGGTGGCGGGGTCGCGGCGCGGCCTGCCCTACCGGTCGAAGGCGATCTACCCGTCGGGGTTCCCGCCCCGATACGAACCCCGTCTGGCCACGCGCGCCTGGTTCGAGCGGTTCGGGCGGACGGCGGCCGTGCCCCGGCAGGACTTCCGCCGCGACGTGTGGCTGCAGCTCGCCCGGGAGTTCGCCTGGGCCCATCTCTCCACCCTGCTCGCGCACCATCCGGACGCCGTGGTGCCGGGATCGGGCGAACGGCAACTGCTCGACCGGCTGCGCGCTGCGGCAGGTGACGACGAGGTGGACGACGTCATCGCGAGCACGGTGACCTCCGCCCGCTGGACCCTGCACGTGGCGCGTCTTGACCGGCCCTCCTCTCCCGGGCCCGTCGATCCGCAGACCTGGCAGATGTGGGTGCGCCACCACGTCGAGGATGAACTGGACGCGATGCACGCTCCCCTCACCCACCCGCGCAACACCGTCAACCGCGCCATGGCGGCGCTGCGCGGCCCGGTGCGAGAACTGGTGACCAGCGGCGCCCTGGACGGCGCCAGCGTGGTGAGGGACATCGACGGCTGGTTCACCCCCCTCGGACTCGCCCTGGCGTCCGGGCCGCCGCCGCACCGCACCGCGCAGGTGCTGGCCCTGATCGACGCGGGCGTACTCGAGCTGCTCGGCGAAGACACCGCGGTGACGTACGAGGAGGGCGCGTTCGCCGGCCGCTCCGCGGTGCGGCGGAACGCGCCGGTTCGGGCTCGCACGTTCGTGGAGACCCGCATGTCGAAGGGGGTGGTGACCGACACCGACGACCCGCTGCTCGACTCGCTGCTGCGCTCGGGCAGGGCGCGGCTGCACTGCTGGCCCACCGACCACGGCCCACCGGTGTCCAGCGGCACCCTGGACGTGACCCCGGACGACTTCCATCTCCTTGACGCGAACGGCGTCGCGGACGCGAGAGTGATCGTCCTGGGCATACCGGCGGAGGCCGTGCAACCCGGCTCGGCCATCGGCGCCACCCCGGGCACCCCGTCGCCGTTGCTGGCCGGAGCCGACCGGGCCGCTGCCCAGATCCTCGCCGCGCTCCGGGACACCCGACCGCCCTCACCGACAGCGACGGCGGCACGATCCGAAACGTGATCAGCGGCGAGGGTGCGGCCCGTCTTCTTGCGCCCATTGCCCCCATGACCAACCAGGCAGGCCAACTGGGTTATCGCCCTAGCCGGACAATGTGTTCAATGGTCAGGCTCAGCCCGCTGACCTGCGGATTCTGCTGTTCCCATGTTCCGGGTCCCCTGCCGGGGGCACCCGAGATGATCAGCCGAAAGACCCCGTGACCAGGGCGTTTGCCCGGTCCGGGGTCGTTGTGCGTGTGCAGCCGGATGCCGCCGGAAGCAGCCTCATGACAGTGATCACGTAATGGCCGCGTAATGATCTTGGTGGCCATCTCCGCATGTCAAAACGGCTGTCGCTGCCCATCTCGCGACGCCTCGCCATCGTGGCCGGGTCGCTGGTACTCGCGTGCCGCGTCTCACAGTGTGTGCCCCGGCACGCTGTGATCGCGCAGAACCACTCTCTGGTCCGGCCTGCTGCCCTAGCCTTCGACAGATGGCCGATTCGTTCGCCGATCGAACTCAGCGATGCCAGTGGCAGTACGTGTGGACTCGGTGGTCTGTATCGATCACGTAGCAGTACTGGCTCTGCCATACGCCCCCGCGCACTTCCTGCAGCACGAGCCCCAAGCCATCACCGAAGCGGAACACCGTCCAGACCGAACCCGGTGAAACTTCATAGCAAAGCGTCCCCGCGATCGCCGCACTCGCGGACGCGACTGCTTCAGCGTGAGACGCGTGTGGCCTTGGTTCTCCTCTCGGTGCAAACACCGAGTACTGCAGTTCGGCTAGCTCGGCATAACCCGGGAAGACGTCGGCGAGCTCACGCGCGAGGTTCTGGACTACGGCATACACCGTATCGATGGGCACGGGTGCCGACTCCACGACCCACTCGGCACCGGGGTCAGGCAACAACCAGGGACGGTACCCGCGTCGACGAGCGAACCTGAGACGCGGCAGCGGCCGATCGTGGAGCTTCAGAGGCGTGCGGCGACCCAGTCCGCAGCGGCTTGGGCGCACTCGCGGACGGAGCCGGAGACGTCGACTTCCGTGCCCGACTCGTCGGCCTGCAGCGACTCCAGCGCAGCGAGTTGGGAGACCAGCAGGGTAGGCGGCATGAAGTGATGCCGACGGTCGGCTGCGCGCGCGGCGAGGAGTTCCGGCGGCGCGGTGAGGTGGACGAACACCGCCTCAGCGGCATGGGCTCGCAGTCGGTCCCGGTAGCTGCGGCGCAGCGCGGAGCAGGCGACGACGCGTCCGACCTCCGGAGGCCCCGCGGCCAGAGCCGCGCCGACAGCGTCGAGCCAGGGCCACCGGTCATCGTCCGTGAGCGGTATTCCACCGGACATCTTCGCCACGTTCGCGGGCGGGTGGAGGCGGTCGGCATCGAGCCACTCACACCCGAGCACCCGCGCCAGCTCGGCGCCGACGCTCGACTTGCCGACCGCCGACACGCCCATCATCACGACGCGAACGCCCGAGGCGGCACGCAGACCCATGAACCCGTCGACGCTCAGTAAGCGGCGTCGATCTCGTCCTGGATGGCCTCCTGAGCGGTGGCCAGTGAGCCGTCGGGGTCGTCACCGAAGATCGCGCCTCGGAACCCGGCCACCCACGGGCCGTTCGCGTCGTTGAAGACCCGGCCGTAGGGCAGGGTGGCCGGCGTGTGACCGTTGACCAGGTTGTCGGCGATGAGCATGGTTCGCGGGTCCTCGGAGGTGTACGGGTTGTCGGTGAGATCGGTGCGCGCCGGGAGGTCGCCGTTCTTCGCTGCGATCTCGACCTGCGCCTCCTCGCCGAGACTCCAGGCCAGGAAGTCCCACGCCTGGTCGGGGTGCTGAGAGGTCTGGGAGATGCCGGCGACCTCGCCGCCGACGAACGTCGAGGTGGCCGAGCCGTCGGGCGAGCCGAGCGGGGCGGCGCCCCAGTCGAAGGTGACCTCCTCCTTGAACTCGTTCACCAGCAGCGAGCCGTGGAGCAGGATGCCGACCTTGCCGGCGACGAAGCCGGCGCTCCAAGTTGAGCCGTCGTCGTTGCGGGCCGAGCTGTCAGTGATGCCCTCGTCGTACATCCGCTTGTAGAGGGCGAAGGTCTCCTCGAACGTCTCGTTGTCGAGGTCGACGCTCCTGCCGTCCTCGGTGACCACGTCGTTGCCAGCCGCGTACGCCGCCGGGAAGGTCGTGTAGGCGATGCAGCCGCCGCAAGCACCGGCGAAGTAGAAACCCTGGATGTCACCGCCGAGCGCGGCTACGGCTTTGGCGTCCTCGTAGATGTCGTCGTAGGTCTTGGGGGCAGCCTCGGGATCGAGTCCGGCCTGCTCGAAGAGGTCCTTGTTGTAGTAGAGGACCGAGGAGTCGACCTTGTGCGGCACCGCATAGATCCTGCCGTCGAGGGTCGCCGCGTTGAGGTGCGCCGGCGCCAGGTCATCGACGAAGGACAACTCGTTCACCCGGTCCGTGATGTCCATCAAGATGCCCTGGGTGGTGTAGTTCGGTGAGTCGGCGACGTCCGAGCCGAGGATGTCCGGGAGGCTCCCGGAACCCGCCGCCGAGCCGATCCGCTGGAGGTAGGAGCTCTCCGGGATGGCCGTCAGCTCGATCTGGTTGTCGTGGCTGGCGTTGTAGGCGTCCACCAGTCGCTCGGTATACGGGTAGGTGCCGGATCGGACCCACATCGTCAGTTCGGTGCCGTCGTCGACGGCCTCGCCGGTGGCGCTGCCTGCGCCACCTTCGTCGGCGCAGGCAGCGGCTGTGCAGGCCAACAGGGCGGCGGCGGCTGCCGCGACGGTGCGGCGGATGTGTCGAACCCTCATGTTCTCGTTTCTCCTGGAGCTGGCATGTGCTGGTGCGGTGCCGGTATCGAACGTGCGACTGCGCGTTTTGCGCAACATGCATTGCGCGTCGCGCAACGTGGGAGCGGCCTACTGCTCCAGCGGGAAGCCGCGCGGCACCGGCACGGACACCGTGGGCATCTCGGCGACCCGGAGTCGTGCCGACCCGTACGGCACCAGCCGCAGGCTCTGCAGAGGCATCGTCAGCGGCACCGGGCTCGCCGGCACCGGGCCGGCCGAGTTCTGGTGCAGCTGCCAGTCCTCGATCATCGAGCCCCTCCCGGCCACCACCACGGGCGGCGACTCGGGGGCGAACGGAACGGGTGAAACCGGCGTGCGGGTGACGGGCCAACTCTCGAGCCCGTCGGGATCCTCGGCCCAGAGTCCGAAGTGCCAAGCGGTGCGCGGAGAGATCTCCCACTCTCCCAGTCCCTCGTGCCCGGGCACGGGGCGCCACACCTCGCCGAGCCCATGGACCATTACCAGCGGGCCTAGGCGTAGCCCTACGGCGCCCCCGTCGCGCGGAACGGTTCGCAACTGCATCGGTAGCACCAGCTGGAGTCGGTCACCGTCGGTCCACTCCCGGGTCACGGTGAAGAACCCGTGCTCGTCGGGGCGCACCGGCTGCACTTCTCCGGCGACGGTCAGCGTGGCGCCGGTACACCACTCCGGGATGCGCAGGCGCAACCCGAAGGCGGGCAGGCCAGGCTCGATGTGCACGACGACCTCGACGGTCTCGTCGAAGGGGTAGCTGGTCTCGACATCGAGGACGACCGTACTGCCGCCGAGCTGCGCCGAGACCCGACACGGCCCGTAGGCGACCGCCGTGAGCTCGTCCCTCTTCGGCCCGGCCATCCACATCGCCCGCACCAGCTTCGGCCAGGCCTGATGGAGATTCGCGGTGCAGCACTTGCCGACCGGGCTCGGGCCGAAGGTGTTGGCCTCGTCCTTGCTGAAGGTCCATTCCCGGTGCCCGAACGACACCAGCACCTGGTTGGCCTGCTGGACGAACTGGTGGGCCAGCATCCGGGGGTCGTTCGCGGCGGCCAACTGGTTGAAGGCGATCTCTTCCAGCCGGTCCCCGTACCTGCCCTCCCCCAGGTTCCGCACCAGCTGCTCCAAGGTGAACATCAGCTCCACGACCGCGCACGTTTCCACGCCTCGCCGAGCGTCTCGCCCGGCGAGCCACTCGTCGCCGGAGAACATGCCGTGCACCTGGCCGTGCAGCCGGTCGAGGCGCTCGAACATCCGGACCACCTGGGCCGAGGCGTCGGCATGGCCGTCGACCCGCGCGGCGATCGCGGGCAGCTTGAGCGCCATCGCCGTGTTCACGACATGCGTGAGGTGCGAGAACCGGGTCATCGGACCGGCCGGCAGGTCGTCGGTCAGTGCGGTCACCCAGTCCGCGGTCTGGGTGAGCAGTAGCCGCCCGAGGTCGAGCAACCAGTCCTCGCCGGTGCGTTCGTGGAGCCAGAGCACGGAGACAACGTTCTCTGCGCCGCGAGCTTTGGCCCAGCTGGTGAGGGGACGGTCGGGGAGCTCGGCGACCTGGTAGCGGAAGTAGCTGGTCAGTAGTCGCTCGACGCGGTGGTCGCCGGTCGCGTCCGCCCACTGGGTGAGCGCCTTCAGCGCGACCATGCGCGGCCACCAGTCGTCGTTGCCGACCGGCCCGAACTGCCCGTTCGGTCGCTGGCTGGCGATGATGGACTCGACCCAGGTCCGGGCGCGTTCCTTGAGTTCCTCATCGTCGAGGACGAAGGCCAGCGGGACCAGCCCATCGAGGTAGTACGGGCCGTTCTCCCAAGCCTCCCCGTCGCCGCCGAGCCAGGCGCTTGAGGCACTCACGTCCTCCCAGAGCTCAGGCAGGCGGCCGGTCTGCCCCTCGGCCTGCAGCCTTAGCTGGTCGGCCAGCCATCCCGTCGGCCGCACGGCCCCCAGGGGCAGCTCCCGCAACGCGGCACTCGCGATCTCGGACATGGTTCTCCTCAGTGTGTTCTGCGGGCGGCGTCGTGAGCCGCGATGGTCGCGGCCAGCCACTGGCCGCTGTCCTTGACCGTGCGTCGTTGGGTCTCGTAGTCGACGCGGACGATCCCGAACCGCTTCTCGAAGCCCCAGGCCCACTCGAAGTTGTCCAGCAGAGACCACACCAGGTAGCCGCGCAGGTCGACGCCGCGGCGGACCGCGCTCGCCGCAGCCTCGAAGTGCCGCCGCAGGTAGTCGACCCGGTCCTGGTCGTGCACAGCGCCGTCGGTCGCCACGTCGTCGAAGGCGGCGCCGTTCTCGGTGACCATCAACGGCAGGTCGGGGAACTCGGCGCTCAGAGAGACCAGCAGCCGCTCGAGCCCGTGAGGCGCAATGTTCCAGCCCATGGCCGTGCGCGGTCCTGGGTCCGGCACGAACTCCACATCCCGGCTGCCGGGCCAGGGCGAGCCCGCGGTCTCGCGGTGGTTGTCATCCCGGAGCCGGGGGCCCTGTCCGTCCCATATCCGGACAGCGTTGGTGTAGTAGTAGTTGACCCCCAGCACGTCGAGCTCCTGGTGGGCGAGGTCCAGGTCGCCGGACCGGACGAACCCCCAGTCCGTGATCGCGGCAGTGTCGCTGACCAGCCGCTCCGAGAGCCGGCCGTGGAGCATCGGGTCGAGAAAGGAACGGTGGGCCAGGGCGTCGATGCGCGCGATGGCCTCGGGCGAGGACTCGTCCACCGACTCGAGGCCGCGGAAGTTGAGCGTCACCGAGTACGCCGCGTCATGGGTGACGGTACGGCGCAGCTCGCGGACGGCGAGGCCGTGGGCGAGGTTGAGGTGGTGCACGGCCCGCAGCGCCGCCTCGTCGTCGGTGCGCCCGGGCGCGTGCGCTCCGGAGCCGTAACCCAGGTAGGCGCTGCACCACGGCTCGTTCAGCGTGGTCCACATGTGCACCCGGTCGCCGAGGGCGGCGCCGAGCACCGCCGCGTACTCCTCGAAGGCGTACGCCGTGTCACGCGCCGGCCAGCCGCCGCGGTCTTCGAGCGCCTGGGGCAGGTCCCAGTGGTAGAGCGTCGCGATCGGGTCGATGCCGCGCTCGAGCAGCCCGTCCACCAACCGGCGGTAGAAGTCGAGACCGGCCTGGTTGAGCGCGCCGCGGCCCTCCGGCTGGACCCGCGACCACGAGACGGAGAACCGGTAGGCGTGCAGTCCGAGTCCCGCCATCAGGTCGAGGTCTTCCTCGAGCCGGTGGTAGTGGTCGGCCGCGACGTCACCGGTGTCGCCGCCCTGGACCCGGCCGTCAGTGTGGCTGAAGACATCCCAGATCGAGGGGCCCCGTCCGTCGGCGTCGTGCCCGCCCTCGATCTGGTAGGCCGCTGTGGCGGCTCCGATGACGAAGCCGTGCGGGAACGACGGCGGCACGCCGGCCCAAGAGTCAGCCGTCATCCGCGCAGCGCCCCGCCGGTGAGCCCGCCCACGTAGAAGCGCTGGAGCAGCACGTAGAGGACCAGGCAGGGCACCATTGCGATCACCACACCGGCCTGGAGGGCACCGAAGTCGATCGAGCCATAGGCGCCGGAGCGGATATTGACCAGCATGATCGGCAGGGTGTACTTCGACCCGTCGTTGAGGAAGATCAGCGGGGCCAGGAACTCGTTCCACGACGCGAGGAACGCGAAGAGGGCGACGGTGACGATGCCCGGGGTTACCAGTCTCAGCGAAACGAGTCGGAGTGCTCCGAAGTTCGAGCAGCCGTCGATCATCGCCGCCTCCTCGAGCTCGCGCGGGATCGACTCGAAGCTGTTGCGCATCAGGAAGACGCTGAACGGGAGCTGGAACATCACCAGTACCAGGCTCAAACCGATCAGAGAGTTCTGCAACCCCAGGTGGCCAAGCACGATGTAGAGCGGCAGTAGGATCGTCGCGTACGGAACCATCAAGATGGCCAGGACCGCCAGGAACAGCGGCCGCTTGCCTCGGAACTCGAAGCGGGCGAACCCGTAGCCGCCCAGGACGGAGACCGCGACCGTCCCGAGCACGGTGAAGACCGAGACTATGACGCTGTTGACCGCGTAGACCCCGATGCCCTCGCCGTACGTCGCCAGCCCCTCGTAGTTGTCGAGGGAGAAGCCCTCCGGGAACCAGGTCGGCGGCTGCTGGTTGGCCTCGGCGGTCGGCTTGACAGAGTTCAGCAGGGCCCACACAAGCGGGAACACGAACGCGACCGACAGAACGACGCTCACGCCGTGGTAGCCGGCGGTGCCAAGCGCCGAGCGCAGGCCACGGCGCCGCCGCTTGGGCGGCAAAGCCGGGCGGGCGGACGTCTTGGGCAGGGCTGGAGCGGTGGTGGTCATCAGGAGTCCTTGGAGCGGAGAAAGCGGAGCTGGATGACGTTGAGCACGATCAGAGCCAGGAGCAGCACGATCGAGAGCGCGGCCGCCGCACCGAGCTCAAAAGACGAGAAGGCCCGCTTGTAGAGTGCGTAGACCATCGTGATCGTTGAGTTGTCCGGCCCGCCCTGGGTCAGGACCAAGAACTGGTCGAAACCGAGCAGAGACCCGGTGATCGAGAGGATCAACAGCAGTGCGATCGTCGGTCGCAGCATCGGCAGCGTGATGTGACGCAGCCGCTGGAGGGTGCTGGCGCCGTCAATCCTGGCGGCCTCGTCGAGCTCTGCGGGAATCGCCTGGAGCCCGACTAGGAGCACGACGACCTGGAACCCGATCGTCTTCCAGACCACGAGCACGACGACCGAGAACAGCGCCTTGTTCGGGGTATCGAGGAAACCGACCGGCTCGTTGATGACACCGACCGCCTCGAGGATCATGTTGTATACCCCTACCTGGTCGTTGTAGTTCACGAACCAGAGCAGGCTGGCGGCTGCCATGCCCACGACATAGGGCAGGAAGAAGGCGGTGCGGTAGATTCTCGAGCCGCGCCGTTGAGAGTTGGATATGGTGACGAGCACCGCCGTCGCCGCGGCCAGGAGCGCCGTCGTGAGCACCGTGTAGAGCAGGGTGAACCCGATGGCTCCTAGGAAGACGTCGTCCGCGGCGATGTCGGTGTAGTTCTCTACTCCGTTGACCTGAGGTGACCCCAGCAGCGGCCAGTCCGTGAAGGACATGTAGACGAGGAGGGCAAGCGGGGCGAGGAAGAGCACCGCGACGACGAGGGCCGTCGGCGCGACAAACAGCATCCCCGTGGTCGGGCGGGTCGTCGCTGACGAGCCGCTCCTGCGGCTCGCGGTGCTCCTCTGGGAGGCGGCCTTGGTGGTGGTCATCAGTAGGTGGAGTCCAGCTTCTCCTGGATGCTGGCCTGGGCGTCGGCCAGCGCGGCGTCGGGGTCGTCGCCGAAGATCGCGCCGCGGAAGCCGGCGACCCATGGGCCGTTGGCGTCGTTGAACAGCTCGCCGTAGGGCAGCGTCGAAGGGGTGCGACCGTTCGGCAGGTTCTCGGCGATCATCTGACGGCGGGGATCGGCCGATGTGTACTCGTTGTCGCTCAGGTCGTCGCGCACGGGGAGGTCGCCATTCTTGCTCACCACGTCGACCTGGGCGTCCTCGTCCAGGGTCCAGGTCAGGAAGTCCCAGGCCTGGTCGGCGTGCTCGGAGGACGTCGAGATGCCGGCGACGTCCCCGCCGACGAACGTCGAGGTGGCCGCGCCGTTCGGCGAGCCCAGCGGCTCCACGCCCCAGTCGAAGTCGACGTCCTGAAGGGAGTTGATGAGTTGTGAGCCCATCAGCAGGATGCCGACGTTCCCGGCCAGGAACCCTGCGGTCCAGGTGGCGCCGTCGTCCGTCTTGGCTCCGCTGACGACGATGCCCTCGTCGTACATCCTCCCGTAGAGGGCGAAGGTCTCCTTGAACGCGTCGTTGTCGATGTCGACGCTCTGGCCGTCGTCGGAGATCACGTCGTGGCCGGCCGCCCACGCGACCGGGAAGGTCGTGTAGCCGGTGCAGCCGCCGCAGTTGCCGGCGAAGTAGAAGCCGCTGACGTCGCCCCCGAGGCCGGCTACGGCCTTCGCGGCGTGGTACAGCTCGTCGAAGGTGGTCGGCCCGGCCTCCGGGTCGAGCCCAGCCTGGGCGAAGAGGTCCTTGTTGTAGTAGAGGACCGAGGAGTCGACCTTGTGCGGCACGGCGTAGACCTCGCCGTCGTCGGTGGCGGCCCTGATGTGCGCCTGCGCCAGCCTGTCGGCGTAGGGCAGCGCCTCCACCTGATCAGTGATGTCGCGAAGCAGCCCCTTGGTCGTGTAGTTGGGCGAGTTCACGACGTCGGAGACCAGGATGTCCGGCAGGCTGTTGGAGCCGGCGGCGGCCCCGACCCGTTGCAGGTACTGGTCGTTGGGGATGACGGTCAACGTCACCTCGTTGTCGTGAGAGTCGTTGTAGGCGTCGACGAGACGCTGGCTGTAGTCGCCGGTGGCGGCGCGGACCCACATCGTCAGTGAGGTGCCGTCGTCGACGGGCTGGCCTGAGAACTCGGAGCTGTCGGAGTCGGAGCCGCACGCGGCGGTGACCAACAGGAGCGAGGACGCGGCAGCGAGCGCGACTCGGCGCAGGTGGTGTGAGGTCATGGACTTCTCCTGCTCATGGGCTTCTCCTTTGAGGTTCGAGGGCCGCCCGAGTCGGTACCGAGGACCCAGTCAAGCCACCCGTTGAGTATCGCGCAATGGTTGTTGCACATAGCGCACAAGCCTTGGCATCTCATCGGCGCTCCGTGCGGCGGTCACCACTCAGCGAACGAGCCGTCCGGGTGGTCCCAGGTCGGGGTGCGCCAGCCGCGGAACTGCGCGGCCGCTGCGCGCACGGCGTCCTCATCGACCCGGACGCCCAACCCCGGGCCGGTCGGCCGCCGCACGGCACCGTCGCGGAGGGTGAACACGTCCGGGTCCTCGAGCAGGTCGAGCAGGTCCGCGGTGGTGTTGTAGTGGATGCCGAGTGACTGCTCCTGGATCAGGAAGTTCGGGGTCGCGAAGTCCACCTGCAGGCACGCGGCTAGCGCCAGCGGGCCGAGTGGGCAGTGCGGCGCGATCGCGACGTCGAAGGTCTCCGCCAGGGCTGCGATCCGGCGTACCTCTGAGATCCCACCGGCGTGGGCCAGGTCCGGCTGGAGCACGGCTACGCCGGCCTTGAGGACCGGCAGCACGTCCCAGCGGGAGTAGAGCCGCTCGCCGGTGGCGATCGGCACCGGGGTCGAGCCGATCAGGCCGGCCAGCGCCGCGTGACCGTTCTCGGCGAGCACCGGCTCCTCCACGAAGAGCGGATGGGACTCCTCCAGGCGTGGGATCAATCGGCGGGCTGCTGGCGCGGAGAGACGGCCGTGGAAGTCGATGGCGAAGTCCCGCTCGGGGCCGAGCGCCTCGCGCACCAGTCGGGCTCGCTCAACAACCTCGTCGTCCTCGGCCTGGGTTGGCAGGTGGGAGCGCTGGTCTGTGGCGTTCATCTTGACGGCGGTCAGACCGGCCTCCGCCTGGTGTCGGGCCGCGGCCGCGACGTCGCTGGGCCGGTCGCCCCCGATCCAGCCGTAAACGCGGACCGAGTCACGGACGTGGCCCCCCAGCAGCTGGTGGACCGGTACGTCGAGCGAGCGGCCCAGAATGTCCCACAGGGCCATGTCGATGCCGGCGACCGCCGAGCCGAAGACCGGGCCACCGCGGTAGAACCCGCCACGAGTGGAGCGCTGCCAGGAGTCCTCGATCCGACGGGGGTCGCTTCCGACCAGCCGCTCCCCGAGCGCGTGGACAGCGGCGGCCACGACGTCGGTGTGCCCCTCGAGCGTGGCCTCGCCCCACCCGACGATCCCGGCGTCGGTGTCGACCCGGACGAGGAGCCAGCGCGGGGCGACGGCGAAGGTCTCGATGGTGGTGATCTGCACAGGTGCTCTCCCTGGCTCGTCGCTAAGACTGGTAGGACAGGGCCGCCGGACCGGTGACCCCGGGCCGGACCGCGAAGATCGCGCCAGCGGTCGGGTGTGCGCGGACGTCTGCCTCGGTGTAGTCCTCGCGCGAGGTGGTGATGAACAAGGTGCCGCGGTCGGGGCCGCCGAACGCGCAGCTCGACACCTGGGGGGCGTCGACCGTTACCCGGCCGAGCGGCTCACCTGACGGGGAGTAGCGCTCTACCGCAGAACCGCCCCAGAGCGCTACCCACAGAGCGCCCTCGTCGTCCATGCACATCCCGTCCGGATGACCCTGCTCCGGCGGGATCTCCACGACGACGGACCCGCGCGTGACCAGGTCGTCGGCGTCTGCCTCGAGCCGGACGACGCGCTGAGTGGGCGTGTCGATGTAGAACATCTCGGCCCCGTCCGGCGTCCAGGCCAGGCCGTTGGAGATGGTGATCCCGGTCAAGGCGGTGCGGGCGCGGCCGTGGGCAAGAGCGTAGAGCGATCCCGCACCCTCCCGCTTGTCGAAGGCCATGGAACCGGCCCAGAACCGGCCGGCCGGGTCGACCTTGCCGTCGTTCATCCGACGGCGCACGCCGTCGTCTGGCAGGACCGTGACGACGGGGTCCAGTCGACCCGACTCCGACAGGCTCAGGAACCCGTCGCGTGCCGCGACCGTCCAGCCACTCTGAGCTGCCGGCACCACCGCACCCACGGGCCCGCCGACGTCGACCGGGTCGTCGAGCACCGGCCCGCCCGGCAGCGGGGCGTGACTCGCGAATGTCGCGGACCGGATCAGGCCGACGTACTGATCCACCCAGAGCAGCCTGCCGGAGCGCTGGTCCCACAGCGGACCCTCGGCGTGGTGGGACACCGCCGGGACACAGATCTCGGCACGCCACTGCGCGATCAACGGAGGCTCCCCTCGGATCGGTCCCACTGCGCCCGTGACCCGCCGAACCAGCCCGACGTCGGCGGCGGCGAAATCGCGGACGGGACAAACTACACCCGATCTCCCCTGCGGTCGACAATGTGCATTGCGCTCTGCGCAACAGATCTTGGACGCGGACTCCAGGTGACCCATCCTTGTTGCATGATGCGCAGAGCCAGCAGCGGCCAGCGGCAGCGATGACACCGAGAGGCAGGTCCATGCGTGCACCCCGGACCGTGTGCGTCGGCGAGGCTATGGCGCAACTGGCGCCTCTGGACGGCGCGCCCGTAGAGGTCGCCGACACCTTCCAACTGCGCGCGGCGGGCGCCGAGAGCAACGTCGCGCTCGGGCTCCGTCAGCTCGGTCAGGAGGTGGCCTGGGCGGGCCGGATCGGTGACGACGCCCTGGGGCGGCGACTGCTCGCGCAACTCGAGCACGCCGGGGTCGGAGTCGACATGGTCGTCATCGACCGGGTCCGACGGACCGGGCTGTTCATCAAGAGCCCAGGCCGGGAGTCCTCGGCGGTCACCTACTACCGCGAGGAGTCGGCTGGGTCGGCCCTCGACGTCGACGACATCGAGCAGGTGCTCGCCTGTAGACCGCACGTGCTGCACCTGTCCGGTGTGACGCCCGCGCTCTCCGAGTCCTGTCTGAGGGCCAGCCGGTACGCCGTGGACTCCACGCGCCGCTCAGGCGCGCTGGTCTCCTTCGACGTCAACTACCGCCGGGTCCTCTGGGAGGACAGGGAGGCCGCGGCTCGGGTGCTGCTCGAACTCGCCTCCGGCTCAGACATCGTCTTCGTCGGGCTCGACGAGGCCCGGTCGCTGTGGCCGGCGCACGTACGCACCGCCGCCGACGTCCGCGCACTCCTGCCCACCGTGCAGCACCTCGTCGTGAAGGACGGTCCGCGCGAGGCCACCGAGTACGCCGGACTCGCCATGGTCTCCGTGCCTGCCCGCCCGGCCGAGGTCATCGAGCCGGTGGGCGCTGGCGATGCGTTCGCGGCCGGATGGCTGCACGGCTTCCTGCGTGGCGATCCGACGCCCGTCCGACTCCGGCTCGGCCACCTGATGGCGGTGCGCGCGCTCACGTCGGTCTCCGACTACTCCAGCGCGCCGTTGCACCTCGACCAACTGCACGACCAGGCGGCGGTAACCTGGGAAATCGACCCGGTGGCCGAGGGAGGGGTGGACTGATGTCGCAATCCGTCGACCGTGCGATCTCGATCATCACGCTGTGCGCGGAGTCGCCACGCGGACTGAGAGAGCTGGCCGACGAGCTCGACGTGCACCGCTCGACGGTGCTCCGCCTGCTGCAGACCATGGAGAAGCGCGGTTTCATGCGCCGTGACCGCGACGGCACTTGGGCACTGGGTCTCCGGCTGACCGGGGTCGCGGTCAGCGCCCTGGAGGCGATAGACACCCGCACGGTCGCTCACCCCTGGTTGCTTCGTCTGGCTCGCGAGCTCGGACACACTCTGCACCTGGCCGAGCTGCAGGGCAGCGACGTTGTCTACGTGGACAAGGTCGAGGGACGGGGAGCGATGCGGATGCACTCGCGGATCGGATTGCCGGTGGTCATCCACACCGCCGCGGTCGCCAAGGCACTGCTCGCCTACCTCGACCCGCCCGGACGCAACCGGATCATCGCGAAGGCGACCTTCCAGCGGTTCACCGGCAAGACCATCACCAGCCCGACGGCGTACGTGAAGGAGCTCGAGGCGGCGCGCGAACGGCACTGGGCCAAGGACGACGGCGAGTACGAGGAGTACATCAACTGCGTCGCGGTGCCCATCTTCGACTACACCGGCGCGCCGCGCGCGGCGATGTCGATCACCGCCTTAAAGGCGATCGAGCCGATGGAGCGCCTGCAACTGCACATCCCGTTGCTGCAGGAAGCGGCCGCGGACATCTCGCTCCAGATGGGCTCGTCGCGCGACAGGTCGGAGCAGGACAGGAAGACACCGTGACGGACGACGCCGATTTCTTCACCGCCCACCTCGATACCCCACGGTTGATGGTCATCCTGCGCGGTCTCGGCACCGAGCAGACCTTGCGCCTGTGCCGTCGCGCTCAGCAGTGCGGGGCGGGCCTGGTCGAGGTGCCAGTCCAGTCGCCCGCGGCGCTGACCTCGCTCGCGGCGGCCGTTGCCTGGGGTGCCGAGGCCGCGGTGCCCGTCGGGGCCGGCACCGTCATCAGTCCGCGCCTTCACCAGCGGGTGGTCGCTGCCGGTGCCGCCTTCACCGTGGCCCCGGGCCTCGACGAGGACGTCCTCGCCGAGGCCCGGGAAACTGGCGTTCCTCACCTGCCTGGAGTCGCGACCGCGACGGAGATCCAGCAGGCCATCAAGGCTGGCTACACCTGGCTCAAGGCGTTTCCCGCGTCGTCCCTCAGCCCCGATTGGTTCCGCGCGGTGCGTGCGCCTTTCCCCGACATCCGGCTCGTCGCCACTGGCGGCGTCCACGCTGACAACGCAGAGGCCTACCTCGACGCCGGAGTGGACGCTGTGTCCCTAGGGAGCTCGTTCGAGGGCGCTGCGCTCAAATCGGTCAGAGCGCTGCGCAAGAGGACCTGACCGGGATCGCGGCATGCCGACCTCCATGAAAATTCGCTTATCGCCTCGGCCGGGGCAACCGTCGTGTGATCCTTCTCGCTTTTCCGGGCGCATACGCCTTGAGGTCGGAGGCAAAGACCACGCCGCTGTTTCTTGGCAGCTTCGTTCATGGCCGAGGTCAGTTCCTCGCCGTGCTCTCTGCGGCAGCCACACTGGCTGCCCTCCCAGTCATCGCTGCCGGTTCGATTGCTCAGAAGCAGTTGGTTCGAGAGCTTTCCCTGGGCGCCGTCAATTGGTCCACCCCCCACTTCCCCGCAAAGGAACTCAGGTCAAGCGCGGAATCGGCAACCTCGCCGCAGCCTCGGACGACCACCTGGCCTCAGCCGTGAAAAACCGCCTGAAGAAGATCCAGCACCGACCCCCGCTGATCGACACCTACCTCGCCCAGGCCAGCCTATCCCTGGACAACCCGACCTGACCACGCCCGACATCACGCATTCAACTTCAGTAGCGCGTGGCCCTTATTGCCGTAGCCAGATGGCGATGGCGCGGAGCACAACGCCTCGGCGGTAGATGGTGGCGAGCTTGATGCCCCTATGGATGTCAAGCGGCCAGGGTCTGTTCCTGAGACATGGCATGGGTTCGGATGATGACCGTGTAGAGCTCTCGGGCGACGTAGCGTTTGAGGCACCGGATGGCTTCGCGTCGGGTCTTGCCTTCGGTGATGCGTCGCTCGACATAGTTGCGGCTGCGTGTCTCCCAGCGGAGACGGGCCAGGACGATGGTGTAGAGGGCCGAGTTGGCTTGACGGTCACCGCCTCGGTTGCGTCTCCTGCGCTGTGTCTTCCCTGAGGACGCCTCCACCGGGCTCACGCCGCAGAGCGAGGCGAATGAGGCCTCGCTGCGGAGTCGTTGGGGATTGTCGCCTGTGGCGATGAGGAGGGTCGCTGCGGTGTCCGGGCCCACGCCGTAGCAATCAAGCAGCTGGGGCGTGTGTTGCCTGATCACGTCGGTGATCTGCTGTTTGAGGGCAGCGATCTCGTCATCGAGTTCTTCCACGCGGCGGGCCAGGAGCCGCAGGGTGAAGACCGCCGCTGCCGCGGCCGTGCCGACCGCAGCACCGGGCAGAGCGATGCAGGCCCGGACGAGCTTGGGAATGGTCAGTCCCTCAAGGGGCTCCCGCAGCTGTGGGCTGGCCGTCACGACAACCGCCCTGAGCTGGTTGATGGCCTGGGTGCGGGCTTTCACCGCGGAGACCTTGGCCATCTTGAACAGCCGGAGGGCTTCAGCCGGGCCGTCCGCGAGCTTCGCCGTAGCGGTGGCCCTGCCGGACAGCACGGCATGCGCTGCCGCCTCGGCGTCGATGGTGTCGGTCTTGCCACGACGTCGGCGTGTGGCCTTGTCCGGCTGGTTCACCTCGATCACAACCAGCCCGTTGCAACGCAGGAAGCGACTCAACGCGGCTCCGTAGGAGCCGGTGCATTCCACTCCCGCCCGGTTGACCACGCCTGCTGAGCGGACCCAGTCCAGCAGCTGCTGATAGCCATCGGCCGTAGTGGGAGAACTGCGAGAGCCGATCAGCTTGCCGGTCACGCAGACCACGGCTGCCACGTGTGCGTCCTTGTGGGTGTCAACACCGAGGACGACCTCGCGCCGGCGGTCATGGTGCAAACGGGTCGGCTGGGCCATGCTGGCACTGGTCATCGGTCTCCTGCCATCGAACCGTAGGGCTGGTGGCCGTCGCCGGGCCGGCAGGGTGGTCAGGACTGTGACGGTGCCTGTCGCGCAGGCCCCTATCGGGACACACCCGCCGACCTGGCGACAGCGAGTGCCGCCCCGGACAGCGGCCGACAGATCAAGACGCAGGACATGACAGTCAGTCGTATCGCGGGTCAGACCACCGCCGGGACGGCACCGCCATCCTCACAGTCGTAACGCGTGGCCAGGCCGCGCCACTGCTTGATGCGGCTCGACGGTGTTGCGCTGCTTGTACGCCTCGCGGTCGAAGGCTGGTGGCCTGCCGCCCCGACTGCCGCGCCGCCTGCGGTGGGCGGCCTGGTCGGCCGGGACCGGGATCACGGCCCGGATCCCGCGTCTGCGCAGGTGGTGGCGGATGGCGCGGGAGGAGTAGGCCTAATAGGCACTGTGGGTTGGCCGTTGGGCCAGTCCTGGCAGGGGCCGGACGGGACGTCTGGTCTGTATGCAGCACCGGGAGTGCTTCGGCAGGAGGGACGCGGGTCCGGCCCTGCCATTCCGAACTCGGTCACCGTACCGTGCCGTGGTCGAGCCCTTCCCAGGGCCACCTCCCGATCAGCCGGAGCCGTGGAGGCTTCACGGTCCTGGCTACCGACCGTGACGCCGATGAGCCCGTTCCGAACCGAAGGCTGTGCACGGTCACACGAGTTCGTGCCACTTGAAACGATCTACAGTATGCGCTTTCATCATGCTGCTGGTGACTGTGTGCGTTCACTGTCTCCCCTGTCGCTTCCTCTGCGCAGTAGGCGGCACCACGAAGTGTCTGGGCGTCAGCTGTTACAAGGAAGTAGACCTCCCATGTTCAGCAGTTCCCTTGAACCCAAGGCTTCGGCCCGGGCTGCGCCTGTCCGCCTCGAGGGCTGGCTCTCCGGGTGGACGGCGTCCGCGGTCGCGGCCGTCTTGGGGTTGGACATGCCCTCGGTCAGTGCGAGCCAGGCGCCGACTGCTGACAACCAGCCCCAGCGGGGCCCGCATACGACCACGGCCAGCATCTCCGCCAGCCGAGGCACCTTCCCCGCCGCGGAGCTAAGCGCTGCGGCCGGGACGGCTCCAGCGGTGGGAAGAACTACTGCCCGGCCGACACAGCAGCAAGGCCACGTTCGGTGGGATCGCCATCGTGCCCGACAACGCCGCCAACTGGTCCGCCGAAGACGCATGGATGGGGCACGGGCCGGCCTCGTTCGGGTTCACCCGTCATCGGAATCGACAGCCGAGACGACCAGCGCAATCGGGGCGCGCAACTGCTGGCCGCACGCGACTATCTGACTCCGCGTAGTTCAGCGCTGCTCAGATTCGAGTACACCCTGATGCGCCCGGAACCAAAGGAGGATGTGGGCGCTTTCCACCTCATGATCAGTGGGAGCGCATGACCATGCTGTGACCCCACCGCGCCCCGCGCCATGTAGATCTCCTAGGTTGACACCCTAAAGACTGAAAGAGAGGAAGTGGCCTGTGGTTTCAAAAGTAGTGAAGATCAGAGTCATCGTCATTGCCGTCATGTTGGCGCTTGCCGCATCCGTGCCCGGCTTGACGAATCAGACATCGGCCAACACCGTGACGCAGTCAAGCGCTTCGCAGATTGTCGCCGACATGGGAGCGGGTTGGAATCTGGGGAATCAGCTTGAAGCCAACATCGACGGAGTTCCCAGCGAAACGGCATGGGGCAACCCGGCCGTAACGCAAGCTCTCATCGACGAGGTAAAAGCGGCAGGGTTCGGAACGATCCGAATTCCGGTCTCCTATTTGAACACGATAGGGCCGGGACCGGATTACACGATCGACTCTGCCTGGCTGAACAGAATCCAACAAGTCGTCGACTACGCATACAACCGAGACATGTACGTGGTGATCAACATACACGGCGATGGCTTCAAGACGATCGACGGTTCCTGGCTGATCTGTGATGCATCCTCCCAATCGGAGATCAAGGCCAAGTACCAGAGGGTCTGGGAGCAAGTCGCGTCCATGTTTCAAGATTACGGCCAGCGCCTGATCCTGGAATCCATGAACGAAGAATTTACCGGTGATTACGGCGAGCCGACCGAACCGTGCTACTCCAACATCAACGACTACAATCAGATCTTCGTGGACACCGTGAGGAGAGCCGGCGGGAACAACAGTTCAAGGTGGTTGCTTGTTCCTGGCTGGAACACGAATATCGACTACACCGCGGGAGACTACGGCTTCACGATTCCGACCGACGAATACCGAGACCCCTCCATTCCCAGCGATGAGCAGAGAATAATGATCTCCGTTCATTACTACGACCCGTGGGAGTTCGCTGGAGAGGAAAGCGGAACCTTCACGCAATGGGGGGCGGCTGCAACCGACCCGTCAAGAACGCCGACCTGGGGTCAGGAAGACTTCCTGGATTCGCAGTTGAAGAAAATGTACGACAGATTCGTCGTGCAAGGGTATCCGGTAGTCGTCGGTGAATACGGTTCGATCGACAAGTCGTCGTTCGATTCTTCGAACAATGGGTACCGTGCGGACTACGCGTACGCCGTCGCAGCCACTGCCACGAAATACGGAGCGGCCACTATTTACTGGGACAACGGCGCAAACGGACAGTACGGGTTCGGGCTATTCGACCGAAATTCCTACGCGGTGACCCAGCAGGGCATTATCGATGCCATCATGAGCGGCGTTGGGAGTGGCGGTAGCGGCCGGGCCTAACGTCCGGAACGTACAAGATCAAAAACGCGACGACCGGCACGTACCTCGATTCCAATGGGTATGGCGCACTAGTCATTACCGTCGCTTCAATCTACGATTACTACCTGTACGAGTCGACCGGTCAGGTGAGGTGGAGCACGGGAGCGACCGTCGCCAGCACCGTCTGGATCTCCTCGAACCCAAATAGTCAACCTGAAGTGGCCCGGGACCGGCCAAATGACGCCGGTCCCGGGCCCACTGCAACCGCATCTGGAGAATGTGGCCTCGGCGCCTGTAGTGGGAGCGGCGGGCTCGGGCCTGGCTGCGTCGCCGGAAGCGTGACCGGTGCAGTTGCAGTACTACTGGGTTGAACTCGTGGTGTCGTGTTGTTGCTCGGGTGGGTCTGATGGTCAGGCCGGTCTCGGCGAGGCAGAGACGCGTCGAGCTGGAACGAGGACGGTGACACCGAGCGGATCACTGCAAGCTGCCCACGATCGTGGTGATGCCGGACGCCGGCGTCACCCAGTGGCACGTAAAGACCGCAGGGTTCTCCAGAGGTGATCGCACTGCGTGACTTCCCAGCTATCCCCGCCCGCAGCTCCTCGCGTCGCTGCTCCAGGTACGCGCGTAGCGCCTGAGCGACGAGATCCTTCTTCGTCAGCCCCAGGAGGTGCGGCTCTGGCTGATCAACTTATCCGTATCGGGATGGATCGGGGATGCCGCCGCCGATGTGCTGGAACGGCTCATTGACGAGGCCCACTCGCCACCGGCAGACGGGGCCGTGCTGGGGGTGGCAGGGGCGAGCGTTGCGATGGATGATGCACGTCGGGACCGGGAGTGAGCTGGCGCTTCTACTACTCCGGTCACATTGCCCGTGGCCTCCGAGTACGGCCACTGCGGCTCCTCCAGTGAGTGCGGCTGCCCACCCACAGCCGGGTGGCGGCCGGGTCGGGGGACGGACCGCAGGCGGGGGCGGGCTCGAAGACCACGAGGCGGAGCCGGGGATGCTCCGTGCACGACCTCTCAGCAGCTCTGGAAGAAGAACTCGGCGTTCTTGCCGTCCGGTGAAAGGAACAGGTAACCGACCCCGTTGTCACCGAAGTTGACCTCGAAGGGCAGTTGGTACGAGTCGAGCTGCGCGACCAGCTGCCAGCCCTCGCCCGGCAGGTCGTCGCCCTGCAACCAGACCGGGACCACATCGGGGCCGCCGAGCTGGTTCATCCGGATGCTGCCTGCGGCGTCCTTCTGGCGCTCTTGGAGCAGTTCCTCCAGCCGCTCCTCCCGGTAGTCCTCGTCCTCGACCGGCTCCAGTTCCCGCTTGACGTGGGAGAAGTCGACCTCCTCCTCCACCCGGAGCAGGTGGACCCGGTCCAGGTCGGTCGGCCCGGTGACCGCCGCCCGCGTCTCGAAGGACTCGGTGACCTGCCCGCCCGGCTGGACGACGGTGGCGTGTTCACCCGAGAACCCGATGGCGAACAGGTACACCATCCGATCCCCCTCCCCGCTGCCGTCCGCCGGCACCCGGAACTGCCCCATGAACGAGGCGAGTTCGTTCTCGTACGGGTCGACCGGCCACTGCGGCTCCTCCAGCCAGTGCGGCAGGCCGCCCAGCCTGGTGCCGTCCGTGACGGCTGCCTCGGCGTCACTCGCCGGGTGGTAGGACGTGAAGCGGTACCGCATATGGATCTCCCGTTGTTGACCGACCTGCCGTGCTGCCGCACAAGTTATCGCCCGTCACCGACAGCCGGACCCCGCCCCCCACCGCCGAGACCTGCACTCTTCCCTACCCGAACCCAGGACCAGCAGCCGGCGAGCGGGGCGTACCTGCTCGCGCGGGGCACCGATCAACGCCAGGTACCGGACCCCCAGCAGAAGGCCCAGCACCGACAGGTGCGCCACGTAGGCCGGCACACCCAGCCGCAACCCCAACGCCAGCACAGTGCCGAACCCGAACAGGAACGTCAGGCCAATCACTGCTCCCATGATTGCCGTCACGCAGCGCAATCCCACGATCTGATCGACGGATGCCGTCGATCCGGCCCCACCGCGCGATGATGACGCCGAGGCAGCCATCATGCTCCTCCTTTCACCACCGCTGGCTGAACCGCCCCTCGATCACCAGGCGGCAGACGACGAGGCCCCGCGAGGGGTACGGATCTCGCGGGGCCGAGTGCCGGCACAGCCGCCGCCGGCGGTGCGAAGCGGCTCAGGCCCAGGGCGCGACGGCCTGGAAGGAGCTGTCGTCGCGGAAGAGCTGGGTGGCGTCGTAGGAGTGGAGCCACAGCTCGTTGTTCCGGTGGCGCAGGAAGCGGCCGGGGAAGTTGGACGACTCCAGCCGGACGCTGCCGCTGGCGGTGCCGGGGCGTGGGATGAAGGTGGCGTCCGAGCGGAAGGCGGCCGTGCCGTCGTCGGCGGCGAGGCGGATGCGGAAGGTGTTGTGGCGCAGGTACTGGCCGTTGGCGGCGCGGAAGGAGTAGCCGTTGGGGGCCGCCAGGCCGGGGACGATCGTGAACGTGGCGTCCTGCTTGACCTGGGCGGTGCTGGCGGCGGTCACCTCGTGGAGGTAGCCGAGGTAGTTCTGGTGGCGGATGTAGCGGGTGGGGAAGTTCACCGACTGGAGGGAGCGGGCGCCGGACGGCAGGGTGGCCGTGCCGGACTCCCGGGCGTAGGCCAGCGTGCCGAAGCCGAGTTCGTCGAAGCCGCCGCTGGTCGAGCCGTAGTCGCCGCCTCCTCCCTCGGGCCTGACGCGGGCCACCATGTCGCCGGTGTTCGGCATGGCCATGCCGCGCCTGATGGCGTAGTGGTGGTAGACCCGCTCCCAGACCGGGCGGCCCTGGCCACGGCCGCCTTCGGAGATGACGGTCTGCGCCGTTTCCACGCAGTGCGGGCCGTTTCTCCAGATGTAGGTGGTGTACGGCACGTCGTAGCCGAGGTTGTACCGGGCGACGTACTCGCACGCCTTGCGGAACTTGGAGTCGTCCGCTGCGTAGAGGTCGACGCCCTGGTTCCAGGCCATCTCGCAGATGGTGCCCATCAGGCCGATGCCCATGATGCTGTGCGCCTGGTCGCGCCCGCTCTCCTGCCACTGGGCCAGGCCCACGTCGTCGTAGACGTAGGGGATCGCGTTGGCCAGCGAGCCGTTGCCCGGGCCGCTGTGGAAGTAGTCCACCGTCTCGTTGACCTTGGCCTGGTCGTCGCAGAGGATCCCGATGGCCATGACCGAGGCCATGGAGCACAGGTCCCAGTTCGCCCAGTAGTGGCCCCAGCAATTGGTGGTGCGGTTCAGGAAGTCGTGGCTCGCCGGATAGAAGTAGGTGAGCATCATGGCCTGGAAACGGGCCAGGTCGAAGCCGGGGTAGCCGCGCATGATCTCGCCGACGTTGGCGAACTGGTACCCGTAGATGCCCGCCAGGAGCACGACTTCGGAGCCTCCGCAGATGCCCCGCAGCGTCCCCGACCAGGCGTTGCAGATGTCCCGCGCGGTGTCGGCGTGTGCGGTGTCACCGGTGACCTTCCAGCGCAGCGCGTTCTGGTACGCGGCGTGGATGTCGTTGTAGAGGATCGGGTAGTTCTGCGGGTCCGAGCCGCCGCGGCAGACCATCTCCTGCGGACGGGGGGTCCAGCCGGCGGCCGAGTGGGAGTTGGCGACCAGCCGGTCCCAGCCCGCCTTCCAAGGCTGCTTGCCGGCGTTCACCATCGCGCGCATGCGGTCGAGGTCGGCCTGGGTGTGGAGCACGCCGGGGTGGGTGGCCGCGACGGCGGTGGGTGCCGCGGTGTAGAGCAGTGCGGCTCCGGCGCCCACGCCGACGCCGGCTCTGAGGAAGTTTCTCCGGGTCAGGGGGGTGGGGGGTCTCATGGGTGCTCCTCTACGTCATCGGGAGGTGCGATCAGTGACAGGGCGGCGACTCAAGGTGATAGAAAAGGTTATCTTTTTACCGTTATAAGAGCGCTCCAGGCGAATGACAAGAGGCACGTCGCTCGCCTTAACTTTCGGTCCGGCTTTCGGAAAGCCACGGAGCGTCCGCTGGAGGGGGGTTCCACGAGCGCGCCCAGCAGGTCGCGCAACGCCTCCCGTTGACCGCCGTCGAGCGGCGCCAGCGGGGGGCGTTCAGGCGGTCGAGGACGGTGGCGCGGGTGTCCCGGCCCGCCGGGTGAGGGCGATGCGCTTGGCCCGGCGACCCTTGGGGGGGCCGGCGCTCGATCAGGCCCGCCCATATGGACAAGAGGTCTCCCAACCTCTGGACAGAGCTTTCTTATACCGATAAAAACATCACATGTAACCGGGCGAGGCGTTCTCGCGTGCACGCCCGCCCTGACGGCCGCCGGCGCCGTGACACCGACCGTGGCCGCGTCCGCCCAGGCTGCCAGGCAGTGAACCCTCCACTCCGCACTCCCCCGGCTCGACATGGGACGACGGCCCCACCCCAATCCCCCGCTCCGGTTCGGACCACGAGTGCGGCTGCTGACGCCATCGACGCTGGCCAAAAACCAGGAGCATGAGGATGTCGACGAACAGCACGGTACGACCAACTCGTGCGCCAGCCATGCCCCCGACCGGATGAACGAAGGGATCGGCAGCGCCAAGGATCTCGTGGAATGACGACCCGAGGCTTCTCCCTGTTCGTCGCATTGCTGTTCGCCCTGGTGGCCCAGTCCGGCTTCATCGCCGGCATCCCCACCTCCGGTATCACGTAATCCCCTCCTCACACGGCTTCAGCCGTGGAGGACTGTCCTGACGGAAAACGTTATCTATCGCTCGACTGCAAGGAGCTGACACGATGAACTGGTCCCTGTCCCGACGCACCGCGCTCACGGCCGCCGGTACCGCCGCCCTCGCCGGCGACAGGGTGGTCGTCCACCCGACCCTCCCGCAGGTCCCCACCAACAACTCCTTCACCGTCAGGGTCCGCCCGGCCGGCGGCACCTGGCAGACACTCGGCGTCTACCTCGTCAAGCTCGCCCTGATCGACCCCCTGATCGGTCGCAACACGAGGTTGCGGGGCCGGTCGATGGTGAAGCGCAGGGTGCTGCCCAGCACCTCGGGCGTGATGCCGTAGGAGTCGGGGCGGATGCGGGCCTTCTCGAAGCCCCCTTGGTGTAGGTGACCTCGGCCTCGACGGTGCCGGCGAAGTCAAAGGCGGCCATCGAGGAGTTCTGGGACGTCGTCAAGGACGTCACCCTCGAGAACCTCGTCATCAACGGCCGCGTCATCCGCGACAGCGGCGGCAAGCCCGCCTGGTACCTGGCCTCGGACGGCGTGCCCATGTTCGTCAACGACCACGTCCAGGGCCTCCGCTTCCTCACCACCGAGGAGGCGGCAGCCCTGTGACCCCAGGGCGCCCGGGATGACTACTCCCGGGCGGCCGACGGCTCCCACATCCGGCCTCGCCTCCTGGGCCGTCGACCCGCGCCTGCCGGTCTCCGGCACGGCCTGCTGAACACCGCCCCCGGGCCGTTCTCGTCAGCGCACCCCTCGCGGTCCACCGCTGCGGCGGACCGATCCGAGCTGGTTGCGGTCCAGGTTCGTGTCCATGAACCGCTCTGCGACCGCACGCAGGATCTCCGTCATGGCCAGCGCGGTCGGGGTCGGTGTCCGGTTCTTCGGGCGGGCCAGAAGGATTCGGCGAATGGGGGCGGGTACGTCCGAGCCGAAGCGCACCAGCCGTACGTCGTTGCGGCGGTTGGTGAGGGCGAGCCTGGGCGCGATGGCGATGCCGAGGCCCGCGGCGACCATGGCCTGCGCCTCCTGATAGTCGTGCGACTCGTAGGCGATCTTCGGCTCGAACCCGGCGAGCCGGCAGCTGCGCCGCAGCACGTCGGCGACGGGATGGTTGTCGGCGCGGATGATCCAGTGCTGTCTCGCCAGGGAGCCCAGCGTGACGTCGGGCTCGTCGAGGAGTTCTGAGGTGGCGGGCACGACGAGCACGGTCGGGTCGTTGACCAGGTGGGTCAGCGTGAGGGCATCGTCGGTGACCCGGTTCCACCGGTAGTCCCAGAGCAGGGCCAGCTCGACCTCGCCGGTGTGCAGCATCTCCAGCAACTGCGCGAGCATGGCCGAGCGGACCACGGCCTGCGTCCCGGGGTAGGAGCGGGTGAACCGCGTCAGTGCCAGGGGCAGCAGCGAGGCGCTGACCGTGGGGAACGAGCCGAGTCGCAGGGTGCCCTTGTCGAGCCGGGCGAAGGCGTCCAGATCCGCCTGCGCGGCTCGAAGCTCACGGCGGATCGACCGGCCACGCGCGACGAGCGCTGCCCCCGCGTCGGTCAAGCGCACTCCGCGCGGCAGCCGTTCCAGCAGCGGCTGGCCGACCTCGGCCTCCAGCCGGGACATCTGCTGCGAGGCGGCGGACGGCGTCATGCCCGCGGCCTCCGCCGCCCCGGTGAGCGAGCCGTGCTCGGCGACCTCGGTGAGCAGCAGCAATCTCCGTACGTCCAGCATGCGCCGAGTCTAGCCTTTAGCTCAGCTCAATCCTACATAAGAATTTAGGTATTGTTCTCAACTCGCTCGGCTGCCAGGGTGAGCGCGTTCACCGCCCCTAACGAGCACACGAGGACGGCTGAAGTGCGCATTCCCGGAACCCTGGTGCGCGGCGGCACCAGCAAGTGCTGGCTGTTCGGCCACGAGCACGTCCCCCCGACGCTCGACGGCATCGAGCGGCTGCTCGTCGACGCCTACGGCGCCACCGACCCCGTGCACCTGGACGGGATCGGCGGCGCGACGCCGACCACGTCGAAGGCCGCGGTCGTCAGGCCGTGCGCCGAGGCCGGCATCGATGTCGAGTACCTCTTCGGCCAGGTCGGCATCGGCGTCGGAAGGGTCGAGTGGGGCAGCAACTGCGGCAACTGCGCCACGGCGATCGCCCTGTGGGCCGTGACCAGGGGACTGGTCCCGATCACCGGCGACCTCACCCGGGTCGTCCTGCGCAACACCAACACCGGTGACGTCCTGGAGGCCGCCGTCGACACCACCGGCGGCGTCGTGCACGAGTTCGGCACGCAAACCGTGCCGGGCACGCGGTCGGGCGGCGTCGCCGTCGCACTCACCTTCCTCGACCCCGCCGGGCGGTCGACCGGGTCGCTCCTGCCCACCGGCTCCACGGTCGACGACCTGCCGGTCGGCGTCGGCGGGGAGACCGTGCGCGTCAGCATGCTCGACGCCGGGGCACCCGTGGTCCTCATCGACGCGGCCGCGGCGGGCCGCACCGGCGTGGAGCCGCTCGCCGCCCTGCGCGCCGACGCCGGATGGCTGCGCGCGGTGCGCCACGCCGCCGCGCCCCGCATGGGCCTGCTGCGGCCCGGCCAGGCACCGGACGACGCCGTGCCGAAGGCCGGCCTCGTCGGCGCGCCGGTGCCGTACGTCAGCACGACCGGGGATCACATCGCCGCGACCGACTACGACATCTCGGTGCGCATGCTCTCGATGAACGATCCGCACCCGGCGATCGGCCTCACCTCGGCGGTCGCGATCGCCACGGCGAACCTGCTCGAGGGATCCGTGGTGCGGACGGTATCCACGGCGACAGCCGACCCCCCGCTGTCCCAGCCATCCCAGCTGCGCATCGGCACACCCGCCGGTGTCGTCCAGGTCACCTGCACGGACATCGATGCCTCGGGGCCCCACCGGGTCACCGTGCGTCGCGCCGCACGCATCCTGTGCGAGGCCGAGATCTTGGTGCCGGAGCCTGCTCTTCCCACCCCGGCCTGACATATCCTCCTTTTCTCTTTCCATCCCCAAGGACAACGATGTCTGCTGAAGTCATATCCATCGTCGCGCTCTTCGTCATGTTTCTGGTCGGCACGCTGCTGCCGATCAATATCGGAATTCTCGCGTTCGTCGCCACCTTCGTGGTCGGCACGTCGGCGCTCGGCATGACCGAGGACGAGATCTTCGCGGGATTCCCCGTGAACCTGTTCGTGACGATCGTGGGTGTCACCTACCTCTTCTCGATCGCACGACGCAACGGCACGATCGACCTCCTGGTCGCCGCCGGAGTGCGGCTGGTACGCGGCAAGGTCGCACTCATCCCGTGGGTGCTCTTCGTCGTGGCAGCGGTGCTGACCGCATTCGGCACCTTCACCCCCGCGGCGGTCGCCATCCTGGCGCCGATAGGAATGAACTTCGCCTACCGGTACACGCTGAATCCGCTGATGATGGGCATGATGGTGATCAGCGGGGCGCACGCGGGCGCGTTCTCGCCGATCGCCGTGTCGGGGGCGCTCGTCCTCGACATGGTTGAGGGCACCTCGCTCTCGGTGTCGGCGCCCACGCTGTTCTTCGCCAGCTTCGGCTTCAACCTGCTGCTGTCCGTGCTGACCTTCGCGCTGCTGCGCCACAGAACGGGCGGCCGCGCCCTGGTCGCCGCCGATGTCTCCACGGACGAGGACGCGGCGGCGGACCCCGAGCCCGCCGAGGACCGCCTGACCGGCGTGACGTGGCGGCAGGCGCTCACCCTGTGCGCGCTGGTCGTCCTCGTGGTCGGCGCACTCGTCTTCGACCTGCAGATCGGATTCCTCGCGCTGGCCGCCGGCGCGGTGCTGGCACTGGTCGACATGAAGAACCAGGAAAAGGCCGTCGAGGGCATCGGCTGGTCCACGATCCTGCTCGTCGCCGGCATGATGACCTACGTCGCCATGCTGGAGCACGCCGGCACCATCGAGTTGATCTCCGAGCACGCCGCGAACGTCGGCGCGCCCCTGATCGTGGCCCTGCTGCTGTGCTTCACCGTGGCGGTGACGTCGGCCTTCGCGTCGTCCACGGCGATCCTGACCGCGATCATCCCGATCGCGGTGCCGTTGCTGCTCTCCAGCCACCTGAGCCCCGCCGGGCTGATCGCGGCGCTGGCGATCTCGACGACGATCGTGGACACCTCACCGTTCTCCACCAACGGCGCGCTGGTGCTCAGCAACGCCAGAGGCGTGGACCGGGAGCGCTTCTACCGCCAGGTCATCGGCTACACCTTCGGAATCGTCGGCCTCGGCCCGGTACTCGCCTGGAGCACGTTGGTCCTGGTGCCCTGGACCCTGTGACCGAAGGATGGGGATGACGGACACGAACCGCTTCATCGTCACGCGCGACAAGTTCAGAGGCCACCTCCCACCGGCCCTGTCCGCCGCTGGCCACGATCGCCGCACACGCTCCCCGAACCACCGCACCATGATCAACGATCACGGCCGAACGCGCTGCCGCCAACCATGCACGAGGTCGCAAGGCCGCTCCGGCGCCAGCTGTACCCGCGGTCGCGGCTGCACCGCAGGCGTCGACCCCCAGGCGGCCCAGACCCTGTGGCGGCACGTCATCGGCCTGGCCGCAGGTTGGCCGCGGAAACGGAGCGCGTCGCCCATCGGCCACGGAGCGGGCCGGATTCGCGGGCGGAGACACGATCCCTCAGCCAGGGCGACGGCCATCGCGGTCTCCGTGGTGGGGACATCTGTCTCACCGTCGGTCAGCGCCGCGTCATCCATGACAGGAGCCGAGTCGGGTGCCCGGCCGGTGCGGCACCAGGGGTCGAGTCATGACGGCTCGCCGGTGAGGGCGTCCAGCCAGGCGGCGAGTTCTGCCCGGGCGGTGGGGTCGGGAAGGGCCGTGGCCAGGGCGTCTCGCGCGTCGTGGACGTGCTGTCGTATCTGGTCGACGAGCCAGGAGCGGCCGCCGCACGCCTCGATCAGCGCGCGGATGTGCGGCAGCTGGGAGGGCTGCGGTTCCTCGGCGGCCGCGTAGATGGCGGCGAGGCGGTCCCTGGCCGGGCCCTGGGTCTGGAGGGCGAACGCGACGTACGGCAGCATCTTGCGCTGCCGCAGGTCCGCCATGCCTTCCTCCAGCGCGCCGCGCGCGCTGCCCCAGGTTCCCTCCCAGGCGTCGTACACGGCCAGGGCCGTCCCCGCGTGGTAGCCGAAGGCGTACGCGGCTTCCACCTCGGCGGGCGAGGCGCCCCGGCACAAGGCGCCGACGGCAGGGAGAGCGGCGATCTGCTTGCCGGAGTTGCCCTCTCTGGTAGCGAGCGACTGCTGGAGGCTGATGCGGGGATCGGCTGCCTCGCGCATGTCGCGGATCTGCCCGGAGCAGGCTTCGCGCGCGGCGAAGGAGTTCCAGCGGATCGCCTCGGCGGCGATGGGCGCGGGCTCGCGGGCCAGGAGTTCGAAGCTCAGGGCGAGCATGGCCACGCCCGCCTGAAGCGCGGCCGGCCGGCCGAAGGCGGCCCAGACGGACGGGCGGCCGTTGCGGAGCGTGTCGTTGTCCTGGATGTCGTCGTGGACGATGGTCGCGGCCTCCATGAACGTCATCGCGGTGGCCGCGTTGCGGGCGCGCTGCCACGCGGCCTCCTCGCTCCCGGTGCTCAGCAGCACCAGGGTCGCCGGACGTCGGCGGACGCCGACAGGGGTGGCCGGACGGCCGTCGGCCTCGACCCATCCGAAGTAGTACCCGACGATGGTCCGCACCGGCTCGGTGAGCATCGCCGTGGCCTCACGCAAGGGCGCGTCCATGTAGGCGACGACATCCCGGGTGATCTCCTGCGGACTACGCGCCATGGCGCCCTCCTGTTGCCTGCGCCGCCAAGGGGCCGGGCCGGGCGGGAGGCTGACCCCGGTGACCGCAACGGAGGATGAAGGAATGGTGCGACAAGGGTGAGAACCCAGCGCGACCAGGCTGGGTCACGATTCCCCCGACGCCGACAATGGCCTCCCTCCGCCTTGGGACCATGCCCGCTCGTGCGGGGGTGGTCACCCGAGCAATGCAAAGGGAACGGCATGGGAGGTGTTCCCCGCGCACGGGGGAGTCCGCCGCGTGGGAGTCGATCGCCGCGCTGGCGCTCTGATGGTGGACGAGCAGGGCTACCTGCCGGCTCTCGGGCGCCGTTCGGGGCGGGAACTGCTCTGTGCTCGTCGGCCCATCCGCTCCCAGAACGTTCTGAGTTCGGCGAGATTCGTGTTCCGCTGCCACCTGGTCTGGGGCCTGACGGGGAAGCGGGACCGCGACAGCAGGGTCGTCTGGGCCCGGCAGAACGCCTCGCTCAGCTCGGCCCGATACCCGTCGAGCCCCTTGGGCGGGTAGGGGCACAGTTCGAAGGCGCAGCCGTCAAGGCAGTTGGAGCCCGCTTGCGAGGCCGCCGTGCGCACGACGGTGCGGCCCGGGTCGAGGGGGGCTCGGTCCCTGGTCAGGCACGGAGGCAGATCCGGGCGGCCGGTGAGCTGGAGGCGCCGGAGCCGGCTCTCGGGCCAGTCGTCGCGTTCGGCCAGGTTGAGCAGCAGGAGCACGTCGGCGAGAAGCTGCTGGGCGCGTGGATGCAGGGCGCTCCAGCCGGTGGATGGCGGAACCCACAGGTTGTGCTTGCGCTGTTCACCGAACGGGGTGGTCTGCGACCCGATCTGGGCGGCGACACCCGACTCGTCGATCCACAGGAACCGTTCGGGCTGCCCGGTCCGCAGCGCCCAGACGCACAGCTCGGCGGCGGCGTCCACGAAGGGATGCTGCGTCTCCCCGTCGGGGAGGGCGAGCCACTGGCGGACCTGTTCGCCGGGGTCGGAGCCGCGGCTGCCCGAAGCGCCGTTCGCTTCGACGTCGTCGCACAGTTCGTACAGGGTCAGCGCATGCAGCAGCGTGAGGCGAGTGAACCAGAACCGGGTGCGCTTGAGCATGTCCCATGCCTGTTCGCTGAGGTACTCGCGGGCCTCCGGGCAGGCGTGCGGATGGCGGGGGCGGCGGTTGGCGGCGTACTTGAAGCCCTGAGCCAGGGCCACCTCCACGGAGAGGTCGAGACCGGGCCGGTCGTCCTGCTCCGGCGCGCCCACCCGCCCCACCCAGCTCTCAAGGAAGCCGTAGGGGGTGTCCCGGTGGCGGCGGGTGGTCACCGAGCCCACCAGCAGCGGGACCAGCCACGCGCACATGGTGTTGTCCCGCCACCGCTGCTCCGCGGCCTCGCGTTCCTCCCTCTCCCGGCGGCACTCCTCCGCGCGCCGCTGCTGCCTTTCCCTCCGTTCGCGCTTGGCTCGCGCCACGCCGCCCTCCGTCTGGCGCTGTCGCCTGGTCTGCTGTTCCGAGACGATCTCCGGCTGCTGGCCGCCCCACATCTCCAGGCTCAGATCCTCGTCGGCCTCTCGGTCGGGCGACTGGTCCCGGACGACTCTGGGGCCGCGCAGGCAATGCTGCAGCGCCTCGAAGGCGAGATCCTCGCCGGCGCCGATCTCCTGCGCGATGGCGACCCGGACGGCGTACGTCGGTTCCTGGCACGCGATCTGGAAGAGCTCCAGGTAGGCGGGCCGCAGTGTCCGCCGGCGAGCGACGCAGTGCATCGCCTCGCCGAAGCGGGAGACCAACGTCGTCTTGGCCTCCCGGAGGCTGTTCGGATCGCGTGCCCGCAGGTCCGGCCACGCCGTCAGCAGCCGCATGGCGATGAGGCGCTGTTGCGGCTCCGCATCGGCGCAGTCGATCTCCAGGGCCGCCGCGTACAGCTCCAGGGCCTTGGTGTGCAGCGTGCGTTCGAAGAGGGTCCGGGTCTCGCGGGCGGGCCGGGCCGCGGCGTCTCCGTCCCCTCCGTCGGAGGAGCCCGGAGCCGGCTGTGGACGGCCGCCGGCGGCGTTCAGCAGCAGGTCGCGGGTGGCGGCCACCGGGCACCAGGGCCCTCCGCCCCGGGCGGCGTTCTCGCGTTCCCCGTGATCGCCGTGCTCGCCGTGCTCGCCGTACTCCTCGTGTACGCACGCGCCTTCCGGCGTGCGGGAGTAGAGCACCATGGCGATCAGCAGCTCGCGCCCGGGATATTCCAGCGCCGCGGGGAAGTACGAGCCGCGGGTGGGGGTGTCCGGCACGTCCGGATGGATGACCGCGTTCATGAACCGGGCTCCGAGATGGGCCTGGATCACGCTGTGCTGGAACCGGACGCCGTGCCCGCCGAGTTCCACCAGCCGCATCTGGGCTCCCCAGTGCGCGGCCAGCCGGATGTCGAGCCGGTTGCTCCCGACCCGCTTCTGCAGTTCCGTGACGATCTCGGGATAGGGAGACCGCGAGGGGTCCTCCTCGTCGAGGACGTCGGCGAACCGCACATCCGAGGAGTCCGCCGCCAGTCCGACGCAGGCCAGCGCCGACAGGTAGTGGATCGTGTCCTGCCGCATCTCCTGGCTGAGCGGCAGCTCGGGATGGCATCGCCCGTTGATGATCGCGTTGATCCAGGTGTCGAGCAGGTGGAAGCGCAGCGCCGCCCGGTCCCCGCCACGGGTCTCCACGCCGCCGTCCTCGGAGCGCTGGGCGAGGGCGTGTTCCAGCAGCCGCTCCTCGTGGAGCTCCCTGGCGATCTGCAGATAGGTGGGCGCCTGTGCGATGCCGGCCTTCTCGACGATCCAGTCCAGCCGCTGCCGGTCCTCCCGCTCGTCGCCGGAGGAGATGTACTCGAGGGCCGCCTCCGCACTCAGGGGCTCCAGCTCGGTGAGAGACGCCTCCATCCCCCGGAGCGCGTCGTGCGGCCGCGAGGTGATGAGGAGCGGCAGCCGCGCGTCGTTGGCCCGGCGGATCGCCAGCCGGATCGTGGTGTCGCGTTCCTTCGCCAGCTGTTCGCCGGTCAGCGCCTCCTCAAGTCCATCGGCCAGGACGACGACTCGTTCCTGCTGGCACAGCCGCCGCCACACCTTTTCCGCCTCGGCATCGGAGCGGATGTAGCGCTGGACCTCGCGGGAGAAGCGCTCGTACGCCAGCTGAAGGAAGTCCAGGCTGTCCTGGGCATCGCGCAGTCGCAGCGGCACCGGAACGGCCTCGCAGCGGGCGAGTTTCTCCGCCAGCAGCACGACCAGTGCGGTCTTACCCGTGCCGACGCCGCCGACGACGATGTTGGTGCGGCGGAAGCGCCTGTGCCGCAGGTCCTCCATGAGGACCTGGCTCAGGTCGTCGCGGCCCACCACCTCGCCGAAAATGTCTCCCGCGGTTTCCACGAGTTGGCGTGGCTCCCGACGGGATCTGTTCAGGTAGGCCCGCCTCACGCGGCTGAACCGGAAGAGCAGGTACGCGACCGTGGCCAGCGCCAGGGTGAGGAGGGGCATGAAGAGGGTTTGGAGAACGCCGCAGGAGAAGCCGTTCACGCTGCATTTTTCATCGATCCACACGAGGGGCGACCAGAAGTCCTTGTCGGCCCCCTTCGCCAGGGTGATCACCGCGGTGACCGCGAGGTACAGCACAAGCAGTGCGCCAGCCACGGTCACGGTGAGTAGTGGATAGTGCCACACTCCCTTGCGGCTTCGCCACCTGCGGGCTCTCCTGTAGCCCTGCTGGATCAGCCGTGCCGACTTGCTTCTTCGAATATTCACGCGCTTATTCACGCATTGTCCGGTCCGTATCGGCGAAGCGATCGATGCCCGGCCCGGGGATATTTCACCCGCCGGGAGCAGGGGCCGAGCCTCCGGCTCATATCATTTGTGATTACTTGGAGCTGTTAGCGCCGACAAGCTCCGCTGATGGCACACGGTATTCGCATGTCACCGAAAGCGTGGGCGGGCCGGGGTAGCGCGCCGGCGTCGTGCGGGTCTCGGGGCTTGCGTCGCTCCTGTGGCGGAGGGTGACCGGGGAGACTAACGTCTCATTAATGGCAAATGTCCCTACGGGGAACGGTCTGCTGCGAAGGGCGAGGTGGCGACGGTGCGTGGGTCAGCCGAGGTTGACGCGGTCGTGGTCGGCTCGGGGTTCGGGGGGTCGGTCACGGCCTGCCGGCTGGCCGAAGGGGGGCGGTCGGTGGTGGTGCTCGAACGGGGAAAGGCGTACCCGCCGGGCGGGTTCCCGCGGACGCCGGCGGCGATGGCCCGGAACTTCTGGGACCCCAGCGAGGGGATGCACGGCCTGTTCGACCTCTGGTCCTTCCGCGGCCTGGAGGGAGTCGTGGCGAGCGGCCTCGGCGGTGGCTCGCTGATCTACGCCAACGTGCTGCTGCGCAAGGACGAGCGGTGGTTCGTGCACGAGTCGCCGTTGCCCGGCGGCGGCTACGAGCACTGGCCGATCAGCCGGGCCGACCTGGAGCCGCACTACGAGCGGGTGGAGGGGATGATCGGCGCGACGCCGTACCCCTACGCCGACACGCCCAAGACGATGGCGATGGAGGAGGCCGCCGGGCAGCTCGGGCTGCGGGCGACGCGGCCACCGCTGGCCGTCTCGTTCGGGGCGCGTCCGGGAGAGCCGGTGCCGGAGCCGGAGTACGGCAACATCCATGGCCTGCCGCGCGAGACCTGCCGGTTGTCGGGCGAGTGTGACGTGGGCTGCAACTTCGGGTCCAAGAACACCCTCGACCACACCTATCTGTCGGCGGCCGCGCACCATGGCGCGGACATCCGCACCCGCTGCGAGGTGCGTGGTTTCGCGCCTCTGCCCGGCGGCGGCTGGGAGGTGCGCTACGTCGTGCACGAACCGGCCGGCGAGGGGCGCCGCACCGACACCCGGCGGCTGCCGGTGCGGCGGATCACCTGCCGGCGTCTGATCCTCGCGGCGGGCACCTTCGGCTCGACCTATCTGCTGCTGCGCAACCGCGCCGCGCTGCGCGGCATCAGCCGGGCGCTCGGCACGCGGTTCTGCGGCAACGGGGACCTGCTGGGGCTGGTGGTCAACGCGACCGGTGCCACCGGCGGCCGGCGCCGGATGCCGCGGTCGCTGCGCGGCAGCACCGGGCCGGTGATCACCACCGCCGTGCGCGTCGGGGACGAGGTGGACGGGGACGGATCCACCGGGCGCGGCTTCTACATCGAGGACGCGGGCTATCCCGTGTTCGTCGACTGGCTCGCCGAGGCGACGCAGGTGCCGGGGACCGTGCGGCGCGGCCTGCTCTTCGGGCTCCACCGGCTGCACGCGCGGCTCGGGTTCAGCCCCAGGAGCAACATCAGCGGCCGCCTCGCCGCGCTGCTGGGGCCGGCCGTCTTCTCGGAGAGCTCGCTGCCGCTGCTCGGCATGGGCCGTGACGTGCCGGACGGAAGGATGGGCCTGCGCCGGGGCTACCTCGACGTCGACTGGACGACGAAGACCTCGCTCCGCTACTTCGCGGGTGCCAGGTCCGTCATGCGGGACCTGGCGGAGGCGCTCGGCGCCGACTTCCGTGACAACCCGCTGTGGTGGTCGAAGCGGGTTGTCACCGTGCATCCGCTGGGCGGCGCTCCGATGGGCCGGCACCCCGGCGAGGGCGTCTGCGACTCCTTCGGGGAGGTGTTCGGGCTGCCTGGGCTGTACGTGCTGGACGGCGCGGCGCTCCCCGGGCCGGTGGGCGCCAATCCGTCGCTGACGATCGCCGCGTTCGCCGACCGGGCCTGCGACCGGATTCTGGAGGAACGGGCCACTCCGCGTGCCGCGATCGCCGAGCCCGTCGGAGCCGGTGCGGGCACGGCCGAGGGAGCGGGCGGCGTCACGGAGCGGGCGCCGGTCCGGGAGGTGGCGGGGGTCTCGGTCGCGGACGGGCGGGCCACCAGCCTGTCCTTCACGGAGGAGATGAAGGGCTGGTTCGCGCTCGACGTCGAGGATCCCGTGGAGGGACGGTCGCTCGGCAGGTCACGCGGGGAGCGCCTGTCGTTCCGGTTGACGATCACCGCCGACGACGTGGAGCGGTTCGCCGCCGATCCCGCGCATCCGGCCCGGGCCGAGGGCCACGTGGACTGCGACGTCCTGGGCGGACGGCTGACCGTGGAGCGCGGCTGGTTCAACCTGTTCACCCGCGACGGTGCCGCCCAGGACGGCGGCCCGGCGCGCCGCATGCCGTACCGGCTGCACCTGCGCGACGCGGGCGGCAACCCCCTCACCCTCGCCGGTCACAAGGACGTGCGCAACGCCCCCGGTCTCGACCTGTGGCGCGACACCTCGACGCTCTATGTCCGTATGCTCGCCGGACACGTGTCGCCGCAGGACGACGACGCGGCGCCCGTGCTCGGCGCGGGCGTGCTCACCATCCTGGTGCGGGACTTCGTGCAGCAGCTGACGACCTTCCGCACGAGCGGCCCGCACCCGGTGCGGGCGATGGAGCGCTTCGGCCGGCTGTTCCTGGGTGAGTTGTGGGACGTCTACGGCCCGCGCTCGTCCCGGGCCCAGGCCCGGACGCGGTCTCAGGCCCGGACCGGGGCAGCCGAGGCCCGGGAGTCGGCGTGAGGGTCAGGGAGCTGCGGCGGCACGCCGACGAGCTCGGCTTCACCCCGCAGGAGCAGGCCCGCTGGCTGGCGCCCCGGGAGCTGGCCCGAACGGCGGTCAAGGTGGCGCTCGCCGCCGTCTTCGCCGACTACGCCGACAAGCGGGAGATCCAGGGCGCGCTGGACGCCGAGCTGCTGCGGGCGCCGCTGGACGACCCGGACGCGGCGGAGACCTGGATCGACTACGTCGCGGACCTGGGCGACGGCTTCGACGCGACCAGCTCCGTGGCCTGGGCCCTGGCCGCGGCCGAGCTGACGCCCCGGGGCCCGGGCACGGCCGGGAGCCCGCTGGGGCGGGGCTCGCTGCTGGTCCTCGGCGGGGACGAGGTGTATCCGGTGGCGTCCGCCACGGCGTACGAGGACCGGATGAAGGGCGTCTACCGCGCCGCCCTGCCCGCCGCCGCCGCGGACGACAGGCCGCTGATGGTGGCGCTGCCGGGCAACCACGACTGGTACGACGGGCTGACGGCGTTCCTGCGCATCTTCGCCCAGCGGCGGCCCCTCGGCGGCTGGCAGACCCGGCAGACCCGGAGCTACTTCGGAGTGCGGCTGCCGCAGCGCTGGTGGCTGGTCGGCCTGGACAGCCAGCTCGGGTCGTACATCGACGAGCCCCAGCTCCGCTACTTCGAGACCCATCTCTCGGCGCACCTGCGGCCGGGTGACGGCGTGATCGTGTGCTCGGCCAAGCCCACCTGGGTGACCAGCGCGGAGGACGACGCCGACGCCTTCAACCAGCTGCACTGGTTCGACCGCAACGTGGTGCGCACCCGCATCGATCCGGAGTCCGGGGAGCGGGTGCCCACGCACGCCTCGATCCGGCTGTGGCTGACCGGCGACCGGCACCACTACGCGCGCTACGCCGAGCGGCTGCCGGACGACCCCCCGGACGCCAGAGGGCTGGCGCCCGATCCACGACGGCGGCAGATGGTGACCTGTGGGCTGGGCGGCGCGTATCTGGCGGCCACCCACCGGCTCCCGGCCACCCTGCCGCTGCCGCCCGCGGGCGCCAGGCTCCGTGACCGGGACGACCCGCCGGTGGCGTTCGCCCGCGCGCAGCGGACGTACCCGGACGCGCGGGAGTCCCGCCGGATGGCCAGGAACATCGCGCTGCCGTGGTCGCGGCACTGGCTGCCCCGGCGCAACCCCGGCTTCGCGCAGCTCGCCGCCGGGGTGCACACCGTGCTCTTCCTCGTCACGGGCTTCCTGTTCGCACTGACCGAGGGGGTACGCCGGCCCGTCGAGGCGGTGCGGAACGCCGACACCGGAGATCTCGGCGGCTTCGCCGGCATCGCGCCGATCGCCGTCCTGGCGCTGCTGGCGGTCGGCTGGGCGGACCGGCAGGCGCGCGGGCGGCGCCCGGGGCTCTCGGGACCGGCCGGCGCCGCGCTGGTGCAGATCGCCGTGGCGCTCGCGATCCTCGCCGTCACGGTGCTGCTGCCGTTCCCCGACGCCTGGCCCGGATGGCTGGTCCTGGTGGTGTGCCTGGTGGTGGCGGCGCTGGCCGGGGCGTTCGTGGGATCCGAGGCGTTCGCGCTGTGGTTGCTCTCGGCGAGCGGCGGCATGGTCGCCGAGTGGCAGATGTCGGGCCAGGCCATCGAGGAGCACAAGGGCTTCCTGCGGATGCGCATCGGCCCGGACGGCGATCTGACGCTCTATCCGCTGGTGCTGGAGTCCGTCTGCCGTGACTGGGAGCTGCGGGACGACCCGGCGGGCGGGAAGCGGCCGGTGCCCGCGAGGCCGCCGGCGGTCCGGCTGATCGAGGAGCCCGTCGTCATCTCCAGGGAGCCCGGGGAGACGGAGGAGACGGGGGAGGCGGAGGAGCGATGACCGCCACACAGCCGGCCGCACGGCGGGCCGGGCGCGCGGTCCGGCCGACCACCCGCGAGGACCACGTCACCGAGGTGCTCCCGCTCACCGCGCTGGACGGCCGGCCGCTGACACTGGTGCGGGTGCGTGGCCGGCACGCGCCGACCCGGGGGCCGGTGCTGGTGGTGCACGGGGCCGGCGTGCGTGCCGAGTTGTTCCGGCCGCCGCTGCCACGCACCCTGGTGGACGCCCTCATCGACGACGGCTGGGACGTGTGGCTGCTCAACTGGCGGGCGTCCATCGACCTGGACCCGGTGCCCTGGACGCTTGACCAGGCCGCGGCGTACGACCATCCGGCCGCGGTGGACCACGTGCTGGCCGTGACGGGCGCGGACCGGCTGCGGGCGGTGGTGCACTGCCAGGGTTCGGTGTCGTTCATGATGGCGATGGTCGCGGGGCTGCTGCCGCGGGTGGAGACCGTGGTCAGCAACGCGGTCTCGCTGCACCCCGTCGTGCCGCGGCTGTCGACGTTCAAGCTGGGCGGCGTCGCGCCGCTCGTCGCCCGGGTGCTGCCGCACGTCTCGCCCGCCTGGGGTGACCGGCCGGATGGCGCGCTGTCGCGGCTGATGGTCGGGATGGTACGGGCCACGCACCCGGAGTGCCGCAACGCGGTCTGCCGGATGGTCAGCTTCACCTACGGCGCGGGCTGGCCGGCCCTGTGGTCCCACGCGAACCTCGACGAGGCGACGCACGAGTGGATCCGTGGCGAGTTCGCCGAGGTACCGATGACGTTCTTCACGCAGATGGCCCGCTGCGTGCACGCCGGCCACGTGGTGCCGGTGGACGGCATCGGCACGCTGCCGGCGTCCTTCACCGACACCGCGCCGCGCACCGACGCGCGGTTCGCCCTGCTGGCCGGCGCGAACAACCGATGCTTCCTGCCGCAGAGCCAGCTGCGCACCTTCGCCTTCCTCCAGCGCCACCGTCCCGGCCGGGACTCGCTGCACGTGCTGCCCGGCTACGGCCACCTCGACGTCTTCTTCGGCCGCCGCGCCGCGGCCGACGTGTTCCCTCTGATCCTGAAGGAGCTCGCCCGATGAAGTCCCTCCTGCCCCTGGTCCGGCTGGGGTTCTCGGCCGTGCCCTCGGCCGTCCCCCGCCGGCAGCGCAGGCTCGCCGGACGGCATGCGCTGGTCGACGGGATCCCCTTCGAGCTCCCGATCGACTCGGCCGACACGCCCGCCCTGATGGCCGCGTTCTCCGTGGACGGCGCCGCGGCGGCCCGCCTGCTGCCCGGCGGTGAACTGCACCCGGTGACCCTGCCGGGTGGCCGGGGGGTGCTGATCGTCACGGTGATCGACTACGCCCGCACGGACATCGGCCGCTACATCGAGTACTCCCTCGCCCTCGCCTGCACCCGCGGCCCCCGGCCGGCGCCGCCGCTGCTCGGCGGCCTGCTGCGGCGCACGTTCCGGACCGGGCAGTTCGTGCTCGACCTGCCGGTGAGCAGCGAGGTCTCGGTCAAGGGCGGCAAGGGCATCTGGGGGATGCCCAAGCACCAGGCGAGCCTTGACTTCCGCGTGTCCGACCGAGTGGTGTCCAGCCGCTACGAGGACGGCGGACGGCTCGGCACGTTCGTCGAGATCGACCGCCCGCCGCCGACCGCCCTGCCCCTGCGCGTGGGCGCCACCAACTACTGCGCGTTCCGCGGGATGCTGATGAGGTCGACCGTCTACTTCGAGGGCACGGCCGACGTCGCGTTCGGCGGCCGGGCCAAGGCGAGACTGACGGTGGGCGACGCGCCACGGGCCGCGCCGCTGCACGACCTGGACATCGCCGCCGACCCGCTGTTCACCTGCTTCCTGCCGTCCACCACGGGCGTGCTCGACGACCACTTCGAGTGCTGGTTCCTCACCAGCGAGGAGCCGGGGCGCAGCCACGGCGAGCCACTGGAGAGCGTGGTCGGTCTCGGCCTGTCCGAGGAGTGGCCGGCACCGCCCCGGGGCAGCGAGGGTGCACGGCCGTGACGGCCCGGTGCACGTCGTCCGTGCGTGCAGCTCAAGGTCGAAGAACGCGGCAAGCACCGCCCGATGGCCCCCGGAATCTCGTTGTTGTACACGACCTCGTCGCAGTAGAAGCTGGAGGCGCGCGATGCCCGGCACCACACCAAAAGACATGGGTGTCTGACCTACTCCCGCAACAGGTTGGCAAGGCCTCACGGCCTACCGACACACCAAAGCTCCCGGGTGCCGTGACACCCGGGAGCTTTGGTGTGTCTGAGCGGATCAGCTCTCACGCGCCACCCGACAGCTTCTCGGTGAGCATCTTCTTGATAATTTCCTTGATGTCCTCGTTGATCTCCGCCATGACCTGATCGGCGGCCTCCGCTATGGAATCCTCAGTGACAGAAGCGTCCACGGTATCCTGCGGGGCACCCAGATCAGTATCACTCCCGTCGACGTGAGGCAGCTTCTCGGCGAGATCGCGCACTCCCTTGTCGATGGCACGGCCGACCGTGCGGTCGAGGGGTGTGGTAGAGGTCGTCAATGAAGTTCAGGCCTCGGAACTTGCTGCGCGGGCGTATTGATTCGGCCATCGAATAGGTCGCCGTGAAGGGCTAGAATCATGCCGATCTCGCTTGGCACCGATCTTCTCCACCGGCTCGTTATCCCTGCGGGACACGGACAGATAAGGTGCCCGCGCAGGAAACGGAGCGATTTCGGTCAGGCCGACACCTCGCAGCCATGGCTAAGAACTTGTCACTCTTTCGAGTGATGTCCCTACACGACAGGGCCGTCAGCCCTGCGGGGGTCGCACGGCGGGCAGGAGCGTGGCGGCCAGGACGCCGGCGACGTCGTCCGCGCGCAGCCGACCGGCCTGGACGTCTGCGGCGGCGGCGTGGACGAGGTGGTAGTAGACACTCACCAGCCACTCGGCGGGCAGGTCGGCACGGATCGTGCCCTGCTCCTGGCCGCGCTCCAGCAGGCCGCGCAGCGGAGTCAGGACGCGGTGGTGGCGGTCGCGCAGCTGCTCGGGCGTCAGGGTGGTGGACACGGCGGTGAACAGTCCCAGGTGGCGGTCGAGGATCCGCCAGGAGGTTCGGGACAGGGCCACCAGGGCCTCGTCGGCCGGCAGCGCCTGAAGGTCCTCGGCGTTCAGCACGGCCGAGGTCTGCGCCATGGCGCGGTCGATGACGGCGTCGAGCACCGCCTCCCGGGTGGGGAAGTGCGTGTAGAGGGTGACGCGGCTGACGCCGGCGGCGCGGGCGATCGCGGCCATGCCGGCATGCGGGTCGGCTCGGAAGCAGTCCAGCGCGGCGTCGATGATCGCGGCGATGTTCCGCTCGGCATCGGCCCGCCGCTTCCCGGGCCGTTCGGTCTTCGCTTCCGCCATGCATGCAACCTTAACGCCCGTGTTCAGGTTGAGGCGCGCGTGGGCGTACGCTGGCCCGTATCCCTAACAGGAGTGTTCAGGTTAAGGAGCGCGCACCATGCCGTCGTCCGAGTCCTCCCCTCATGCCGATCACCACCCCCACGCCGCCGCGCAGCCGGCCGCGCACCCCCATCGCTGGCGGTTGCTGGCCGTGCTCTGCCTGGCCCAGTTCATGCTCATCGCCGACGTGACCGTGATCAACGTCGCCCTGCCGACCATCGGCGAGGAGCTGTCCCTCTCCCCCGGCGCCGTCACCTGGGTCGTCACCGCCTACACCCTCTTCTTCGGCAGCCTGCTCCTCCTCGGCGGCCGGCTGGCCGACGCCCTCGGCACGCTGCGCATGTTCCTGGCCGGGCTCGTCGTCTTCGCCGCCGCCTCGATCGCCTCGGGCCTGGCCACCGGCGGCGGCATGCTCATCGCCGCCCGCTCCGCTCAGGGCGTCGGCGCCGCGCTGCTCTCGCCCGCCGCCATGGCCCTGGTCGTCGCGCTCTTCCACGGCCCCGACCGCCACAAGGCCCTGGGTGCCTGGGCGGCCATCGGCGGCGCCGGCGCGGCGGTCGGCGTGCTGCTGGGCGGCGTCTTCGTGTCCGGCCCCGGCTGGGAGTGGATCTTCTACATCAACGTCCCCGTCGGCCTCCTGGCGCTGGTGGCCGTGCCCGCCCTGCTCGGCGAGGGCCGCGCACACCTGACCCGCCCCTCGGCCGAGCGGTCGCGGCCCGACCTGCCCGGCGCGCTCACGCTGACCGCCACCCCGGCCCTGCTGATCTACGGCCTCGTCCAGGCCCGCGACCACGGCTTCACCGACGCCTCCGCGTGGCTGCCGCTGGCGCTGGCTCTGGCCGCCGCGGCGGCGTTCGTCGCGGTGGAACGCGCTGCCCGCGACCCGCTGGTGCGCCTGGAGCTGCTGGCGCGCCGCACCCTCGTCGGCGGCGGGGTGGTGATGCTGGTCGCCTCCGGGCTGCTGATATCGGTCTTCTTCCTCAACTCCTTCTACGTCCAGCACGTCCTGGGCCGCAGTGCGCTGGCGACCGGCCTGGCGTTCCTCCCCGTGGCCGTGGCCATCACCCTCGGCGCCCACCTCGGCTCCAGCGCCGTGCCGCGCCTGGGCTGGCGCCCTGTCGCGGCCACCGGCTTCGTGCTCGCGGCGGCCGGCGCGCTGCTGCTGACCGGCCTGTCGCCGGACAGCGGCACCTGGACCGGGGTGGTGCCCGGCTTCGCGCTGTTCTCCCTCGGCATCGGCCCGGCGTTCGTCTGCGCCACCACCGCCGCCATGACCGGCCTCCCCCACCAGGACACGGGCCTCGCCTCGGGCCTGGTCAACACCGCCCACGAGCTGGGGGCCTCGCTCGGCGTCGCCGTCATCGCGGCCATCGCCGGGGCCAGCCTGGAAGGCGGCCACGGCGGCGCGGGTCCGGTCGATGCCGGCGGCTTCGACAACGCCTTCACCGCGGTCGCGGTCATCGCCGCGGCCGGCGCCCTGGCCGCCGCCTTCCTGCTGCCGCCCGGCCGACCCGCCCCCGCCCAGGGGCCGGTCTTCGCCCACTGACGGCTGGCCCAACGCCCGCTGAGCAGCGCTCAGATTCCTCTCAGGGGTCTCCCGGCAGCGTGGCCTCCTCCCGGTGAGAGCCACCGGGGCAGACCCAGAAAAGCCCTTCACCGCAGGCATCCGCCACCGGCCAGCACGAACACCCTGACACCACTCACACCGGACCGTGTGACCAGCGACTTCCATGGAACGCGCTCATTCGAGTGCCTCCTGCAGTGTGCGGCAGGCTTCGCGGAGCGGATCTCGGTTGACATGGATCCGTCGCTGGTCGCCGTCCTCAACCTGCTCGACGAGGCCGGCCCTGCGGAGGGCTGCGACTTGGCGGGAGATGGTGCTTTGGTGGACCTTCAACGCGTCGATGAGTTGCTGCATGGACAGCGGCCCGTGCTCGAGGAGGTGCAGGACGATCGCCAGCCGGGTCCTGTCACCGAGGGCCTGCATCGTGGGGGCCAGCGGGGCGAACCTGGGCAAGGCGATGCCCGAACGACCGCTCCGGGCGTTGCCAGCGTGATCGTCGGTTGGCAGCGGGGTGTGGAGGATGACGATGCGGTCGCCGTCTTCGCACAGGGAGAGGCTGCGCCCAAGGCCGAGGCACGGCATGACGGTGAGCCGCTGCGCCGTGTCAGCGGCCTCGGCGTACTGCGGATCTGGTCGGAGCCCGGTGACCAGACTGATCCACTGCGCGCCACCACAGCCCGGCGGCGGCGTCGGGGCTCGGTTGACGTCCCAGCCGAGCTTCGGGAACTGGTCGCGCCAGGAGCGGGCGAGCCAGAGGTCCCAGATCGCGTCCAGCAGTGCCAGAAGGGTGGCGCGGATCGAGGCCGGGTCGAGCAGCTCGGCGGCACGTTCGGCCGCGTTGGGGATGCTCCAGGATCGCAGAACACGCGCGCCATCGCGACGCAGCGCGTCGAGGGTGCCGCGGAGGCCCGCCACGGCACGCGCCGGCAGGTCCTTGTCCGGGTCCGCGGGCTTGTCGTAGGCGAGGTTTGCGCTGACGCCCGCCTCCAGCAGACCGAGGGTACGGTCGTCGTCCACATCCGCAAGCCAGCGGCGGAGTGAGGGCCAGTCGGTGTGGCCAGGGTGGTCAGGTGGCAGCTGTGCCATCAGCACCGCACGAAGCATCGTCCCGTGTGCCAGAGCTGCTCGCACAGGGTGACTCGCCTCGACGAGATCGGACGGAAGCTCCTGCGCCACGGTCTGGGGCTCCGGGCTCGGTGTCGTCAATCCAGCCAAGGCGTAGTCGACAAGCACCATCGCCGTCGGCATCACGACAGCCAGGCTCGGCTGTGCCACGTCCAACTCCGGAGTCGGGATCGCCTCGGCAATCACTGGCAATGGGTGCACCATGGAGTTAGTATGCGCATCGCACATGCGGCATGTAAAGTCAGTCGCAGGCACCACGGAAGGCGGAGGCCATGGCCAGCTTGGCGTTCAAGGGGCACACGATCTTCTGCACGGACGTCATGTCATCAGCACGGTTCTACGAAGAGGTCCTGGGCTTCGCGAGGGAGTGGGCCGACGACTCCCACATCAGCCTCCTCGCTCCGGTCGCGGACTCGGCGGATGCGACCGTCAGTCTTCTCCTGCACCCCGGTGACCGTCCCGAGCCGATCGATCTAGGCACCTTCGAAACCGACGACGTTGACGCCCTCATCGAGAAGGCGCGGGCGGCCGGCTGCGCCTTCGGGACCGAGCCGACTGATTCTCCATGGGGGGTCCGCGAGGCCTCCGTCAGCGATCCTGACGGCAACGGGCTGTACATCACCGGCCCACTACAGACCACCGCGCGGTGAGGAAGAACCTGGCCATTGGCGCGCTCCGGCTCGCCGGGCACGGCACCATCGCCTCTGGCGAGCGGCACGGTACTCGCCTGGCGCAGGCGAGTACCGCACTGTCAGGTCCGTGACTGGCAGCAGATCCCCGATCAGGGCGCTCAGACGCTCGGCCTCTGCCTGGGCGGTGCGGAGGGTGTCGGCGCAGGGTGTCGGGGGTCGATCCGCCCGCCGTCGCGTTCGGCTAGCTGCAGAACGCCGGCCACGGTCCGCCGGCTCTCAGCTGGCGGACCGTCTGCTCTTTGGGCGCACGGTGGGCAGACCGCTGCCCCGGTCTTCGCGCAGGGACCGGGTGGGCGCCGATTCCATGCGCTCCGGTCGGGACACGCTCCGGTCGCGACAGTGGAATCTGCCAGCCTCGGCACCACCTCGCCACGGCGGGACGGGATGCCGCTGGCCTCGTGGACGTGTCGGCGGCGTGGTCGCCGCGCAGCACGCACGCACAGCCTGACCCGGCGGCAGCGTACCCCCTCCCGGTATAGTGGTCCACTCATGGACGGTGAGGGTGAGGCGATGACGGCACGGATGGTCCGGTGGCACCGCACCCGCAGGGGCGGTGCCCGCTGTCTGCTCCGGGCCGTGGTCATCGTGTTCGCGGCGCTGGTCGTGCTGGTCCACCACCAGATCGCCGGCGTGGCCAACGCCGCACCCGCCCCGTCGGCCGCGCCGGCGGCGCACGCCGTGGCGCACATCCCCGGAATGGCCATGCCGGCCGGTTCCGCCGCGCTGCCGGCGGAGCATGCCGCGCCAGGGCCCGATGTCGCCCGGCCCGCGGAGTCCTGGTGGGACGCCCCGGCACACGGGCCCTGCCCGAGCGTGGGCATGCAGCACTGTGCCCCCGCCGGCGTCGACGCGGTGCAGCTCGCGCCGCCGCCCTCCTCGCCGGCCGAGCGCGCCCCCGACTCCTGCGCGGCGGTCTCCCATCGCCTGGCCGCGGCCGTGCCGCAGCACGCTCCACCCGATCTGAACGTCCTGTCCCGGTTGCTGATCTAGGCCGTGCCCCCACGGCGCAGCGCCGCCGTGCCCGCACACGACCTGACGACACCCATCCGAGACAGGGACACCCCTTTCATGAACAGCATCAGCCGCCGCTCCGTCCTGCTGGCCGGACTCGGCGCGGCGGGCGCAGGCGCGCTCGCCGCTTGCAGCACCTCCTCCGGCACCTCCGGCTCCCCCGGCACCCCCGATCTCGTCAGCCCTTCCGGCCCGGCGGTCCGCGGGGCGGAGGACGCGCGCGCCGGCAGCGGACGGGTGCGGGCGTTCTCCCTGGCCGCCGCGCCCGCCGCGCTCGACCTGGGCGCCGGCGTCACCGCCCGCACCTGGGCGTACGACGACCGTGCGCCCGGCCACGAGATCCGGATCACGGCCGGAGACACCCTCGCCGCCGACCTGTCCAACCAACTCCCGGACAACACCGCCACGTCCATCCACTGGCACGGCCTGGCGCTGCGCAACGACATGGACGGCGTGCCGCCCGCCACCCAGCGGGCGGTGCCCGCTGGCGGCTCCCTCACCTACCGCTTCGTCGCCGACGCCCCCGGCACGTACTTCTTCCACCCGCACGTCGGCGTTCAGCTCGACCGCGGTCTGTACGCCCCGCTGATCGTCGAGGACCCGCGCGAGCCGCTGGCGTACGACGACGAGTGGGTCGTCGTGCTGGACGACTGGCTCGACGGCGTCACCGGCACTCCCGACGAGGCGTTCGCCGAACTGTCCCAGGGCATGGGGGACATGGGCGGCGACATGGGCGGCATGGACCACGGCGACATGGAGGGCATGGAGGGCATGGACCACGGATCCATGGGGTCGCTCATGCTCATGGGCGCCACCAGCGAGTTGCTCGGCGGCGATGCCGGGGACGTGAACTACCCGCACCACCTGATCAACGGCCGCGTCCGGCAGGACCCGCAGGTGCACACCGCCCGGCCCGGCGACCGGGTGCGGCTGCGGATCATCAACGCCGGCTCCGACACCGCCTACCGCGTGGCCCTCGGCGGCCACCGCCTGACGGTCACGCACACCGACGGCTTCCCCGTCGAGCACACCGAGACCGACGCCGTTCTGATCGGCATGGGCGAGCGCTACGACGCCCTGGTCACCCTCGGCGACGGCGTCTTTCCGCTGGTCGCGCTGGCCGAGGGCAAGGACGTCACGGGCCTGGCGCTGCTGCGCACCGGCCCCGGCGGCAGGCCGCGGGCGGCCGTCAGGCCCGCCGAGCTCGACGGGCGCGTCCTCACCGCCGCCGAGTTGCGCGCGGCCGAGGAGGTACGCCTCCCAGCCGCCGAGCCGGACCAGGTGCACCGCGTCGAGCTGACCGGCGGCATGGACGCCTATGACTGGGCCATCAACGGCCGGCCCTTCGACATGGCGGACCCCACCGCGAACCCGCTGCTGGTCGAGGAGGGCCAGCGGGTCCGGCTGGACTTCGTCAACACCACCGAGATGTGGCACCCGGTGCACCTGCACGGCCACACCTACCAACTCGGCGACGCCGGCCCCCGCAAGGACACCGCGATCGTGCTGCCCGACGAGACGCTGTCGGTGTCCTTCGACGCGGACAACCCCGGCCAGTGGATGCTGCACTGCCACAACGCCTACCACGGCGAGGCCGGGATGATGGCCCTCGTGGCCTACCGGGCTGCCTGACCGCACAACGCGACGAAGGCGCCCGCCCGTTGCCGTCGCCCCCGGCGGCAACGGGCGGGCCGACGCGGCGGTCATCGGCCGGCGCTGGTGTCCGATGCCTCACCCAGGTCGCCGCCACCCAGATAGTGCTTCGGAGAGGTGCCGACGGTTCGCCGGAACGCCGCGAGGAACGCGCTCGCCGTGGCGCATCCCACGGCGTGGGCGACCCGGGAGACGGGCTGGCCCTCGGCGAGCAGAGGCAGGGCGGCGCGCAGTCGCGCGTGGGTGCGCCAGCGGTCGAAGGTCATGCCGGTGTCGGCGACGAAGAGCCGGGTCAGGGTGCGACGGCTCACCCCCACGGCCCGGGCGTGCGCCGCAAGGGTCCGCGGGTCCGCAGGGTCGGCGAGCAGCGCGTCGGCCACGGCGCGCACGCGCTCGTCGGCCGGATCCGGCACGTCGATGGGCGTCGCCGGCAGGGGGCGCAGCAGATCCAGCACGACCGCCTCGGCCCGCAGCCGCGTGTCGTCGGCCAGGTCCTCGCGGCTGAGATGGGCGATCAGGTGGGCCAGCAGCCCGTCAACGCCGACGGGCGTGGGCACGGTCCAGTTCAGGCCGCACCGGTCCGGTTCGAGATACAGGCTGGACAGCACCGCGTCGCGGGTCGCGCCGGTCCGGGATGAACGCACGCCCGCCGAGGGCGTGAACGCCGCGGGCCCGGGGCCGCCGTTCGGCGCCCGGGCCCTGCGATGTGCGTTCTCAGTGGTGGTACTGGTGGACCACGGCGTGTCCCTTGCCGCGGCCGATCAGCCACTTGTTGACGGGCGTGGTGACCAGGAACGCGATGGCGAAGGCGAAGGCCAGCGCGCCCCAGAAGAGGCCGTCGGACAGGTGGGCCTCCATCGCGCCGGGGACGAGGAGCAGCACGCCGTTGTCGACGATCTCCATGACGGTGATGGACAGGGTGTCGGCGGCCAGCGCGACGCCGATCGCCGCCTTCAGGCCGAGTCCCGCGCGGGTGACGGCCCAGAGGGTCAGGGAGTAGCCGAAGAAGAACGCCAGCGCGATGGCCAGCACCATCGTCGGGGCGTCGTGCCACCCGAGGGCGGTGCCGATGATCATGCCGAGCACCTCGCCGATGGCGCACCCGGTGAGGCAGTGCAGCGTCGCCTTCGCGGCCATGCCCCAACCCACCGGGCCCTGCCCGTGCGCGTGCGCCTGGTGGTCAGGCCCGTGACCCGCGTGGTCGTGAGGAGCGCTCGGCTGCTCCGGCACGCCGTGGTGGTGCTGGTCGTGGTGCGCCTGCTCATCGTGAGTGTGGTGACCGGTGCCGTGCCGCATGGTGACCCCCTGAGGTGGTGGGCGTTCGTCCTCGTCACACGCGAATATACCCCCGGGGGGTATAGCGCGCCACGGTTTTGCGCCGCCCTCGACGGTGCCCCTCCCCGTCGACCCACCGCCATACGTGCGCTTGATTGCCGAACGGGACTGATTGGGCGGGCAGTTGGGGCGTCGCCCCCGCGCTCGACCCGCCAACCGTTGTGACGAGGCTCACAGGAGGGGGCGGTCAGGCGTCCTCGCGTTCCCCGACGCGGTGGGGCAGGAGCAGCACCGCGGCCGGGCCGCCGGCGAACCGGCGGCCCGGTGTGAGACGCGGGTACGACCAGCCGGCCGGTGGCAGGCCGGCTGGTCGTGGTTGCGTCACCCTGCGGTCGCGGGTTCCCTCTGGGCCTCGCGCGCGGTGGGGGGCGCGAGGCGGCCGGCGCGGTGCAGCCCGTGGAGGGCGGCGGCGCAGGCCGCGCCCAGGGCCAGCAGCGCGAGCCACGGCAGTGCGGACAGGCCCGCGTCGCGCGCGGTGTCCAGCACCGCCCCCGTCAGCAGGTTGCCGAGGGTGATGCCCACGCCGCAGATGGTGTTGTACAGGCCGTAGTGGGTGGCCACGTGCCGGTCGCCGGAGAGGCGGACGATGGTGTCCATCTCGAAGGGGTAGGCGATCATCGTCCCCACGGCCAGCAGCAGGGCGGCGAGCGTCGGCGGCATGGCCGCCAGCAGCCACAGGCCGACGCCGCCGTCCGGGACGGGCACGGCGGTGGCCGCCAGCAGCGGCACGAAGGCCAGACCCATGATCAGCAGGCCCCAGGCCAGTGCCCGCCCCGGTTCCATCCGCGCCTTGCACCAGGCGGTCATCCGCGTCTGCCATGCGATGGTGCTCAGCCCGGAGACCGCGAACAGCAACGCCACCGCCGCCGTGCCGCCCGTGCTGTCCCCGCCGAGGCGGCGTACCTCCAGGGGCAGCGCGAGGTAGACCTGGAAGGACAGGACGTACGAGCCGATCATGGCCCCGGAGAAGAGGAGGAAGGGCCGGTTGGCGATGACACCGCGCCACTGGGCCAGCACGCTCTCCCGCCGGCCGTCTCCGGCGTTCGCCCTGCCGTCGTCGCCCCTGCGGGCCGGGAGGGCACGGATCTGCACGACGCTCAGCAGACCGAAGATGGCGGCCGAGGCCAGGCAGGTGACGCGGAAGTCGATGCCGACCAGGGCCATGCCGACCAGGGGGCCGAGCAGGATGCCCGCCTGATAGAAGACGTTGAACAGCGCGAACGCCTCCACCCGGCGTTCCCCCGCGTCCGCGGCGAGGTACGCCCGCACGGCGGGGTTGAACAGCGCCCCGGCGAAGCCGGTGGCCGCGGAGGCGGCCAGCAGGGCCGGGACGGAGTCCACGAGCCCCAGCGTGGCGAAGCCGACCGTGCGCAGCAGGCATCCGGCGACGATCAGCGGCTTGTAGCCGAAGCGGTCGGCCAGCGTTCCGCCGACCAGGAACATGCCCTGCTGGCTGAAGTTGCGCACCCCGAGGACCAGCCCGACCAGCCAGCCGGCCAGCCCGAGCGGCCCGGCCAGGTACGCGGCCAGGTAGGGCATGAGCATGTAGAAGCCCAGGTTGATGGTGAACTGGTTGACCATCAGCAGCTGGACACTGCGCTCGTAGGAGCGGACCTGCCGCACCAGTCCCGTCATCGGTCCTCACCCTCTCCCGGGGTGTCCGCCTCGCGGAGGGTGAGCGGGTCGACCACGGTGGTGCAGCGGGTCCAGCGGGTGACCTCCTTCTCGTCGGGGCGGCCCACCAGCTCCGGCTCGACGGTCGGCGGCGCCTCCAGCAGGCCGTGGGCGGCGCAGTAGTCGTCGTCGTAGACGGTGCCGAGATAGCGCTGCGGGCCGTCGGGGAAGATGGCCACGATGCGGGCGTCGGCGGCCATGGTGCGCGACAGCCAGCCCGCGACCAGCGCGACGGCTCCGACGCTCCACCCGCCGGTGGCGTAGTGGGAGGCGGCCAGCTGACGGCAGGTCCACACCGCCTCGGCCGGGGAGACCCAGTGCACCTCGTCGAAGGTGCCGTAGGCGACGTTGCGCGGGTAGATGCTCGACCCCAGGCCGCGCATCAGGCGGGGCCGCGCGGGCTGGCCGAAGATGGTCGAGCCGATGGTGTCCACGCCGATCACCGTCAGCTCGGGGTAGAGCTGCCGCAGGACCCGGGAGACGCCGCCGGAGTGGCCGCCGGTGCCCACGCTGCACACCAGCGCGTCGATGTGGCCGAGTTCGGCGCCCAGTTCCAGGGCGAGAGGGGTGTAGGCGGAGACGTTGTCGGGGTTGTTGTACTGGTCAGGGCACCAGGCGCCGGGGTGGCGTTCCATCAGCAGCTGCACGCGGTCGCGGCGGGCCTGCTGCCAGCCGCCGGTGGGGTGTGGCTCGGCGACGACGTTCACCTCGGCGCCGTACGCGGTCAGCAGCCGGGTCATGGACCGTTCGAGTCCGGGGTCGGTGACCAGCGTGACGGGGTGGCCGTGGACCATGCCGGCCAGCGCCAGGCCCAGGCCCAGGGTGCCGCTGGTGGACTCGATGATCCGGCACCCGGGCCGCAGGTCGCCGCGGGCCCGGGCCCGTTCGACCATGTGCAGGGCGGGGCGGTCCTTGATGCCGCCGGGGTTGAAGCCCTCCAGCTTCGCCCAGAAGCCGCGCCCGGCCGGGGCGAACGGCTCGGAGATCCGCAGCAGCGGGGTGTCGCCGACCAGGCCGGAGATGGCCGAACGGCCGGCGGAGCCAACGGAGGAGGGGGTCGTGGGGGTGTCCGTGGTGGTCTGAGGGTTCATCGTTGTCGCTCTCGAAGTCAGAAGTGACAGGTCGTGGGGGCGCGTGACGGGAGAGCGGTCTAGATACGCCACCGGCAGACGACGCTGAGTCTGGAACGCCCGGCGAGCGCCCTCGGCACTCTTCGCTCAACGGGCCGGGCGATGGTCGAAGGCGTCGCCTCGGCGGCCGGATCGACAACGACGGCAACGGTCGCGGCCGTCAGCGGGGGCAGCGGCTGCGGGCGCCGCTCGGTCAGGGCGGCGACGTCGTAGGAGGTGCACGGTCCGGCGGGGTGCTGGGCTTCGGGCGTCTCCGGTTCGGCGTGCACCTCCCGCCACGCCAGGCCCTGAGCGTGGTGGGCGTGCCCTAACTCCCGGGGCGCGGCATCGCAGTCGACGAGGGTCAGGAGCAGTCCGCCCAACAGGAGCACCGCGAGGCCACGGCACCAGAGCACAGCGGAGTGCAGGGGGTGGAACGACACGGTTCCTCCACGGAGAGGCCGTCTCCGCCTCAACGGGCGCGAGCACGGCGACAGACGGACATCGGCGGGTGCGAGCGAGGAAAGCGGCACCGTCGCGTAGCCCGGTCACCGGCCCGGGCGGGGGCCCGGGCGGGCCGGGGCGGCCGTGGCCAGGCCAGGGCGGGTGCGTCAGCCGTCAAGAGCCAAGCCGACGGCGACCAGCGACGGGGGCGAGGGATGCCGCCTCGTCACATCCGTCAGATCCGCAGAACCGTGGATTCCGTGGAGACTCTGGAGGCGGGTTCGGCCGACTCCGCTCCGGCCCATGCGGCGCCGGGTAGCGGCGTGACCAGGGACTCCCGTCCCCACTGCATGATCACGGGGCTGGGCGCCGCCAGGCCGGGGCCGTTCTGCGGCTGTCCGGCGGCGCAGTCCTGCTCCGGGTGGGGGGAGTCGTGGTCGTCGTGATGGTCGTCGTCGTGGTCGGCGTCGGCGGAGCCGGTCTCGGAGGCGCAATCGTCGCTCACGTGGCTCTCGTCCTGGCCGGTGCGGTCCATCGGGACGGCCGGGCCGGGAGCTGCGTGGGCCATCACGCTTTCGGCGTTGACGCCATGCATGTAGACCAGCCCGAGAAGGAGCGCGGACAGCCACGCGAGGCGCAGCGGGCGCGTCCAGGGGCGGTCCCACCGCGTGCCGGAACGAGACCTGTCCGTAACCACGCGGAGACCATAACACCGCTCCCGCCGCACGCGTGAAACGGACCAGAAACTTCCGGCTAACGGTGACGCAGTGGTTGGCCACGGAGCGTGTCAGGCCAGGGTGCTGCCTTCCTGCCAGGTGTCCCAGTCCGGTTCCAGGCGCCGTAGCCGTTGTTGACGGCCACGGTGTCCGCGTACGCCTCGGGCCCGAAGATGCCAACAGTGGCCGAATCCATGCGGATGGGGGAGGGAGGGAGCCTTGCTGACCCGATTCCGGGTGCCGATCAGCCCGCCGCCGGCGTCCGTGCCGACGAGGTTCATCCGCAGCGTGACGTCGGCGCCCGACTCCCAGTACCGTTTGACCGGAATGCGATCTTCCCTGGCGTCTGCACGCTTTTTTGCGTCACGTAGGATTTTCTTCCCGCGCCTTCCCTGCCGCCGTACGCCCGTCTCAAGGGAGACCCGTGTCCTTCGTACCGCCGCCGCCGCCGGCCGAGCCGCCACGCATACCCAGGCCCACCTTCCGGCAGCGCACCCAGCAGTGGGCACAGCGCGTCGCACGACTCCCCCGGCCCGCGCTCATCGGCGGCGCCGTGGCGCTCGGGCTCGGCGGCCTGTACCTCACCAGCACGCTGCTCGTCGACGACCAGGTCGCGCCGGGCACCAGCGTGTACGGCGTGGACATCGGCGGCCTGTCCCCGCAGGCGGCGCAGGAGAGGCTGGACACCGAGCTTGCCGCGGCCCAGGCCGCCCCCATCCAGGTGCGGCTCGGTGACGCGGAGGAGGTCTACGAGGTGGACCCCGCTGCCGCCGGGCTCAGCATCGACCTCGCCGCCACCGTCGACCAGGCCGAGCGCCACGGTCTGCTCGGCCGCCTCTTCGGGACGGATGGCGAGGAGCTGGCGCCCGTGGTGCGGCTGGCGGAGGACACAGCCCGCGCCGAGCTGACGGCGCTGGCCGAGAGGTCGGACACCACCGTCAGGGAAGGCGCCATCACCTTTGCCGACGGCGTCCCTCATCCCACCGAGCCGCGCTCCGGCGTCATGCTCGACGTGGCGGGCTCGTTCGACCCGTTGCGGGAGGGCTTCCTGACCGACAGCGACGGACCCGAACCCGTGCGCCTGCCCGTCCGGGAGGCCAAGCCGCGCACCGACGCGGCGGAGGTGGCCCGCGCCATGGAGGAGTTCGCCGAGCCCGCCATGTCGGGGCCCGTCGACCTCACCGCCGGCAGCGCGCGGATATCCATCCCGCCCGCGGTCATCGGCGACCACCTCACCCTGACCGCGGACGACGAGGGCACCCTCATACCCGAGCTGGACGGCGATGGGCTCGCCGGGGACGAGCGCCTGGCCGGCCCGATCGACGAGGCGACCGTGCCGCCCACCGAGGCCAGCCTGAGCCTGGACGGCGACCAGATCGCGGTGGCCGACGGCGGCGAGGCAGGCACCCGCGTGGTGACCGGCGCCATCGGCGACGCGGTGTGGCCGCTGCTCACCGAGACCGGCGCGGCCCGCACCGCCGAGGTGGAGACCGAGCCCATCGAGCCGGAGCTCAGCAGCGACAACTACCGGGACCTCGGGATCACCGAGGTGGTGTCCTCCTTCACCGTCGAATTCCCGCCCGCGCCCTACCGGATCACCAATATCGGCCGCGCCGCCGAGCTCATCAACGGCTCCCTCGTCATGCCCGACGAGACCTGGAGCTTCAACGACACGGTTGGCGAGCGCACGGAGGCCAACGGCTTCGTGGAGGGCACCATCATCCTCGACGACCGCTACCAGACCGCCCAGGGCGGCGGCGTCTCCGCGGTGGCCAGCACGATGTTCAACGCCGCGTTCTTCGCCGGGGTCGATCTCGTGGAGTACGGGGCACACTCCTTCTACATCGAGCGCTACCCCGAGGGCCGCGAGGCCACCGTCGCCTGGGGCAGCCTGGATCTGCGCTTTCTGAACGACTCCGGCAACGCCCTCTACATCCTGGCCAGCTCGACGGATTCCACCGTCACCGTCACCTTCCTCGGCACGGAGAAGTACGACGAGGTCCGCTCGGAAACGGGCCCCCGCGAGAACATCACACCGCCAAGCACCCGCAGAAGCAGCGACGAGGACTGCGTGCCGCAGCCCCCGCTCGAAGGCTTCGACGTCGCCGTCGACCGGGTCTTCGTCGACGGCGGCGAGGAGATCGGCCGGGAGACGTACGAGACCAGCTACGTGCCCAGGGACGAGGTCATCTGCACCGCCGCCACCGACTGACGCGAACGCCTCGGCCAACCCGCCAACCCAGAGCCGTCTGCTCTGGGTTGGCGGGTTGGCTGGTGGGTGGGTGTCAGGCGGTGAGGGTGGCCTCCTTGGTTGGTGTGGCCTGGTCCTCCCGCGCGGGTGAGGGCTTGCGCAGGGTGGCCAGGGCGAGGACCGCTCCGGCGGCGGCGATGGCCGCGGCCCCGAGGAAGGCGGCGGAGAAGCCGTCGGTCAGCGCGGTGAGGTCGCCGAGTTCCTCGGCGCCCTGGGAGGCGGCGATGGCGGTCATGGCGGCCAGGCCCAGGGCCGAGCCGATCTGGTAGCTGGTGTTGACGATGCCGGAGGCCAGGCCGCCTTCCTCCGGGCGGGCGGCGGAGATGGCCGTGCCGAGGGAGGGGATGAAGGCCAGGGACATGCCGACGGCGGCGAGAAGCGAGGCGGGCAGCACGTCCACCGCGTACGAGCCGTCCGGGCGGACGAAGGACAGCCACAGCATGCCCGCCGCCAGGATTGCCATCCCGCTGATGATCATGGTCTTCGGCCCGAAGCGGCTCATGAACCACGGGGCCAGCACGATCATCATGAGCATGATGGCGCCGGTCATCGGCAGCAGCGCGGAGCCGGAGGCGAAGGCGCCAAGCCCCAGGACCTGTTGCAGGTAGAGGTTGAGGAAGTACCACATCGGGATCCAGGCGCCCGCCAGCAGCAGCTGCGCCAGGTTGGCCGCGGCCAGGTTGGGGGTGCGCAGGATGTTCAGCCGCATCAACGGCTCCCGTCGCGCGGCCTGGAGAGCGACGAAGATCCCGGTGAGCGCGAGGCCGCCGGCCAGCAGCAGCCAGGTCTGCGCCTCGCCCCAGCCGGTCTCGGGGGCGCGCACGACGGCGTAGACGATGGTGCCGAGCCCGCCGGTGACGGTCAGGGCGCCGAGCAGGTCGATCGATCCCCGGCGGGCCGGGGCCTGGGGCATCAGGGCCGGGATGGCCGCCAGGGCGATCAGGGCGACGGGGATGTTGATGTAGAACACCCACGGCCAGCTGGCGTATTCGGTGATGACGCCGCCGAGGAAGACGCCGGCGGTGCCGCCGGCCGGCGCGGCGGCGCCGTAGAGCGCGAACGCCTTGGTCAGTTCCTTGGGCTCGGAGCCGAAGAGCATCATCAGCAGCGTCAGCGCGGACGGTGCGATCAGCGCGGAACCCGCGCCCTGCACGGCCCGGCCGGCCAGCTCGACCCACACCTCGTTCGCCAGGCCGGCCATCAGCGATCCGGCGGCCAGAATCGCCCATCCGGCGGCGAAGACCCGTCTGGCGCCCAGGAGGTCGGACAGGCGGCCGCCGAGGAGCAGCAGGCCGCCGAAGGCGATGACGTAGGCGTTGAAGACCCAGGAGAGATCGCCCTGCGTGAAGCCGAGATCGGTCTGCATCTCGGGCAGGGCCACGCCAATGATCGACGTGTCCATGATCACCATGAACTGTGCCATGGCGATGAACGCGAGCGCGAGCCAGCGCCGCGGGTGCGGGGTGGTGTGCGTCGGGGACATCCCACTCACTCTCCAATACTCCCAGGAGGTATGCGTTCGGACGCTGAGCAATATACCCCCGGGGGGTATATTGACGCAACATCCGAGACGAGGAGGAGCTCGGAGATGGCCGGCTACAGCGGCGACAAGAGTGCCCATCCCTCCCGCCCGCGGACGGCGCCATCCCGCGAGCCCTCCACTCGGTCACCCGCCGGCCGCCCTCTGGCACCCCCTCCGCACCAGCGATTCACACCCGCTTGACTTATACCCCCCAGGGGTATGTATGGTTTCTGGAGCGGGCCGCGCAAGAGGCGGGCCGCGGCGAACCACTTGTGCGTCGAAGGGAAACCGCCATGACCACGTCCCCCACCCAGGCCGCCGACCAGACCGTGACGAGCTACAGCGTCAGCGGCATGACCTGCGGTCACTGCGTCAGCTCGGTCACCACCGAGGTCAGCAAGCTTCCCGGCGTCGCGGACGTCGACGTGGACCTGGCCAGCGGTACGGTCACCGTCACCAGCCACGCCCCGCTCGAGGAGGCGGCGGTCGCCGCGGCCGTGACGGAGGCCGGCTACGAGCTGGTCCCCGCCGCCGAGGCCGAGCCGTCGGCGGGCAGCTGCTGCGGCACCTGCCACTGACACCTCTGCGCCGGGGCCGACGGCACGCCGTCGGCCCCGGCATGGGCCCCGCACAGCAGAAGGAGAGCAGAGCGATGAACACGACCACAAAAGTCGGCGCCTTCGGGGCCGGGCTGGCCCTGGCGTTCGGCACGGCCTTCGGCGTCGGGCACGCCGTCGGCCCGGTCGGCTCCGACCCCGCACCCGCCCACGGCGACCACCAGGATTCCGAGGAGACGGACGCGATGAACGAGATGAACGACAACGCCCCCACCGCGCTGGCCGAGGCACCCGGCGGGCTGCAGGTCTCCGAGCGCGGCTACACCCTGGTCACCCCCGACGAGCCGCTCGCGGCCCGGGAGCGCACCACCTTCCGCTTCCACATCCTGGGTCCCGACGGCCGGCCGGTGACGCGGTATGAGGAAGCCCACGAGAAGGACCTGCACCTGATCGTCACCCGCCGCGACCTGTCGGGCTTCCAGCACGTCCACCCCACCCTCGACCCCCAGGACGGCACCTGGAGCGTGCCGCTCACCTTCGAAGACGCCGGCGACTACCGCGTCTTCGCCGATTTCTCCCCCGCTGGCGACCCGGCCGGACCGCTCACCCTCGGCGCGGACGTGTCCGTCTCCGGGGCGTACGAGCCCGAGCCGCTGCCCGCGCCCGCCCGCAGCGTGACCGTGGACGGGTACACCGTCACCCTGGAGGGCGACCTGGCCGCCGGCGCCGACAGCGAACTCACCCTCTCCGTCGGCCGGGACGGCCAGCCGGTCACCGACCTGCAGCCGTACCTGGGCGCCTACGGCCACCTCGTGGCCCTGCGCGCCGGTGACCTGGCCTACCTGCACGTCCACCCCGAGGGCTCCCCCGGCGACGGACAGACCCCCGCCGGGCCCGGCATCTCCTTCCACACCCAGGCCCCCAGCACCGGCACCTACCGCCTCTACCTCGACTTCAAGCACGAGGGCACCGTGCACACCGCCGAGTTCACCGTCACCGCCGGAGAGTCCGCCGCTCCTTCCGCGGCCGGCGAGCACGGCGGCGGCCACGGCCACTGACAGACGCCTGACTGACGCCACTCACCCAGCCAGGAGCAGAAGGAGACGAGAAGGATGAGCACGGAGACCTCGGCACCGCAGCACCCCGCCCACACCGACGAGGTCGAGCTGGCGATCGGCGGCATGACCTGCGCCTCCTGCGCCAACCGCATCGAGCGGCGCCTCAACAAGCTCGACGGTGTAACCGCCACCGTCAACTACGCCACCGAGAAGGCCAAGGTCACCTTCTCCCCCGGAGTGACCGTCGAGGAGCTGGTGACGCAGGTCGAAGCCGCCGGCTACACCGCCGAACCGCCACCGCCACCGACACCCGCGGGCCAGGCGCCACCCGCGCCACCGGCCCAGGACGGAGAGGACGGCCGGCTGCGGGCGCTGCGCGACCGGCTCATCGTCTCGCTCGTGCTGACCGTGCCGGTCATCGCGCTGGCGATGGTGCCCGCCTGGCAGTTCACCAACTGGCAGTGGATCTCCCTCGCCCTGGCCTGGCCCGTCGTCGCCTACGGCGCCTGGCCGTTCCACAAGGCCGCCTGGACCAACCTCAAGCACGGCACGTCCACCATGGACACCCTCGTCTCCATGGGGACTCTCGCCGCCCTGGGCTGGTCGCTGTACGCGCTGCTGTGGGGCACGGCGGGCGAGCCGGGCATGACCCACCCCTTCAGCCTCACCATCGAACGCACCGACGGCGCCGGCAACATCTACCTCGAGGCCGCCGCAGGCGTCACCACCTTCATCCTCGCCGGGCGCTACTTCGAGGCCCGCGCCAAACGCCGCTCCGGCGCCGCGCTGCGCGCCCTGCTCGACATGGGCGCCCGCGACGTGGCCGTGCTCGGCGCCGACGGCCGCGAGCAGCGTGTCCCCATCGACCAGCTCGCCGTCGGTGACCGCTTCGTCGTCCGCCCCGGCGAGAAGATCGCCACGGACGGCGTCATCGAGGACGGCACCTCCGCCGTGGACGCCTCCATGCTGACCGGCGAGTCCGTGCCCGTCGAGGTCCGCCCCGGCGACCCGGTCACCGGCGCCACCATCAACGCCGGCGGGCGCCTGGTCGTCCGCGCCACCCGCGTCGGCGCCGACACCCAGCTCGCCCAGATGGCGCGCCTGGTCGAGGACGCCCAGAACGGCAAGGCGCAGGTGCAGCGGCTCGCAGACCGCATCTCCGGCATCTTCGTGCCCATCGTCATCGCCCTGGCCGCCGCCACCCTCGGCTTCTGGTGGGGCACCGGCGACGGCGTCGGCGCCGCGTTCACCGCCGCCGTCGCCGTGCTGATCATCGCCTGCCCCTGCGCTCTCGGCCTCGCCACCCCCACCGCCCTCATGGTCGGCACCGGGCGCGGCGCCCAGCTCGGCATCCTCATCAAGGGCCCCGAAGTCCTCGAATCCACCCGCCGCATCGACACCATCGTGCTCGACAAGACCGGCACCGTCACCACCGGCCACATGACCCTGCTCGCCGTCCACACGGCCGACGGGGAGGAGGAGACGGAGGTGCTGCGCCTGGCCGGAGCCCTGGAACACGCCTCAGAACACCCCATCGCCCAGGCCATCGCCACCGCAGCCACTGACAGGGCCGGGCAACTGCCCACCCCGGAGGACTTCGCCAACGTCGAAGGGCTCGGCGTCCAGGGCATCGTCGACGGCCACGCCATCCTCGTCGGCCGCGTCCGCCTGCTGGAGGACTGGGCGCTGACCCTGCCGCCCGAGCTGGAACGCGCCATGGCCGCGGCGGAGGCCGAGGGCCACACCGCCGTCGCCGTCGCCTGGGACGGCCAGGCCCGCGGCGTGCTGACCGTCGCCGACGCCGTCAAGCCCACCTCCGCCGAGGCGATCCGCCGCTTCCGCGGGCTCGGGCTCACGCCCGTCCTGCTCACCGGCGACAACGCGACCGTGGCCGCCTCGGTCGCCCGCCAGGTCGGCATCGGCCCCGACAACGTCATCGCCGAGGTCATGCCCAAGGACAAGGCCGACGTCATCACCCGCCTCCAAGCCGAGGGCAAGGTCGTCGCCATGGCCGGCGACGGCGTCAACGACGCCGCCGCCCTGGCCACCGCCGACCTCGGCCTGGCCATGGGCACCGGCACCGACGTCGCCATCGAGGCCGCCGACCTCACCCTCGTACGCGGCGACCTGCGCGCCGCCGCCGACGCCATCCGCCTGGCCCGCCGCACCCTGACCACCATCAAGGGCAACCTCTTCTGGGCCTTCGCCTACAACGTGGCCGCGATCCCGCTGGCCGCGGCCGGGCTGCTCAACCCGATGCTGGCGGGCGCGGCCATGGCGTTCAGCTCGGTCTTCGTCGTCAGCAACAGCCTGCGCCTACGCCGCTTCCGCCCCCTGACCGACGCCCACCACGCCTCCGACCAGCTGGACGTGACGACCGCGGCCTGACACCACGAGCCGCTCAGCATGAGGCAGGCCCTGGGCCGGACCCGACAGGGGACGCCCAGGGCCCGGCTCGTCGCTCTTGGCATACACACGCAGTGGCACACCGCCAGGCAAGGCCGAGGGCGGTCCGGGCCGTCAGGTCAGGCGTATGCGACGACGGTTCCGCAGGTGCCGCCACGCGGGCACGACGCCCAGCAGGGCGACGCCCGCGGCGGCGGGGATCCACAGCCCCATGGAAGGCGGCGCGACCGTCGAGGCACCCGCCAGCACCCAGGCGGCGTTGCCCGGAAGCGTGCCCACGAGGGTGGCGAGAGCGAACTGCGACCATCGCACCCGCGACAGGGCCACGCCCAGATTGACCGCCGCGAACGGCAAGATCGGCAGCAGACGCAGCACGAGAACGCCGACGAAGGCCCGGCCGGAGAGGCGCTGGTCGAGCGTCGTCAGCGCCCCCGAGCGCAGCAGCACCGGTCGCAACGCGTCACGCCCGAGAAGACACCCGACCGCGAAACCGAGCAGGGCGCCCAGCATGGTGCCCGCCACGGCCACCAACAGCCCCGGCCCGATCCCGAACAGCGCACCAGCGGCGGCGGTGAGCGCCGACTTGGGCACGAAGGCGAACGCGGCCAGCGCGTAGACGCCCACACACAGAACCCCAGCCCCCACGCCCGGAGCGACGCCGCCGGACCGCCGGTCGAGCACGTCGTCCACTCCCGTCACGACGACCGCACACACGGCCCCCGCCACGAACAGGCCCAACAGGACAAACCGGCCCCAGGGCGACAGGACAACCCGGCTCGCCGCACGCGCACCCCCGCGAAACGGCCAAGCCGCAGCGGCCGGTCGTGCGGTGCTCGGCGTACGGGTCGCGGGACGCGGGACGTTGTTGGTCATGGTGCGGGCCAGTCTCTCCCACCCGGCCCGGATCGATCGGCCCGGTCCCGGATACCGGGACCGCTCGCGAGCGAACACCCGTAACGGCAGTGGTCACATGGCGTGCTGTGCGGCTGTGGGTGGCGGACCGACCCGTGTGCGCCAGGACCGGTTATTCCGTGGTGTCGTTCGGCGGCGACGAGGCAGCGGCCTGCTCATCCGGGCCTCTGGGCGCACCGTTGATGCGCAGCTTGTCACAATGGTAGTCTCGCAGCGCGTTTTGACCTGAAAGTGCAGGGGGCTGAATACCAGGCACGCGACCGCCTGTAGCGCTCGCCGTCGCCGCAATTGCGAGGCGGGTGTCCACAGTCGGATGAAGGGTAAACGATGAAATCTCTGGCTATTCTGAAGTCGAGTCGCAGCCTCGCCTGTCTAGTGGGCCTGCTCTGCGTCCTGATGTTGGTTCAGCCTGCCACGGCAAAAGCGGACAACCCAATCGTCCAGACCATCTATACGGCCGACCCGGCGCCACTCGTACATGACGGCCGTGTGTACCTCTACACGGGACACGACGAGGACGGCTCAACAGAGTTCACCATGAAGGACTGGCGGGTGTTCTCGTCCTCGGACATGGTGAACTGGACCGATCACGGCTCCCCGATGAGCATCGAGACCTTCAGCTGGGCGAGCGACGACGCGTGGGCGGGCCACGTCGTCGAGCGGAATGGCAAATTCTACTGGTACGTTCCCGTGACGAATGGGGCGACCGGCCGGATGGCCATCGGGGTGGCGGTGTCGGACAGCCCTACCGGGCCCTTTGAGGACGCCCTCGGACATCCGCTGGTGGAAAACGGCGAGATCGACCCGAATGTGTTCATCGACGACGACGGGCAGGCATATTTGTACTGGGGTAACCCGAACCTCTGGTACCTGAAGCTGAACGAGGACATGATCTCGTTTTCCGGCGACCCGACCCAGATCCCCCTCACCCCGGAGGGGTTCGGCAGCCGCGAGGGAAATCCGGACCGTCCCACCCTCTACGAAGAAGGGCCCTGGGTGTACAAGCGTGACGGCTTGTACTACATCGTGTACGCGGCCGAGTGCTGCAGCGAGCACATCGCCTATTCGACGGCCCCCGGTCCCACCGGGCCGTGGACCTACCGGGGAACGGTCATGCCCACACAGGGCACCAGCTTCACCAACCACGCCGGCGTCATCGATTTCCAGGGCAACTCCTACTTCTTCTATCACAACGGCGCACTGCCGGGCGGTGGTGGCTTTACCCGCTCGGTCGCCGTGGAGAAGTTCGCATACAACCCCGACGGCACATTCCCGACGATCACCATGACCGAGGAAGGGGCGCCCCAGCTGGGCACGCTGGACCCCTACGCCCAGCAGGAGGGCGAAACGATCGCCTGGGGCTCCGGCGTCGAAACGGAACCCTCAGGCGACGGCGGAATCAATGTCGGTTCCATCGAGAACGGGGACTGGATCAAGGTCAAAGGCGCCGACTTCGGCGCGGGCGCGAGCTCCTTCAGTGCGAGGGTGGCCTCGGAGACCAGCGGCGGCCAGATCGAGGTCCGTCTGGACAGCGTCGACGGTCCGCCGGTGGCGACGTGCGACGTCCCGGGCACGGGCGGCTGGCAGACATGGGAGACCGTCTCCTGCCCGGTGAGCGGCGCAACGGACACGCACGACGTGTACTTCACGTACACCGGCGGAAGCGGCTCTCTGTTCAATGTGAACTGGTGGCAGTTCTCGGCGACCTCGTGAGCGGCTTGAGATCAAGAAATATATGCGCCGGGGAGGTTGACGTCGCGCCCACGTCTCCTATGATCCCTGTCTGATGCTCCAGCCATCATTCGTCATACGTTCGTCATAGCGAACGACGCGAGGCTGGACCGGCCTGTGCCGTCTCATAGGCCACCGCATGAGAGCACGCGCACCATCAGTTCCGTCCATGTGAGTTCCCCTCACGCGGCATGTTGCCGGACGCCTGAGGACGACGGGCGATGCCGTGTGGTGGGCCCTCCAGTAGAGCCGCCATGGAGCAGTCCGTGCTTCCTTCGACACGCCGTCGCGCCCTGCTCGGCGCCGGGCGGCTGACCGGCGGGCTCAGCCAGCGTTTCGGACCCCATCTCGGGAGGCGCCGGTCGGCCGGCACGCACACACGCGTGCCGGCCGGCCGGCGCTCCCCCACCCCCGATGAAGGAGGAGAAATGTCAATATTTCACCAGCGAGAGGGAGTTGCGCGATGATGAAGCGTAAATTCCTCTCGGGTTCTGTCGTGGTCGCGGCACTTGTCGCCCTGACCACGGGTGGCACAGCACTGACCAGCGCCGCCAGCGAAGCCGGCCTGCCGCGCTCGGATGCCGGTACCGCCCAGGAGACCGCCGGATGCGGCCAGGCCCCGACGTTGCAGGACGGCACCCACACGATTCAGAGCAGCGGCCAGGACCGCACCTTCATCCTGGACGTTCCCGACAACTACGACAACAGCAAGCCCTACCGGCTGGTCCTGGGGCTCCACTGGTGGGGCGGCACCGCAGAGAACGTCGCCACAGGCAACACCGTGGAGACGGGCACCTGGGCCTACTACGGGCTCCAGCGGCTTGCGGAGAACAGCACCATCTTCGTCGCGCCCCAGGGCATCGACAACGGCTGGGCCAACACCGGCGGGGCCGACGTGACGTTCATCGACGACCTGCTCGCGACGATCGAGGCGGATCTCTGCGTCGACACGACACAGCGCTTCTCCATCGGCTTCAGCTACGGCGGCGCCATGAGCATCTCCCTCGCCTGCTCCCGGCCGGACGTCTTCCGCGCGATCGTGGCCCAGTCCTCCCCGGGAGAGATCAGCGGGTGCGACGGCGGCACCGAGCCCGTCGCCTACATGGGGGTGCACGGCACCGCCGACAACTTCACCGGCGGAGAGGCCCAGCGCGACAGGTGGGTCACGAACAACGGCTGCACCCCCCAGGACACGCCCGAACCGGCAGGGGGCAGCCTGACCCACATCACGACGGCCTACGAGGGCTGCCAGGAGGGGTATCCGGTGGTATGGGCCGCCTTCGACGAGGGTCACATCTCGGCTCCGACGGACGGGGTCGCCGGTGACAGCGGCAACACCTGGGTGCCCGGAGAGGCGTGGGACTTCATCACGCAGTTCGAGTCCACCGCGCCGCCCGAGTAGAACCGAGTAGAACGAGCGGCACCGTCACGCCGCCTCATCGCCGTCAACGGCGCGTCCGCATGCGGACCGCGCCCTCGTCTGATCGAGGACGAGCGCCCGGGGGGATCCTGACCGGGATCCCCCCGGGCCTCACCCGATGTGTTGGCCAGGCCCGCTGCCCCAGGGTGTGGAGGAGAGCGGGGGTGATGACGAGCACGGCGGCCGCCGCGGCCAGCACGCCGGCGGCGAGGCCGAGGCCGAACTGCTTCATGATGCGGTCGGGGGAGAGCGTGTAGCTGGCGAAGACGGCCGCCATGATCAGGGCCGCGGCGAGCACCACGCGGCGTGAGGCGTGCAGTCCTTCCCCGACGGCCGTACGGGCGTCGCCGGTGCGCGCGTGTGCCTCGCGGATGCGGGTGAGGACGAAGACCTGGTAGTCCATGCCCAGCCCGAACAGCAGCGCCATCAGGGTCATCGGCATGTAGCTCTCCAGCGGTCCGGTGCGGCCGGCGCCGAACAGGCCGGCGGCCCAGCCCCACTGGAAGACGGCCGTCAGCAGGCCGTAGGCGGCGCCCAGGGACAGCAGCGTCAGGATCACCGCCTGGGCCGGCAGCAGGACGGAGCGGAACATCGCCGCCAGCACCAGTGCGGAGATGACCACGACGGCCAGCACGAACGGCAGGAGCCGGCCGGCCATCCGGTCGGTGAGGTCCTGGAAGGTGGCGGTCACGCCGCCGACGTGCAGCCGCGTGTCGGTGCCGTGGGCCGCCCGGGGCAGGACGTCCTGGCGCAGCTCACGCACCAGTTCGGGGGTGGCCTCGTCCTGGGCGGTGGTGGTGGGGATGACGGTGATGACCGCGGCCTGGCCGTCCGGGCTGAGCGCGGGCGGGGTCACCGCGGCGACGCCGGGGGTGCTCTGAAGGCCGCGGGCCAGTTCGTCGAGCTGGCCGGGGGTGGCGCCGTGGAGGTCGGCGACGACCATGAAGGGCGCGGTGGAGCCGGGGCCGAACGCCTCCTGCTTGAGGTCGTGGGCGCGGCGGGTGGTGTCCGAGGCGGGGGCGTTTCCGGCGTCCGCCGAGCCAAGGCGCATGGCCGTGGCCGGGGCGCACAGCGCCAGCAGCACGACGGTGCCGCCCAGGGCGACGGCGAGCGGGCGTCGGCGCGCCATCCCCGCGCCGGTGCCGGTGGCGGTGGCGGTGGCTCGGCGGGTGGTGCGGCGTTCGAGGCGGCCGGTGGGGGTGAGCCAGCGGTCGGTCAGCGCCAGCAGGGCGGGCACCAGGGTCAGCGCGAGGCCGAGGGTGACGGCGACGCCGAGCATGCAGGCCACCGCCAGGCCGTAGACGAAGGGCACGCCCATGAAGAACATGCCGGCCAGCGAGACGATGACCGTGGTGCCCGCGAACGCGACGGCGTGCCCGGAGGTGCCGGCCGCGGTCGCCACGGCGTCCTGCGGCGACTGGCCGTCGCGGCGGGCGGTGCGGTAGCGGGTGGCGATGAACAGGGCGTAGTCCACGCCGACCCCGAGCACGATCATCAGCGCGACGGACATGCTGAAGTCCGGCACGTCCATGGCCTTGGTCAGCAGCATCACCCCGCCCAGGCTGGCCAGCAGGCCGGTCAGCGCAACGACGATGGGCAGGCCGGCCATCGCCAGGGAGCCGAAGGCGGCCAGCAGGATCACCAGCGCGGCGGCCAGCCCGACCGTCTCACTCATCCCGGTGCTCGGGACGGGGGCGAACATGGTGCCGGACAGCTCGACCGTCAGGCCCTGGCCGGACAAGGCGGTGAGGCGTTCCTTGATCGCCTCGGCCGCCTCGTCGGGCACCTCGGTGCGGCTGGTGGTGAACACGATCGTGGCGATCCCGGTCGTGCCGTCGTCGCTGACGCGCCCGCCGCGGGCGGCGTCGGTGTGGGGTATGACGTCGGCGACCACCGGGTCGGCGCTGCGGGCCGCGTCCAGCACCTGCTCGGCCCGGTCGCGGATGGCCGGGTTGTCGAGGCCGGCGTCGGCGTACAGGACGATGTCGCCGGTGCCGGCGGCGCGTTCGGGGAAGTGGTCCTCCAGCACGTCGTAGGCGCGCTGGGAGTCGGTGTCGGGCAGGGCGTACTCGGAGTCGAACTCCGGGCCGGCCATGCCACCGACGCCGGCGAGGGTGAGGGCCACGAGGAGCCAGCCGATGACCGTGGTCCACCGCCGTCGGTGGCAGGCGCGGGCGATGCCGCTGAGCGAGGGCATAGGGGTCGGTCCTTCCCGCCGGGCTCAGAGGCCGGCGTAGGAGTGAAGGCCGGTGAGGAAGAGGTTCACACCGACGACGTTGAAGAGGAAACAGCCGTATCCGGCGAGGTTGAGCCAGGCCGCGCGGGCGCCCGTCCAGCCCGCCGTGGAGCGGGCGTGGAGGTAGGCGGCGTACATCACCCAGGTGATGAACGCCCAGGTCTCCTTCGGGTCCCAGGCCCAGTACCGGCCCCAGGCGTTCTCCGCCCATATGGCGCCGGCGATGATGGCGAACGTCCACAGCGGGAAGACGAACGCGGCGGTGCGGTACGCCAGGCGGTCCAGCGCCGCCGGTCCGGGCAGGCGGAGCGCGGCGGTTGCGCCGAGCCGGGGGTGGGCGAGGTGGAGCGCGGAGACGACGGCGCCGATGGTGAAGGCACCGGTGCACAGCACGGCGGCGGAGACGTGGATGCCCAGCCAGTAGGAGTCCAGCGCCGGGGCGAGCGGCCCGGCCTCGGCGTACAGGACGGCGATGGCCAGGCCGAGGACGCAGGTGACCGGCAGCAGGACGAAGACGCCGAGGCTGCGGTCCCGGCGCCGGGCGAGCAGGAGCAGGAAGGCGGCGACGATGGCGAGCGCGCCGCCGGTGGCGAACTCGTACATGTTGCCCAGCGGCACGCGTTCGGTGGCCAGCCCGCGGGCGGCGGTCGCGGCGGTGTGCAGCAGGCCGCCGAGGATCGTCAGCGCGACCGCGATGTGACCGGCGGCGTCCGCGCGTGGTGGGGCGCCGCGTGACGCGGGCGCAGCCTCGGCTTTCCGGACTCCGGGTTCGGGCGGTGGCGCGGCGAGCGATCCGGCTGCCGCCGCGCCCAGCAGGGCGGGCGTGCGGGCCTGGGCCGCCGCGTCCCGTGCGGCGCGGCGCGCCAGCCGGCCGCGTGTGCCGATGGCCCATTCGGCGCAGAACGCGACGAAGGCGCCGACGTAGACCACCAGGGCCCAGAGCATCAGCGTGTTGCTGACCTCGGCCAGAGTCGCACCGTTCATGATGACCGCCTCCCAGACACGGCACGCTTTGCTCTACGTCGTGTAGAGCAATGCTTCGGGTCGGCACCGTAGCAGGGCGGCGCGCAGTTGTTCTACGTCGGGTAGAGTTACGCCTCGCGAGACGCGGAGGGAAGGAACGGATGCGCCGCTCCGGCGAGTTGGAACGCGCGGTCATGGACGTGCTGTGGGAGGCGGAGGGCGCCCTCACGGCCAAGGAAGTGCTGGCCGCGCTGCCGGATCAGGGCCTTGCCCACACCACCGTGATCACGGTGCTCGACCGGCTGGCGCGCAAGGGTACGGCCCGCCGGGAGCGCACCGGACGCTCCTGGCGGTACACGCCGGCGGCCAGCCGGGAGGCGTACGTCAGCAGCCTGATGATGGACGCCCTGGGACAGGCAGGGGACCGCGAGGCGGTCCTGGTCCACTTCGCCCACGCGGTCTCCACCCCCGAGGCGCAGGCCCTCCGCGAGGCGCTGGAGAAGCTGGGGGACGCCCAGGACGCGGAGTCCGCCGACGGCGACGGTGGCCCGAAGCCGTGAGCCACGTCCTGCACTTCGCCGTGCTGCTGGTGGGCTGCGTCGCGGCCGTCCGGCCGCTGGCCCGCGCCCGGTGGGTGGCGCGCATGCCCCGCACCGCGCTCCTGCTGTGGCAGGCGCTGGGCGTGACCTTTGAACTGTCGCTGTTCGGGCTGCTGTTCTCCGCGGCCTTCGCCCCGGAGAACCAGGGGCTGCTGCCCGGGCTGCTGCGGCTGGCCGCGGACCCGGCGAACGTGCCGCTCGGCCCGGCCGGTCCGCTCGCCCTCGGGGTCGGCGCGGCCTGCGTGGGCGGCCGGATCGCCGCGTTGTCCCTGGCGTGGCTGGCGGCCGGACGGCATCGGCGACGCCACCGACACCTGCTCGCGCTCGTGGCCCGCTCCGACGACGCGCTGCCCGGCGTCGCGATCCTCGACCACCCGGCCCCGGCGGCGTACTGCCTGCCCGGGCGGCACGGCAGCATCGTGCTGAGCACTGGGGCCCTCCACGCGCTCGAACGTCAGCATCTGGCGGCCGTCATCGCACACGAGCGTGCACACCTGCGCCAGCGGCACGACCTGGTGCTGCTGCCGCTGCTGGCCTGGCGTCGCCTCATCCCGCACAGCGCGCCGCTGGACGAGGCGGTGGCGGCCGTCCGGCTGCTGCTGGAGATGTGCGCCGACGACGCCTGCTGCCGGCGGCTGCCCGCCCGCGACCTCACCCGTGCCCTGACGCGGTTCGAGAACGCCGGCCCGCCGCTCGCCACGCCCGCGGGCGGGTTCGGCGCGGCGGACACGGCGTTGCGCACGCGCAGGGCGCGGCTGCTGGCCCCGGCTCCCCCGGGCGCCACGGCCGCCGGACGCCTGACCGTCCTCGCCCTCGCGGCGGGACTGCTGTCCACGCCGCTGAGCCTGTTCCTGCTGCCTGTGTGAGGTTCACCGACCGGTGGCGGCGGTGGATGCATCATGGAAAAGCACGCCACTATGCGCTCGGGTACGCGGTCGGCACCGGCAGCGGTGATGGATCACGTGTGGGTGAAGGAGTTGGTCCGATGTCTCCGCTCATGCGCGGGCTGCTGGTTGCCGCTGGGCTGGTCGCGGGGGTCGCCTGCGTTCTTCTCGGTGGCCCGTGGCTGGTTGACCACCTGTGAGGGATCGGCGGTGTGCCTGGCCGCTGAGAGGCGGCCGGGCACACCGCCGAGCGGCCAGGACCAGGATCCGGGGCGCCGAGGATCAGAGGCAGTGCGACCGAGCTGGTCGCGCCTGTCAGGCGGGTTCGCGGCCCAGCAGGTGGGCGCGTTGGTAGTAGGCGTACAGGCCGTCGAAGACGGGCCGGGTGACGGTCAGGGTGTGCTCGTCGTCGCCGATCATGGACAGGCCGCGGAGGATGGCGTCGAGGCCGGGAGCCTCGGGGGCGTCGAAACGCTCGTCGTCGAGGTCGGCTTCGTGGACGATCTCGGCGATGCGCTCCAAGGCGCGGTCGTCGGCGAGCTGGTAGCGGCGCAGGATGGTCTCGAAGCTGCAGTCGCCGTGGTGGTGGCCAAGTTCCACGCCGCGCATGTCGAAGGGGGTGGCGTCACCGGGGACCTGGTCGGGGTCGGTGACGAAGACGAAGGCGGCGTCGGGGTCGATGAAGCGGCGGATCAGCCAGGCGCAGGCGGCGCGGTCGATGTGGATGCCGGCGCGGGTGGCCCACTTCATGCGGACTCACTCTCCTTGGTGCGGGGTTCGGTTCGATGCCCGGGGGCGAGGGCATTGACGGCGGCCTCGGCGGCGCGTCGTGCGGGTGGGGGGAAGTAGTCGCGGCGGTGGATGCGCCGCAGTTCGGCGCGCAGCTTGCGCAGGACCCGCTGACGGGTTGGTTCGTCTGCGGTGCGGGCCTGTTCGGCTTGGTCGCGCACGTCCTCGTATTCGGCGGTGCGGGCGTCGGCCATGGTCTGGGCGAGCTGGCGTTCCTGGGCGGCGCTGGTGGGGTGGGCGAGCCAGACGGTGGCGGTGCCTCCGGCGTCGAGGATCTCGTCTGCGATCCAGTCCAGGTGCTCGCGGGTACGGGCGTCGGCGGGCAGCGCGACCAGACCGTCGGACAGCTGGGCGACGCCGAGGCGTTTGAGCTTCCGCCAGATCGTGATGCGCGGGGTGGAGGGCTCGCGCGGGACTCGGTAGCTCAGCAGCACCCACTGCCCGCCGACCCCGGACGCGGTCACCGGCGGGTCTCCCGCGGCTCGGGACCCGTTGCCCCGGCGATCGGAGGCAGTGCGAACCGAGCCCGGTCCGGGGGGGTGTGCGGACGCATGGCCACCAGTCTCCTTCACTCCAGTGCACTCCAGGGCGTCGTCAGGCCACTGGAAGAATAATGCAACCACGGTTACATTGTTCTTGCTCGGCGGTCCCTGGCACGCGAGGGGCGCGGACAGGCCAACCCGTCGACGCTCCCGCCCGCCTCAAACCCCTCACCGCCCGAAGACAGACGAAACAGACGAAACAGAGAAGACAGAGGAGTGCCGCCGGTGACCGCTGCCGACCCCATACGCCGCCCGCCGGACGAGACGCCGCACCGGCGGGATCTGATCCCGTTCCGCCAGGCGCTGCGGGCCTGGTTCGCGATCTCCTGGCAGACCTTCGGCGGGCCGGCCGGGCAGATCGCGGTGATGCAGCGGACCCTGGTGGAGGAGAAGCGGTGGATCGGGCAGCAGCGGTTCAACCACGCGCTGTCCTACTGCATGCTGCTGCCCGGCCCCGAGGCCCAGCAGCTGGCCATCTACACCGGCTGGCTGCTCAACGGCACCCGGGGCGGCCTGGCAGCGGGCACCCTCTTCGTGCTGCCCGGCGTGCTGACCCTGCTGGCGCTGTCCGTGCTGTACGTCGGGTGGGGCGAGATGACCTGGGTGACCGGCCTGCTGGCCGGGCTGGCCCCGGCGGTGACCGCGATCGTCGCCCAGGCGGTGTGGCGGGTCGGCCGCCGCTCCCTGACCCATCCAGGCCATATCGCCCTGGCCTGCGCGGCGTTCGCCGCGCTGGCCGTCTTCGGCGTGCCGTTCCCGGTCGTGATCGCCGCCGCGGCGGCGGCCGGGTGGCTGCTGGCCCGCTACGTTCCCCGGTCAGCGGAAGCGGCCGGCCATGCCGCGGCGAGCGACGGCGCGCCGCCGGTGATCGCGGACGAGGAACTGCACCATGCGCCGGCCGGGTGGCGCCGGGCGGGGCGCATCCTGGTGGTGGGGCTGGTGCTGTGGGGGCTGCCGCTGGCCGCCGTCGCCGTGCTGACCGGCACCGGCAGCGTCTTCACCACCCAGGGGCTGTTCTTCTCCGGCACGGCCCTGATCACCTTCGGCGGCGCCTACGCCGTCCTGGCGTTCGTCGCCCAGCAGGCCGTGCAGACCTACGGCTGGCTCGGTCCTGGTGAGATGGTCCGTGGCCTGGCCCTGGCCGAGACCACCCCCGGCCCGCTGATCATGGTCGTGCAGTTCGTCGCTTTCCTCGGTGCCTACAACAATCCCGGCTCGCTCTCCCCCTGGGCCGCCGCGTTCCTGGGTGCGTTGCTGACCACGTGGGTGACCTTCGTGCCCTGCTTCCTGTTCATCTTCCTCGGAGCCCCGCACATCGAGCGCCTGCGCGGCAACCGCACCCTGTCCGCCGCGCTGGCCGGCGTGACCGCGGCGGTCGTCGGCGTCATCGCCAACCTCGCCCTCTACTTCGCCACCCACACCCTCTTCACCGACGTGGAACCCCTCACCACCGGCCCGCTGGACCTGCACCTGCCCGACCTGACCACCGTGCGCTCCACGTCCCTGGGCATCGCCGTGGTCGCCGCCGTCCTGATCTTCCGGCTGCGCTGGAGCGTCCTGCGCACCCTCGGCGTCTGCGCCGCCCTCGGCCTGGTCGCCGCCCTCGCCGATCTGCCCGGCACGTGACGCTCGTTCTGCCCCGTCCCACCGCGGTCGACAGGTGGCGACGCTCGCCGCAGACTGCGGGGCCTTGCTGCCGGGTGGCCGCATGTCGCAGCGCTCGGTCCGCATGTGTTCGATAAAAAAATTCGTACGACGTATGTTGACTGATGTCTCGGCGCGCTTATGATCCCTCTCGTCTGAAGAATCAGTTGAGCGTTCGGCATGTCGGACGTGCAGCTGGTTGCATCGGTCTGTGCCCGTCCCACGGACCATGGCAGGACAAGCACGCGCACCATCCGTTTTGTTCCGGTGAGGCTCCCCCACGCACGGCCAGGTTGCCGGACTTCTGAGGACACAGGAATGCCGTGGTGGTCCCCACCGGCCGAGCCGCCGTGGAGTTGTTCCGTGTTCGCTTCAGCGCGTCATTGCCGCCCGCGCCATCTGGTCGCGATCGCGGCCCCGGGTGGACCGAAGCCCGCTTTCGGTAGCGCGGCCATGGCCGCCGCCAGCCGACGGCAGTTGCCCAGGGGCTTCCAGGGGACCTCCGCCGGCCGGCCGCTCGCCCCGACCCCGGCCGTCAGCCACCGCTTCGTCTCAGGTTCCGGCACCTTCGCTCCAGCGCACTGACCTCGCGTCAGCCACCACGTGCAGCGGCGGCACCAACGTCCCCCCAACCCCCATCCCCCCACACCACCCCCCACAGGAGTCACCATGTCGATGCGACGGCGCACCCTCCTGGGACTTGGCGCGGCCGGAGCAGCCACTCTCGGCGCCGGCGTGCTCGGTGCCGAGCAGTCCCTCGCCGGTCCGGCGACCAGGATCCCCTCCCCACGGCAGGCGCCGGCCGAGCCGTTCGCCATCGGGTGGCGGGAGTACCTGTGGACGCGCGGCGACCGCCAGCTCACCACGCACGTCTACTATCCGGCCACCGGCACCCCCGGCGGCGATCCGGTCCGCGACGCCCCCATCGCCGACGGCGTCTTCCCCGTCGTCGAGTTCAGCCACGGGTACGGCGGAAACGCGGACAGCTACGACGCACAGGTCGAACCGCTGGCCGAGGCCGGCTTCGTCGTCCCCTCCCCCAGCTTCCCCGGCACGGGCAGCCCGCCGGACGTGTACAACGGCACCCAGTCGATGGACGTCTCCGAGATCATCACCCTGACGCTCGCCCTCAACGACGCCGCGGACGACCCGCTCGCCGGGCACATCGACACCGAGGCCGGGGTCGGGGTGTCCGGCCACTCGCTGGGGGGCATGACCTCCCACGGCCTGCTCACCGCCTGGCCGGACGACCGCATCGTCGCGGCCGTCCCGATCGCCTGCGTGGACATGGGCGACCCCGCGCCCGAGGTCGCCGCCAACGTCCTGTTCATCCACGGCGACCAGGACGGGACCTGTCCTTACTCCTCGGCCCGCCAGGCGTACGACGAATGGCCCGGGCCCAAGGGGTTCCTCACCCACCTCGGCCAGGGCCACGGCGAGTACCTGTACCGCGAGGCCGGGACGTATCCGCAGACCACCAACACCATGCTGGACTGGTTCCGCTGGAGCCTGTACGGCGACACCACCGCCCGCGACCGCCTCTCCGCCGACGCCACCAGCGGCGGCACCGCGTGGGACGCGGTCCTGGAATAGTCCGGCTCCACGCCCGCCGTGCCATAGCGGTTCGTTGTAGCGACCGCGTGGCGGGGCGTCGGTACCTCCCAGGACCAGCCCTCTGCCCAACAGCCCCTCGCGGCTGGTCCTGGGCGGCACCCGCTCGACGACGCACCACCCGGCCGGGGGCGAAGAGCCGCAGAGAGGGCGTGCGGGCAGCGATGGCGCCCGCGAGGAATCCGCCATCTCACGCTCACCAGCCACCACGGGGCCACTCCCCGGCGCGGCGCGCGGACGGGACACGCGCCGGTTCACCGGGCAACTCACCCCCACTAGGAGGAGCACATGTACAGAGGATTCAAAAGGCATCTCATCGCGCTGACCGGCTCGCTGCTCGCGACGGCGGGCTTCGTCACGGTGCTGTCGACGGCCTCGGCCGAACCCGCCGATACGGTCGACACGCGGCAGGCGCAGTTTCAGCAGGTGACCCTGGCCAAGGGGGTCTCCGAGTTGGGCGAGCCGATGTCGCTGGCGGTGCTGCCCGACCGCTGGGTGCTGCACACCTCGCGGGACGGCACCCTGCGGGTCACCGACCCCGAGGGCACCACCAGCGTCGCGGCGCAGATTCCTGTCTACTCCCACGATGAGCAGGGCCTCCAGGGCGTCGGAGTCGACCCGGACTTCGCCACCAACCGCTTCGTGTACCTCTACTACTCGCCGCCGCTCGACACCCCGCCCGGGGACGCGCCGAACGAGGGCTCGGCCGCGGACTTCGAGGCGTGGAAGGGCGTCAACCGGCTGTCCCGGTTCACCCTGAACGAGGACCACACCCTCGACCTCGCCAGCGAGGTCACCGTCCTCGACGTGCCGACCGAGCGCGGCATCTGCTGCCACGCCGGCGGCGACATCGACTTCGACGCCGAGGGCAACCTCTACCTGACCACCGGGGACAACACCAACCCGTTCGCCTCCGACGGCTACACCCCGATCGACGAGCGGAGCAACCGCTACCCGGCGTACGACGCCCAGCGCTCGGCGGGCAACACCAACGACCTGCGCGGCAAGCTCCTGCGGATCTCGGTCAACGAGGACGGCTCCTACGACATCCCCGAGGGCAACCTCTTCCCGCCGGGCACGGAGAACACCCGGCCCGAGATCTACGCCATGGGCTTCCGCAACCCGTTCCGGATGAGCGTCGACAAGGAGACCGGCGTCGTCTACGTGGCCGACTACGGCCCGGACGCCGGCACCTCGAACCCCGCTCGCGGCCCGGGCGGCATGGTCGAGTTCGCCCGCGTCACCGAGCCGGGCAACTTCGGCTGGCCGTACTGCGTCGGCGACAACCAGCCGTACATCGACTACGACTTCGCCACCGGGGCCTCCGGCTCCGCCTTCGACTGCTCGGCACCCACCAACGACTCGCCTAACAACACCGGCCAGACCTCCCTTCCGCCCGCCCAGCCGGGCTGGATCTCCTACGACGGCGGCTCCTTCCCGGAGTTCGGCAGCGGCTCGGAGTCCCCGATGGCCGGTCCCGTCTACCAGTACGACGCGGACCTCGACTCGGCGGTGAAGTTCCCGGAGGAGTACGACGGCGACTTCTTCGCCATGGAGTTCGGCCGCCGGTGGATCAAGAACATCGACATCGGCGAGGACGGCAGCCCCGCCGCCATCAACGACTTCCCCTGGTCCGGCACCCAGCTCATGGACGCGGAGTTCGGCCCTGACGGCGCGCTGTACGTCCTGGACTACGGCACCGGCTGGGGCGGGGGCGACGAGAACAGCGCCGTGTACCGAATCGAGCACACAGGAGCCAAGTAGCGCGGCGCCGGGACTCCCAGGGCCAGTCCTCTGTCCAACAGCCCCTTGCGGCTGGCCCTGGGCCGGCGCCCCATGAGGAACCGAACCCGTCATCTCACGCTCACCAGCCAACCCCGGAGCCCCCGGCGCGGCGCGCGGACTGTACAGGCAGTGCGTCACCAGGTGGCTCACTGCTCTCAAGGAGGACTCACATGCACAGAGGATTCAAAGTGTCCCTCGCCGCGCTGACCGGCTCGCTGCTCGCGACGGTGGGCGCGGTCACGGTGCTGTCGACGGCCTCGGCCGAGACGAGAGCCTCGGCCCAGCCGTCAGGTCCCACCGTGACCCTCGAGCTGCCGGCGGACGGCCAGATCGTCGACTTCGGCGATGAGGTGCCGTTCGAGGTGACGGTGACCGACCCCGCGGCCGACGAGATCGACTGCTCGAAGGTCACGGTGGCCTTCATCCTCGGCCACGACAGCCACGGTCACCACCTGACCTCCGAGACCGGCTGCTCCGGCACGCTCCAGGTCCCCGCCGATGCCGGGCACGACGGCAACGCCAACATCTTCGGCGTCTGGGACGCGAAGTACACCAGCGCGGACGGGCTGACCGTAAACGACCAGCACGTCACCCAGCCCAGCCAGCGCCAGGCCGAGCACTTCGGCACCCAGAAGGGCGTTCAGCTCGCCAGTCGCAGCAACGCGCACGGAGGGCTGGCGGTGGGCTACATCAACGACGGCGACTGGATCGCGTTCGAGCCCTATGTGCTCGCCGACGCCACCGAGTTCACCGCCCGGGTCTCCTCCGGCGGTGCCGGTGGGACCATCGAGGTCCGTGCCGGCTCCCCCACCGGTGACCTCCTCGGCAGCGTCGAGGTGGCGAACACCGGCGGCTCGAACACCTTCCAGGACGTGACGACCGCGCTGTCGGGTGCCCCCGCCGGGACCACCACGCTCCACCTGGTCTTCACCGGTCCCACCGGCAGTGGGGCCCTGTTCGCGGTCGACGACTTCACGTTCGCCACCGGCGACACGGCCTCGGGCGACTCTCACCAGTGAAGGGAGAAACATCGTGTCCAAGCATGTGACCCGGCGGTCCGTCCTCGTCGCGGGAGCCCTGGGCGCCGCGGCGCTGCCGGCGGCGGCCGCCTGGGGCGCCTCCGGCGCCTCGGCGCGACCGACCACGGCCTCCGGCGCCTCGGCGGCGCCCGACGATCCCGCCTACGACATCCTCGTCTTCTCCAAGACCGCGGGATTCCGCCACGACTCCATCCCCGACGGCATCGCCGCACTCCAGG